>DASXOS010000183.1:0-25547 GCA_036494115.1 Solirubrobacteraceae bacterium | reverse complement strand
GGTCAACGAACGTTTCATGCGGTCAGACCGCCGCTGCTGCAGCGGTTCGACCAGTCGCCACCGGCAGGCGGATGCCCCCGCCTCGCGACAACAGCGTCAGCCACACCACGCCGGCGATCATCAGACCGATGCTCTCGAGCTGCGGCGCGGTCAAACCGATCACGATCCGGTGGTTGCGGCGCACGAACTCGACCAGGAGCCGCTCGATGCCCGACAGCAGCAGGTAGAAGGCGAACAGGGCGCCCGGACGGAAGCGATCGCGCATCCGCCACAGCCACCAGGCGACAAACCCCATCGCGACGGTCTCGTAGATCGGAGTGGGCTGAACCTTGACCCCCGGTGGCGTGGGAACGGTGCCGCGCGGATAGCCCATTGCCCACGGGAGATGCGAGACCTTGCCGTAGTCGCCGTCGCCCGAGACCTGGCAGCCGATCCGGCCGATCGCGTAGCCCATCGCCAGCGGCACGGCGGCCAGATCGAGCAGACCGACTCCGAACAATCCGCGCCACCAGCCCCACGCGCACACTGCGATCGTGCCGCCGATCACGCCGCCGTACCAGACCAGGCCGGATCCCGAGAACAGGCTGCCCAGCAGGTCGTGCTTGACCTGGCTGTAGTTCTGCACGACGTAGTAAAGGCGCGAGCCGACGAGGCCGCCGACAAGCGCAGCGAACGCCATCTCATAGGACCAGTCGACGGGCTTGCCGAGCTCTTTCAGGCGCCGCGCCAGGATCGCGCCGGCGACGATGAAGCCGCACGCGAACACGATCCCGAACGACTTCAGGGAGATGCCGAGGACGTGGATCTCAGGCTGCATCCGCCAGAGGTTAGATCCGTCCGGAGCGGCTCGCCGTTAGCCCTTCGCGAGTCCCGAGCACCGCGACGCAGGCCATGATCGCGATCAGCGGCTCGAGCGGCGCGCGGTACCGAGTCCCCGCATCGACCGTGAACACGATCGATGCTCCGAGGGCGAGCCCGAGGATGCCGAGCACCAGGGCGCGCCGGCGGCGCGTTCGCCACAGGCCGATCAGCGCGAGCGGGAGCAGCACCAGATACGCGTCGAGGCCGAGGTTGTTCACGAGCCGGCTACGACCTTCGAATGGCACCTCCGCGAGCGCCCGGGAACGCCGTCGGATATCCCACAGCCGGGACAGTCCGTTCCAGAAGAACGCCTCCGGTACCGAGGCGGGGTGGGCCTTGATGTAGTCGACGCCGCTGGTGATCAGCTTCGAGCGCAGCGTCACGTCGGAGAGCGGGTGATGAGGGTCGAACAGGTGGGCCACGTTCGGGGGCTCCCGCCGCCAGGCATAGGGAAACAGCGGGTCGTTCGCCGACGTGGCGTTGAACGTGCCGTACAGAGCCGAGTCCTGCATCGAGATCGGGACGAACCCATGCATCACGATCGCATTGCGGACGGTCCACGGCGCGACCACGAGCACTGCCACCACGCCCGCCACGACGGTGAGCCCGACGCCCCGTTTGAACCCGAGCGCCACCGACCACGCCACCAGCGCGCCGAGCAGCATGAATTCCGTCGTAGGCCGGATCAGCAGGGTGACCCCGAGGAGCACGCCGAACAGGGCCGCGCGCCGCGCCGTGAGCTCGCCGGTGAACATCACCAGCAGCAGCGCCACGGTCAGCGGGGTGGCCAGCGCCTCCGGATAGAGCAGCCCGTTGAACTGCCACGCCAGCGGATAGAGCGCGACCACGAAGGCGGCGGCGATCGCCACGCGGGCGCCGAACAGGCGCCGGGCGAGTAGCCAGCTCAGCACGATCGTGAACACGTCGAGCGGCACCTGCAGCAGCCGTACCGCGAGAACGTGATGGCCGATCAGCCAGTACCAGAAGCCCACCCAGGCGGGATAACCGGGCGCCTTCCAGGCGCCGGCGTGCAGGATGCCGTACGGCAGGAAGGTCCAGAACGGGTGACCGTGGGCGATCAGGTAGCCCTCGCTGTCGTACTCGGGCGCATCCCCGGCAAGCGGGAAGTGCCTCGTCGCGAGTACGTACGCCACGCGCACGGCAAGGCCGAGCACGACCGCGCCGGTCAAGAGCGCGAGCTCCGACCGGCCGGCGTCGATTCTTGCTCGCACCATCTGCATCCGCCGGCGCCGATTATCCCGGCGCGACCGTCGAAGCGGCGGCTCCGCCGCGGAGCAGGCCCATATCCCCAGCCCCTACAGTGCACCACGCATGCCGGCGGGTACTCGAACAGGGGACGGCGACGTGGCCACCGAGGTTGCGGAGCTCACGTGGTACCACACGATCGAGCTTCCGGGAGGCGTCGTCACGCCTGGCGAATACAACACCCGTCGGGCGGTGGCCAAGATCCCCTTTCCCCCGGATCTGACTGGCTCACGATGCCTCGACGTCGGCACCCACGACGGCTTCTGGGCTTTCGAAATGGAGCGCCGAGGCGCCTCGGACGTGGTCGCCATCGATCTCGACGATCCCCGCGAGACCGACATCTCGCACCCGGTCGGGCCCCTATCGGAAGCTGCGGTGCAGGACCGCGGCCAGCGACCGCACGCGTTCGCTGTCGCCCATCGGGCTCTCGGCTCGAGCGTCGAGCGGCGCAACCTGTCGGTCTACGCGCTCGACCCTGAAGAAGTCGGCGTGTTCGATTTCGCGTTCATCGGCACGCTGCTACTCCACCTGCGCGATCCGGTGCTCGCGCTGAGCGCGATCCGCACGGTGCTGCGACCCGGTGGGCAACTGCTGGTCAACGATGCGGTCTCGTTCTTCCTGTCGCTCCGCCATCCTCGGCGGCCGGCATTTGAGCTCACGCTGGCTCCGGGCCGGCCGTTCTGGTGGCTACCGAATGCGGTGGGCATCAGGCGCTATCTCGAGAAGGCGGGCTTCGAGGTGACCGACGCGGGCGGCCCCTACTTCCTCCCCCGCGGCCCCGGTTATGCCCGCCCGCCGATCCCGCTCAAGCTGGGCTCCGTCGTCAATCGTGAGATCCTGCGGCGCGGCATGGTTCACGGTTGGGCGCTCGGCGTTCGTGATTAGGTACGGCCGGTGATGGACCCCGTGATCTCGGTCGTGGTGGCGACGTGCGACCGGCCGGAGCGCCTACGCCGACTACTTGCCGCGCTGCGGGCTCAGGATCTCGGGGGCGACCGGTTCGAGGTGATCGTCGTCGACGATGGCCTCTCCGGTGAAACCTCGAAGCTGCTCGACCGTGAGCGAGCCGCCGGCGACCTCTCGGTGCACGCGTCCCGCACCGAGGGCCGGCGGGGCCCGGCCCGGGCCCGCAACGTCGGCTGGCGCCTGGCCGCGGCGCCGCTCGTGGCATTCACCGACGATGACTGCGTTCCGTCGAGTCGATGGCTGACGGCGGGGCTGGCGCGAGCCGAGGAGTTCCCCGGGGCGATCGTCCAGGGCCCGACCGAGCCGGATCCCTCTGAGCTCGGGAACGTATCGGTCTTCTCCCGCACGATCCGGCAGGCCCAGCTCGGCCCACACTACGAGACCTGCAACATCTTCTATCCGCGGGCGCTGCTCGAGCGGCTCGGCGGCTTCGACGAGAGCTTCGGCGCTCGATCGGAGGGCGAGGACACCGACCTGGCCTGGCGGGCCCTCGGCTCCGGCGGGACCAGCGTGTTCGCGCCCGACGCGCGGGTCCTGCACGCCGTCGAAGACGTCGGCCCGCTGAGAACACTGCGGTTGGCCACCAGGTGGACATCGTGCGTCCGCCTCCTGGCGGAGTACCCCCAGACCCGCGTGATGCTCGAGCGCGGGGTGTTCTGGAACGTGTGGCACTACATGCTGCTGCGCTGCATCCTCGCGACGTTCGGGCCCCGATGGCTCCGTCGCGTGCTGGTCATCCGCTATCTGCGTGCCATGCGGGTCCGGGGACGTGGGCTCGGAGCGGGCCTGTGGTCGGTCCCGTTCCTGATCCTCCACGACGCCGTGGAGACCGCCGCGATCATCCAGGGCGCGGTGCGCTACCGGACGCTTGCCCTATGAGCTCGGCAGGAGCGCCCGGGTCGAGGCCGTCGGTAGCGGTCGCAATCCCGGCCTACAACGAGGCGGACGGGATCGCCGGCTTCATTGCCGAGATCGACGCCGCGCTCGCCCCGGTTGTCAGCTCGCTGAAGCTGGTCGTCGTCGACGACGCGTCGAGCGACGGGACCAGCGCCATGCTGCGCGATGTCGAGCCCACGTTGAGCGGCGACCTCGAGATCCTCGCCAACGATGTCAACCGTGGCCACGGTCCGAGCGTGATTGCGGCGTACCGGCGTGCGCTCGAATTGGGCCCCGACTTCGTCCTTCAGGTCGACGGCGACGGGCAGTTCCTCGGCAGCGACCTTCGCCGCGTCCTCGTCCTGCTCACCGACGACGCCCACGCGGTGTCAGGTGTGCGTCGCTTCCGCCAGGATCCCTGGTTCCGGATGGCCATGACGCGGCTGGTCCGCTCCTATGTGAACGCCAGCTTCGGCGCCTACGCCCGCGATCCGAATTGCCCCCTGCGGGGCTACGACGCGGCGGTCCTGCAGAACCTTCTGCCGCGCGTCCCGGATGACTCGCTCGTCCCGAACCTGTACCTGACGATCCTCGCCTCCCGGAGCGGGCTGCCCCTGCTCGAGTTCGACGTCGCCCATCGCGTCCGGCGCGGCCGCGCCGCCCAGGGGACGACGTGGGGCGCGCGCACGCGTTCACCGATTCCGTGGCGGCTGGTGCGCTTCTCGCTCGCCGCGCTAGTGGAGTCCCGGGCCTTTGCGCGCCGGATCGGGCCGCCGCGGTCCGTCCACGGCACAGGCCTTCCGCGCCAGCACCAGGCAGAGCAGCGTGCCCTCCCCCACGATCCGCGCTAGCTCGAGGCCGCTGCTCCGCGCCGCCTCGCGCAGGTCGGCCAGGTCGACCGAAGATCCCCGCCACGCCGGGTCGTCCTGCCCGCGTGGATGGCGACCCGTCGCCGCCCGGACCCGATCCATTCGTGCTCGGAACCCCACCCGACGTTCGTGCACAGCGGGCGCGTTAGAGACCTGAAACGCTGCCCATCCCCCCGGGCGGAGCACGCGCCCCATCTCCCGGATGTAGCCGAACGTGATCTCAGGGTCGGGGATGTGCTGGAAGACGACGTGGGAGACGCAACCATCGACCGACGCGTCGCCGAGGGGGGCGAGGGTCGCCCCGTCCCCGGCGATCCATTCGACGTTTCCGAGATCCAGGTGATGGCGCCGGGCCCGCGCGATCATCTCGCTCGAGATGTCGATGCCGTAGACGTACGCGGCGCGAGCGGCGAGCGGACGCGTCAACCGCCCGACCCCGCACCCGATGTCGACCACGATCTCGGCGCGGCCGACCTCGGCGCCGAGTGCGGACAGGAGCCGGTTGAGGTCGAGCTCACCGTCTCGCCAGAACTGTTCCAGGTCGGGATCGCCGTACTCGAGGCGGTTGTCGACGAAGTAGTACGCGTCTTCGCGCGCGCGCTCGTTCCAGAACGACCGCATGTGTTCGGTGGCCACGGTCGAAGTATCGCGGGGTTCGTCAGAGGAGCAAGGTGCCGCTGCGGGAGCTTCCCACCACCAGTGCCCCGAAGCCCACGGCGTCCGCCAACGTCCGCGCCACGGCCCGCGACGGGCCGCCGGGCTCGCGGAGGTCGCGCGAGACGGTCCAGGCGTACGGGAGCGCCGCGGCGGCGAGGGCCGGCGAGCGCGCCAGACGCGCCGACACGAGTCCGGCGAGCGCCAGGTCGAACCGGGCTTGCCGCGCAGTGAGGAAATACCGGCGGTAGAAGAGCACGTCCCGCAGTTCGGGCATCCGCCGGGCCATCGGCGGAAAGAACCGCAGCCGCCACCGCTCGGAGACGAATCCGAGCGGCCCACGAGGAAAGACCTCGTGGTGAACCAGCGCCGTGGGGCAGTACTCGGCACGCGCGCCGGAGCGGATCGCGCGCCACCCGAACCAGACGTCCTCGCCGAGCTCCTTGCCGCCCCGCGGGCCAAGCCAGCTCTCGAAGCCCCCCAGCGCGTGAAACAGGTCGCGCCGGACGAACAGGTTCGCGCTCTCGAACAACGGCGAGCGCCATGTCACCCACAACGTTCGGTCGAATGGGCCGAGCGGCCGGTCCGGGCGGGGCCGGGTCTGACCGATGACGAGGTCGGCCGCCGCCAGCGCCGCCGCCCCTGCGGCCAACCAGCTCGATGCCGGCCTGCAGTCGGCGTCAAGGAACGCCAGGAGAGGTGCCGAGGCGGCCGCAGCACCGAGATTGCGGGAACGGGCCGGGCCGTCGCCGCCCGCGCGCAGCACTTGGTCGACGACGGGCGAACGCTCGGCGACCGCGGCGGTCTCGTCGGTCGAGCCGTCATCGACGACGATCACCTCGACGCCGCCGTCCACCTCCTGTCCCGCGAGGCCCTCGAGCGTGTCCGGAAGCGTCGCCTGGGCGTCACGGGCGGGGATGATCACGCTGATCGCGGGACCGGCCATGGCGGTTCGGGAGCTTGCCAGGTCGGCTGTTATCGTCGCCGCCCGCCATGGATGCGACCTCGTCCCAGCCCGTCGCGGGCTCCGTCGGAAGCGTGCCGCTCTGGTATCACACGCTCGAGCTGCCGGGCGGCGTCGTGACCCCGGGCATGTTCGATCTTCGCGGCCACGTGGACAGGCTTCCCTGGCCCGACGTCCGGGGAAAGCGATGCCTCGACGTCGCCACCTATGACGGCTTCTACGCGTTCGAGCTCGAACGGCGTGGCGCAGGGCAGGTCGTCGCCATCGACATCCCGGACCATGAGGATTGGGACTGGCCCGCCGGCGCTCGCGCTCGCGGAGGCCCGGGGCTGGCGGCGCTCGCCGGGGAGAAGGGCCGCGGGTTCGAGGTGGCGCATGCCGCGCTCGGCTCGAACGTCGAGAAACACACCGTCAACGTCTACGACCTGTCGCCGGCCGAGCTCGGGACCTTCGACGTGGTGGTCTGCGGCAGCCTGCTGCTCCACCTCCGCGACCCAGTCCGGGCGCTGGAGGCGATGCGCTCGGTGTGCGGCGGCTGGCTGTTGTCGATCGAGGCCATCTCGCTATGGCTCAGCCTGCTGGCACCCCGCCGGGCAGTGGCCGAGCTCTCGCGCAACGACCTGGCCTGCCAGTGGTGGACGGTCAACGTCGTGGGTCATCGGCGCCTGGCGGAGGCCGCCGGATTCGAGGTGACGGACACGACCGGGCCGTTCGCGGAGCCGTTCGGCGTCAGTCATCCTGCGCGGCGGAGCCGCACTCCTCAAGCGCTCGGACTCCACGCGTTCCGGCGCGCATTCGCGGGTGGCCAGGGAGTCCCGCATGCGGCGTTGCTGGCGCGTCCGCGGCCAGACGTTCCGCTGCCAGCGGCGCGCGCATAGTGCCGGCGGCCCTCAGCTGTCACGTTCGAGCCAGAAGGACGTCGCATGTCGGCCGAACCGGTTCTCGACGACGGGCCACACGTCACTCAGCCGCTCCGCCAGGGGCGGGCGGTGCATGACCCACCAACCGGGGAACCGGACGCTGAAACCGGCGCCACCGCCGATCAGGAACGCGGCCAGCAGATACTGCTCGGCGTAGACCCGGCGGTCCCAGGCAGGCGGGTAATCCCACGGCAGGAAAATGTCGTCCACACCCACCAGCACCCCGGCGGGAAGCCGAGGGAGTACCTCGAGGAAGAAGACCGTCGCGTCCGTGTTCATCAGCGCGACGTGCGAGCAGTCGACCAACACCACGTCGCCCGCCGAGAGCCGATCCGCCAGGCCCGCGGCAACGTCCTGAAGCGGTTTCCGGATCACCTCATCGCAGCGGGCATCGACCTCGCGACGCGGCGCCGGGTCGATCGACACGATCTTCGTCCGCAGGCCGAAGTCGTCGATCGCCTTGCGCGCGAACAGAGTCGAGTAGCCCGAGCCGATCTCGAGATAGAGGGCGGGATCGCGCCGCCTCAGGGCCGCGCACTGCGTGAGCGCATCGACCGTCCCCCACCAGTCGTTCTCCCAGCAGGGCTGGCCCAGAGACTCGGTGGCGCGAGGAATCGTTCGCGCCCATTCGAGCATCGAGCGAACCGCGTCGATCGTGTCCTCGTAGTCCCTGGAGCGCTCCCGCAAGAGCGCGTCCACAGCGGTCAGGGGCAGCGCCCCGTCCCAACCCCACCGCGCACGGAGCTCGAGCGGGTACTCCGGCACGAGGACGGGACCCGAGCCGCGCAGCCGCTCAAGCGCTCCGCGCAGCGCACGATCGGCCGCGGCCCGTGCCGACGAAGAGCCGCGGCTCACGGATCGCATGGCGCGCCAGCGTACCTGCCGGAGCCGCGGGGCCGTGAGCTATGCTCGCGCCGCTTGGAGCCCGCCTCATCCTTCAATCGCAGCCCGGCTCGCCAGCTCGCCGGCCGCGCCCGGGCGGCCGGAAGCAACCTGCGGCGCACAGGCCTTCGGGTGTGGCTGTTCTACCTGCCCGGCCCGGGACCGCGGCTGATGTCCTGGCTGCGCAAACGCTGGGTGCTGTTCCGCAACCCGCACGCGCACATCGAGTTCAACGGTCCGGTGTACCTGGGACCGCGTTTCAGCCTCGACATGCCCCGGGGCGGCACGTTCATCGTGGGCCCCGGCGTCGAGTTCCGGCGCGACTTCCGCGCTGAACTTGCGGATCGCGATGCCCGCATCACGATCGGTGCGGGGTGCGCGTTCACCTACGGGGTCGTGATCCAGTGCGGAACCTCGATCGACATCGGCGAGCACTGCGTGTTCGCGCAGGGCGTGATGATCGTCGACGGCAGCCACCGCTTCCGGGATATCGAGCATCCGACGCTCACGCAGGGCTACGAGTTCCGGCCGATCGTGGTCGGAGATCACGTCAGCGCGATGAGCAAGGCAACCGTGATCGCGAACATCGGTGAGCGGACCTTCGTTGGTGCCGGCGCGGTCGTGACGCGCCCGCTGCCCGGGTTTTGTGTCGTCGCAGGGGTGCCGGCCCGCGTGATCGATTACTTCGGGCCGCCCGGTCAGGAACCACCCGAGGTGGCGCGTTCGGCCAGCGCCGAGACCGCCGGCTGAAGCGGCGGCGGGCTGCCGGACGCCGCCGCGTCCCACGCGGCCAGGAAGTGAGGGGCGATCTGCTGGCGCCAGTGCAGGTCGGCGCGCGACCAAACGTGCTTTCCGATGTAGGGCGCGCCCCGCGGCACCCACCGCGCCAGAGCTGCTGAACGGCGGCCGCCGCTCGGCACGGTCATCGAGGCAGCGAACTTCGGCTGAAACCACGGCTCCAGCTCGGGATGGAGCTGGCAGAAGCGCCATTCGCTCACGGCGAGACGGGGAGCCCGCGCCTGCCAGTGCTCGACCGTCATCTCGCGCCAGTGGTCGACGATCGCGCTGCGGTTGAAGAACACGCGCAGGCCGTGTGCTCTCGCTCGGTAGCCCCAGTCGAGATCCTCGTAACCGTACGGAAGCCGCTCCTCGTCATACGGGCCCACGCGTGCGACGAAGCTGCGCTTGAGCGAGGAGTTCGCGCCGTAGAGGTGAGCCCAGCTCGCCTCGATCCCGTGGATGCTGTCGAAGTCGAATTGGATCCCGTGCTCGAGCCATTTCATGAAGGGGGTGATCCTCACCCCGGGCGCCCACCGCACCGGGCCCGTCACCGCGGCCTCCTCGGTTGGAAACCGGCGGTGCCAGGCCAGATGCTCGGTGACGAGCCGGCTCGTTGGGATGGTGTCGTTGTCCGTGAACAGCACGATCGGGGCCCTCGCCGCCCGCGAGCCTGCGTTGCGATTTGCCGATAGTCCCGGCACCTCTCCGGTCAGTACGCGGAGCTCATACGGGCGTTGGCCGACCGCGTCGAGTAGGGCGTCGCGGTCGGGCTCCGCGCGGTCTGAGACGACCAGGAGCTCGAAGCTTCCAAGAGGCGCGTCCTGCTGCTCATACCCGTCGAGCACGCGCCGAAGGACCGAATAGTTGCCGAGAGTCGAGAGGACGACACTCAGCTGCGGCCGCTCCGTCATCTGCGTTCGATCGCCGTCGGCCAACTCGCCCACGGCCAGAGCATGGCACGGCCTCCGCTATCCTGCCGCGCCCGGTGACGGCGCCCCTGCACCCGCCCTTTGATCCGGCCGCCGAGGAACGGGACCTCCGCGAGTACCTCGGCGAGGGCTTCGAGATAGACCGGCTGTGGCGCTATCAGGAGCAGCTCGACGCGGAGTTCGCCGACATGGGCGACGAGCAGCGGTTCTACCGGACCTCCACGGGCTACCTGTACAACCTCACCGCGTTCGCGATGACCGGTACCAAGCAGCCGTACCTGCGCGAGCTGATGCGCCGCGTCCCGCGCGGTGCGCGCCTACTCGACTACGGCTGCGGGATCGGCTCAGACGGCCTGGCGCTGTTGCGCGCTGGCTACCGGGTGGAGTTCGCCGACTTCGCCAATCCCAGCATCGAGTACCTGCGTTGGCGCCTGCATCGCCATGGTCTGCAAGCCCCTGTGCATGATCTCGAAAGCGGCGTGCCGAGCGGCTTCGACGCGGCCTATGCGTTCGACGTGATCGAGCACGTGACGGACCCGTTCGCGTTCCTGCGCGAGATGGAGACGCGCGCGGCGCTCGTCGAGGTCAACTTCCTCGAACCCGAGCCTGACGACCAGGATCTCCACCACGTCCTTCCGATCGACGCTCTGCTGCGCCACGCGGCCAATCAGCGGCTGCGCGGGTACCGGCTGCTCCATGGACGCTCCCACCTCGTGCTCTACGAGCCGCGCGCGGCGGCGGCACCGGGGCGCGCGTTCAACCGACTGCGGCTGGCCGCTGAACGGGGACGCGCCACGATCACCGCGTGGGGGTCGCCGAGCCACGCGGCGGTGAGCCAGTAACGGCCCTCGCGCGTGCGGGCCAGGGCCGGCTTGAACCGTGGCGGTGCCCATCCGCGGCCCGGCGGAACGAACAGCATCCGGGGACGGGCCACCAGCTCGAACCCGGCATCCTCGATCATCCTCACCAGCGCGGCGACGTTCGGATACCACCACCACGGTCGGCCCTTTCCGTCGAGGCGCGCCACCGGCAGTCTCGGGCTGCGCAGCGACAGCGGCAGGTCGATCCCGTCAACGACGATCAGCGTTCCGGCGCACAGCTCGCGGAGCGTGGCCAGCGCCCGGACCGGATCGCGCAGGTGCACGAGGAGGCTGCCGAGGTAAACGAAGTCGAAGCTTCCGAGATCGGCTGAGCCGACCTCGTAGACGCTGCGGTCGATCCGGGCAACGCGGGATCCCAGGGCCGAGCGCGCGATCTCGAACCCATCGCCCTCCGACATGCGCCTGCCGATCTCGGTGATGGCCTCCGGATCACTGCCCGGCGGCCAGTCCCATGCGCCCGGATCGAGCAGGTCAACGGCGGTCACGTCCCCGCCGCGACGCTCCATCTCGAACGCCCAGAAGCCGTTGAACGTGCCCACGTCGAGGCACCGGGCTCCGGCGAGCGAGGCCGGAAACGGGATGCGATCGACGACCGAGCGGTGGTCGAGCCAGCCCGGCGTGACGATGTCCGGCGCGAGCTCGAGCGTGTGGTACCACTGGATTGCCTGCACCCGCTGGCGCAGGGCGGTTTCGATGGCCGTCACCGCCCGGCCCCGATCGTGCGGTACAGCTCGAGGTAACGCTCCACGAAGCGATCCGTGGAGAACTCCTGTGCCCGCGCGCGGCAGCGGTCGGCTGTCGCCTCGTCGCGAGACAACTCGAGCGTTTCGAGGATCGCATCGGCCAGAGCGCGCGGCTCGAGCCGGTCGAACAGGCGCCCGATCCCTGGCCGGTCGACCAGTTCGGGGAGCGCCGCGTCGTCATAGGCGACCACGGGAGTTCCACATGCCATCGCCTCGGCCAGGACCAACCCGAACGCCTCGGAGTCGGAAGCCAGCACGGACACCCATGCCTCGCCATATACCCGCGCGAGCACCGCGCGGTCGTCGAGGTCGTGCCACTCCACGCCGTCGGCCTCGGCGTCGACTCCGATCCGCCGTACCGCCTCGAAGTCGCGCGGGCGCGACAGCACCAGCCGGGCGTCGGGCACGTCGGCGCGAACCAGGCCGAGCGCCTCGACCAGTAGGGCCACGTGCTTGCGCGGCTCCTCCGCGGCGGCGCTGCAGACGATCGTCGGCTGCTCGGCGCGGGGCCCCGCGGATTGAAATGCGTGCAGGTCGACACCGGGGGCGATCACCGGGGCCTCGTACCCGAGCGACGTGCGAAAGGCCTCCGCCGCGTACTCGCTGAGTGCAACCACGGCGTCGCATTCGCTGACGGCGCGCCGCATCAACCCGAGCCGCTTGCGCGCGTATCGAAGGCCGGCCCGGTCCGGAATCCCCATGAACGACAGGAGCGCCGGCCGGCCGGTTCGGCGCTTCCAGCGCATCGCCGCCGCTGCGTCGGTGGTGTGCATCGCATGGGCGATGTCGTAGCGACCTGCGCGCAGCACCGCGTAGGCGAGCGGGACGTGTGTCAGATATGGCTCATAGCCGCGCCGCAAGAGCGGCCCTTGGGGCGGGCGCGGAACGCGGACGATCGGCAGGCGATCCTCGAGCGTCCGACTCGGACGGCCGGGATGGCTGGTGATCAGCTGGGGGCGCTGGCCATGCGCGAGGAGCCCGTCGGCGAGCTCTCGGGTGAAGCGCTCCATGCCCCGGCGCACCTCCGGCCAGAAGCAGGGACTGAGCAGCGCCACGCGCAGAGCGTCGCCGGCCGGAGCGTCTCGGCCAGCGTCCGATCGTGAATGCAGCGCGGACGCGGACACGTTCAGCCGGCGGTGGGGGCGGGCTGCACCGCACGAGCCAGCAGGTAGCCCACCGCTTCGCGCACGAGCCTGCGTTCGAGGATCCATGTCGCCGCGATCGTCACGATGACGTACACGCACAGCTCGGCGATCGCCAGCGGCAGCGTCCTGGATCCGTGCTCGAGCTGGCGCGCCAGCAACACGACGAGCACCCCCGGGATCGTGGGCAGGATCGCCCGCACGGCGTGGCGCACGAACCGAAAGCCCTCGAACAGCTGCGACAGATACCAGGCGCGACACGCCAGGCCGACCGCCGCCTGGACCGCCAGACCGATTCCCAGTCCGGTCAGCCCGTCGGAGAACACGAGCGGCACACCAACCGCCAGGAACGCAACGGTCACGGCCACCGCGGTGATCGCCACCGGCATGGTGGTCCCGCGGGCGCGGAAGTAGTCGTCCCAGTTGAAACCGATCTGGCCGATCGCGGCAACCACTCCGGTGATCTGCAACAGCACCACCGCCGATTGCCATTGGTCGCCGATCCCGAAGTGGACGAGGTCGGCGGCGAACAGGGCGAGTGCCGCGCCGAACGGCATCCCCCACATCATCGCCAGCCGGTTTGACTTCACGAACGACTCCCCGAGCAGGTCGACGCGATGCTGAATCGCGCAGATCGCCGGGTAGAGGGTCCCGCTGACGAGATCGTCGACCTTGCTCGTGAACGCCGTGATATTGGCCGCCAGCGCGAGCGCACCCACTCCGGCCAGGCCGAGTGCGGCGTTCGACGCGATCGCGCCGGAGTTCGCGAGCACGACGCTGCAGAGTGTCGCGACGAACAGGGGCCCGGAGAAGGCCGCGTAGACACGCAGCGAGCCGCTGTCGTAGCGCCACCGCAGCGGATACGGCGAGCGCACGACCGCTACCGCGGCGCCGGCCCACGCGCCCGCGGTGACGCCCACCGCCAGGGCCCAGTAGCCCGCCCCGGCAGCCGCCAGCGCGATCGAGACGACGAACCCCACCACGGGCTCGACGCTCGAGAACAGACGCTGACGGACGAAGTCCATATGCCGGTAGTAGATCCAGAGCGGCGACTGCAGCGCGTCTGCCGCCATGACCGAGATCAGCACCGCGCCGGGCGCCACCAGCTTCCACTCCCCATACACGACCGCAACCACCGGGAGCGCGATGATGAGCGGCACCACGGCAATCGCTGTGATGATCGTCTCGATCGTGAAAGCCCGCTGGAAGGCCAGCTCCTGGTCGGTGTCCTCCTGCTGGATGTACTTGTCGCTGACGCCAACCAGCTTGAGCCTGGCCAGTACGCCGATGGACACCACGAGCACGCCCCACACGCCGTAGTCGGAGGCCGTGAGGAGCGCGGCGAGAATGAACCCGCGCACCAGGTTGAGCAGCGTGATGCCGACGTCGAACGCGGTGTTGACGATCACTCCCTTGGCGGCGAACGCCCGCAGCGACAGTCCCTTGGTGTCGATCCGCCTCGACGAGTCCGGCGCGGCCGCTTCGGAGGGTTGCTCGCTGGTGCTGGCCACCGCGGCGATCGTAGCGGCCGGATCGGGCCTTGACGCCCGTGCGTGATTGACTTGGACGATGCCGTCGACCGCCGACGCCACCAGCCACGCCGTCGCCGAGCTGCCAGCGTGGTACCACACGATCGAGCTCCCGGGCGGCGTGATCACGCCCGGGTTCGTCGATTGGCGAAAGCACGCCGCCAAGGTCCTGCCGGACGACCTGAGCGGAACACGCGCGCTCGATGTGGGCACGTTCGACGGGTTCTGGGCGTTCGAGATGGAGAAGCGGGGGGCCGAGGTCGTGGCCATCGACGTCGACCGGCTGGAGCATGCCGAGTGGCCACCCGTCCATCGCGCCCATCTGCAGGCCGATGTCGATGCGCGCGGCGTCGAGCTCGGGCACGGCTTCCGACTCGCCCACCGTGAGCTCGGATCCTCAGTTCAGCGCGTCGTCTGCAGCGTGCTCGACCTGACGCCGGAGGCGATCGGCGGCCCGGTCGACCTGGCCTTCATCGGCGCGGTGCTGATCCATCTGCGCGATCCGGTGCGGGGGCTCGAGCGGATCCACGATGCGCTGCGCCCCGGCGGGCGCCTGATCGCGGTCGAGTCGGTCTCGCTCCGCAACACGGTGCTCCACCCCCGTGCGCCGATCGCGCGGTTCGATACGGTCACCGGCCCATTCAACTGGTGGCTCCCGAACCTGAGGGCCCTGCACCACTACCTGTGGTCTGCCGGATTCGTCGGTTCCGAGCGCCTGGGGTTCTACCGCCCGCCCGCGAAGGCAGAGATGCGCGCGTGGTACTGCGGGATCACAGCGCGCACCACGGACTGAGATGCGGCCCAACGTCCTCCTCGTCGTTCTCGACACCGCCCGTCGCGATGTGATCGAGCCGTACGGCGCGCCGGACGGATCGACCCCGGCGATCGCGGAACTTGCGCGGCGCGGCTCGGCACTGCCGAGCGCCTACGCGACCGCGAGCTGGACGCTGCCATCGCACGCCTCGATGTTCACCGGACTCCTGCCGAGCGCACTGAGGCTCGGCCAGCCACCGAACGGGACGCCCCAGGCCGCGCGTCCGGCGCTCGAACGCGTCTCGCACCGACTGCTCCCCGAGGTCCTGCGCCGCGCCGGCTACGCCACCTGCGGCTGGAGCACGAATGTGTGGGCCTCCCCGCTGTCTGGGTTCGACTTGGGATTCGACAGCCACGAATTCATCTCGGCCGCCAGCACCCGTCGCATCGAAGCGCTCACCGCCACCGGTCTGCGCGGCCAGGTCGCCTGGGCACTGGAGGGGCTGCGAGGCCGGGAAGATGATGGCGCGGCGGTGGTGGGGCGCCAGCTTCGCGCATCGATCGGCGCGTGGTCGGAACGGCCCACGTTCTGGTTCGCGAATCTCAGCGAATGCCACTCGCCGTACCTTCCGCCACGACCGTGGAACCAACTGGACGCACGCGGCCGCGTCGTCTCGGCGCTCGAGGCACGCAAGCACCTGAACTTCGAGTCGATCTGTCTGTCCGCGGCCGGCAGCTACCGGGTTCCCGACGAAGCGCTCGCGCGCATGCGGCGCCTTCAGCAGAACGCGGCCTCGTACCTTGATCACTGGCTGAGCGACGTCCTCGGCGCGCTCGATCGGCGTGGGATACTCGATCAGACGCTCGTCATCGTCACATCGGACCACGGTGAGAACTTCGGCGAGGACGGACTGCTCGCCCACGGCTTCTCGGTCGACGAGCGGCTCATCCACGTGCCGCTCGTGATGGCGGGTCCGGGCGCGATCGCCGCCGAGCGCCCCTTCAGCCTGGCCGAGCTCCCTCGGCTGGTGGCCGCGGCCGCCGGCCTGGAGGACCACCCCTGGGCCTCGCCACAGCTCCCCGCAGGCGTCGTGGTCGCGGAGTACGACGCGATGGCCGGGCCGGATGATCCACGGATCCAGGATTTCGCCAAGAAATGGGATCTGTCCGACGACTCCGTAAGCCGCCTCTGCGCGAGCTACCGGTGCGCCACCGACGGCCACCACAAGCTCGTCGTCCGAAACCGGCAAGAGCTGGTTTTCGATCTCGTCACCGATCCAGGCGAAACCAAGCCACTGGCGCCGTCAACCGCCAACGGGTCACTCGGCGCGCTCCGCGCGGCCCTGGAGCAGACCGAGCCAAGCACGGCGCCGGCCGGCGCCGGTGCGCCCCCCGCGGCACCCCAGGGCTCCGAGGAGGAGCTCGCCGCGATCGAGCGTCAGATGAAGCTGCTCGGCTATATGTAGCGCGGGCCCGAGCGTGCGGTCAGCGCACGAGGCCCTCGAGGAACGGAACCTCCAACACCTTCTCGTGTGCGATCGGCCCGTGCCCGAAGTAACCATCCTCTCCGAACAACTCTCCATGATCGGAGGTCACGGTCAGCCAGGTGTCCCGGGGCAGTTTGGCGAGCAGCCGCTCGAAGACGCCGTCGAGGTACCCGAGTGCGGCGACTTGTCGGTCGTGGAGCTCGCGCAGCTTCCGGGGATCGAAGAACTCGGCGGCCTCGCCGCCCTCGCTGCGCATCTCGTCGAGCCGCTTGAACACGCCGTGCACGCCGGAGATATGGGGCAAGTCCGCTGCGTCCTGGCCCGGATAGGCGTAGGGGTAGTGGGTCTCGCCGACGTTCAACAGCCAGAACGACGGCCTGTCTGGAGCGAAATGCAGCTCGTCGACCATCGCGGCCATGTCGTTGTGCGACGGCATCAGCTTGTAGGAGTCGAAGTCTCGGTTCAGCGGAGTGAAGGGGTTGAGGACCGGCATCGACACACGGGCGTGCGTCCAGTAACCGAGCGAATGCTTCAGATACGTGGGCAGGAAGATCGAGGGGAGCAGCTTGCGGAATTCCATGTCCGGCACCCCGAGCCGGTCGCTGTACCGGAGAAAGTCCTGCTTGTAGTACTCGGACGCGTACACGTGTGCCGGGCTCGAGTGCGGCAGCAGCCCCATCAACAGGTTGTAGTGAGACGGGGCGGTCCACGACGCATAGCTGAACCGCCGCTCGGCCTCCCCGAGCGCACGCAGGCTCTGGGGCCGGGCGGCCAGCCAGCTGTCATAGCGCAGGCTGTCGAGGACGACCACGACGAAGTCGTGGGCTCCGGCCGCAGGCGCCGGCCGGTCAGGCATCGCTTCGTGGAGTCAGGCGCCGCGGCCGCGGCATCGGCTCGCCGGCAATCACGCTCGCGCTCGCATGGTGGATCACGTGACGCACCGAGAACCCCCGCCGCGAGGGCATCGTGAAGTCGGCGTGGCGCCGCACCTGGTCGAATCCCGCGGTCCACATCATGCGCCGCCAGGCGCGGCGGTTCGGCAGCCAGAACACGACCGCGGCGTCGCGATCGGCGCGGTAGCGGGCGACGGAGAACGGCAGCAGGCTCGTCAGCCGGTCCGGCTCCTCGGCGGAGATGAACGTGCCGCGGCACAGCCGGGCGATCCGCTCGAGCGCCAGCATCTGGTCGCGCAGGTGGAGTAGCACCATCCCGCAGAACACAAGGTCGAAGGTCCCCAGGTCGGCGGGATCGGCGTCATAGATGTTGCAGACGACGCGCTCCACGTTTGACCCCAGAACCTCCTTGGCGAGGCGAAAGCCGTCGCCGCGGGCGCGCTCGGGGAAGCTCGCCGGTCGCCGGCGCGGCGGCCAGTCGAGCTCGCGCTCGTCATCGAGGTCGATGGCCACGACCTCGGAGGCGCCACGCCTTTCCATCTCGAACGCCCAGAAGCCGTCCCACGTGCCGATCTCGAGCGCGCGCATCCCGTCCATGCGCTCGGGAAGCCCGTAGCGTCCGACATACGGGCGCAGGTCGAACCAGCCATCGGTGACGACACCCGGAGCAAGCTCGAGCGTGTGGTACCAGCCGAGCTGGCTGGCCCGTTCGGGAAGGTCCATGGGACGGGTTGTATCGCGGAACGCCCGGGGATATCTGTGATCCTGCGCCGGTGCGCGTCCTGGCGATCGGCAACGTCTACCCCCCGCATCACCTGGGGGGCTACGAGGTCATCTGGCAGGGAGCGATGCGCCATCTCCGCTCCGAGGGCCACCAGGCGCGGATCCTGACCACCCAGTATTTGGGCCGTGGCGTTGCGCCGCATGCGGCCGAGGATCCCGACGTGCACCGCGAGCTCGACTGGTACTGGCACGATCATGTGTGGCGGACGATGCGGCCGGCGCAGCGGCTGCGCCTCGAGCGTGCCAACGCCCGGATCTTCGACCGCCACCTGAGGGAGTTTCGGCCGGACGTGATCACCTGGTGGCCGCTCGGCGGCATGTCGCTGAGCCTGATCGAACGCGGCCGCCGGGCCGGGCTCCCCGCGCTGCTGTTCGTGTTCGACTACTGGCCGGCATACGGTCCCCAGCGCGACCTCTGGACCCGCATGTGGGCCCCGCGTCCGCGTGCCGCGGTCATCGCGGAACGGCTGACGGGAATCCCCACGCGCCTGAACCTCAGCGCGGCCGGTCGGTGGCTATTCTGCTCGCGCTCGATGCGCGACGAGACTCTGTCGCTCGGGCTGGACATCCCAGACCAGACGATCCTGCAGGCCGGCGTCGACCGGAGCTACCTCAGCGCTCCGCGAGAGGATGAGGCCCCACCGTGGCGATGGCGGCTGCTCTACCTCGGCCGGGTGGTCCAGCAGAAGGGAGTCCGGACGGCAATCGAGTCCCTCGTGCAGCTCCCGGCCGAGGCCGCACTGCGGATCGTCGGCGAGGGCGATCCCGACTACCGGGCGGAGCTGGAGGCGACGGCACGCGAGCTCGGCGTGGCGGACCGGGTGCGGTTCGAGGCCTCGTATCCGCGCGAGGCGCTCGTCGACGTCTTCCGCGCCGCCGATGCCGTGCTGTTTCCCGTGATCTGGCCGGAGCCGTTCGGACTCGTCCCGCTGGAGGCAATGGCGCTCGGACGCCCGGTGGTGGCCACCGGACGCGGGGGCTCCGGCGACTACCTGGAGGATCGAGGCAACGCGCTGCTGTTCGAGGCGGGCGACGCCCGCGCCCTGGCCGCCGCGCTCCAGACACTGGCGAGCGACCAAGCGCTGCGTGGGCGTCTGCGTGCCCAGGGGTACGAGACGGCCGTCGCTCACAGCGAGGATGCCTTCAATGCCCGGGCGCTGGAGGAGATGCTGGCGGCGTCGCGGGCCGGAGGTCAGGCTCTGGCGGCCGCTCGGGCCCGGGGTCAGGCTCGGTAGGAGCCCTGGAGCGCCGGGACGAGCTCCTCGGGCGCGCTGGTGACAATCGCCCGCGCGGCGTCGATCCCCATCTTGACCGCGTGATCCATGTTCCCGACCTCGTAGCGCCACGATCCGAACCGGCCCCGGGAGAAGATCCCGCGCTCAGTCAGCCAGGGCTGAATCAGCTCGAGCGCGTCGTCGCGGCCGATCGTCGGCACCGGATACGCGTATGGGATGTCCTCGAGGTGCATCGATGCGACCTCCGGGCGCCCGTGGATCACGCCGGCGCCGCGCAGCGCGGCCTCGACGCGGCCTTCCAAGTCCTCTCGGGGCACAGGGCGCTGGTCTGAGTACGCCGTCTCGGTCATGTACGAGCAGTAGCGCGACGTGTCGGCCTCGGGCACGTTCGCGGCGGCGTACTTGGCGAAGTTGGTCGCCCGGTAGAACGGGACCTCAGGCTGCGGGAAGTACATCCACGACTTCTCGTCGGCCAGCGGCGCGTGGTAGCCGATTCCGACCATGTAGACGCCGTTGTGCCGCAGCTCGTCGGCCGCGGCGCGCACGGAGGACGCGCATGCCGACAGACGCCCGACCAGCTGGTCCAGCGGCATCGTCGAGACGAGCGCCTCGTACGGAAGCTCGTCCCCGTCGGTGAGCCGCACGGTCCGCGCGGCGGGGTCGACCGTCGCGACCTCGGCGCGATAGCGGATCCGGTCGGTCATCCTGGCGGCGAGCCGTTGGTAGATCTCGCCGGTGCCGCCGACGGCGGGGAACACGAACTCGTTGTTCGGCCCCCACGCCAGGTCGTCTCGGCCCTCGCGCACGTTCGCGAGCACGCGTTCGTAGTCGATCACCGATACGCGCTCGGCGATCCAGGTCGCCGACATGTGCTCCGGCGCGGTCGCCCACACCTTGAGGTTGTAGGGCTCCATGAAGTGCCGGGTGATGCCATCGCCGAACACGGCGCGCATCCAGGTTCCGAAGTTCATCGTGGGATCGCCCCCGGGGACGGTGGCGAGCGCGTCCAGGCACTCGGCGATCACGTCGTCCGGGAGGTGGCGAAGGTTGTTCTGGAAGGGATACGGGATCCAGCGATCGCCGAAACGGATGTATGAGGAGCGATCGTGGCTCCAGATCTCGCTCCCCATCACCTCGGCCAGTAGCGCGTCAAATTCTCCAAAGTGGCTGAACACGACGTGGCCGCCGAGATCCCACGTGAACCCGGCCGGATCGACCACGGACGAGGCGAGTCCGCCGGCGTGCCCGGCGCGCTCGAGGATCACCCAGTCCCGATGGCCGAGGCGGTCGAGCTCCCGTCCGCACGCCAGGCCGCACGGACCGGCACCGATGATCACGATCCGACCTGTCGCCATGCGGCGGGCAAGGTTAGTAACTTCGCGCCCCATCGAAGTCGACTGGTCGCCTCAATCCGCTGCATCGCCGAAGGGGATCGCGCCGGTCGCGTTCGCGGTCGTCTCGTGGAACACGCGTGAGCTTCTGGCCCGGTGCCTGGACTCGCTGCAGGCGGAGGTGCAGGCCGGACGGGCCAGCGTGTCGGTGATCGACAACGCCTCGACGGACGGCTCGGCCGAGCTCGTCAGCTCCCGGTATGCGTGGGCCGAGCTGATCGCGCTCGACGAGAACCTCGGGTTCGGCGCGGCCGTCAACGTGGCTGCGGCTCGTAGCCGCTCACAGTGGATCGCGGTCGCCAATGCGGATGTCGAGCTCGGGGACGGCGCGCTCCAGAAGCTGCTCGATGCCGGAGCGCGCGATCCGGCCGCCGGGATCGTGGCGCCCCGGCTGCTGCTGCCCGATGGGACGACTCAGCATTCCGTGTACTCGTTCCCCACCCTCGGGTTTACGGTGGCGTTCAACCTCGGCGCCGGCGCGATGAGCCGCCAGTGGGGCGATCGGATGCTGCTCGAGGGCCTGTGGAACCCTGATCGTCCCCGGCGTGTCGACTGGGCGATCGGGGCGTTCCTCCTGGTCCGGCGCGCTGCGTGGGACGGGATCGGCGGCTTCGCGCCGGAGCACTGGATGTACGCCGAGGATCTGGACCTCGGATGGCGCGCCAACGCCGCCGGCTGGCGAACCCGGTTCGAACCCTCGGCCGTGGTGCGCCATCACAGCGCCGCCGCGACCTCGCAGGTGTGGGGAGATGACCGCGACGTCCGCTGGCAGCGGAGTACCTACGCTTGGATGCTCCGCCGGCGCGGGCCGGCGTTCATGCGGGCGTGCGCGTTCGTGAACACGGTCGGCGCCGCGGCCCGCGTGGCCGTGGCGGCGGCGCCGGCGCTCGTGCTGGGCGGCGACTGGCGATGGCGGTGGCGGGCCAACCGCCGCTGGACGAGGCTCCACCTCGACGGCCTGCTGGCGTCGCGGGACGCGCTCGAGCGGCATCGGTAGCGATAATCGCGCCGATGCTGCCCCGGGTCGTGATCTTGTGCGGAGGCCGCGGGACGCGGCTGACCGGCCAGAACGGTGCGATCCCGAAGCCGCTCGTGGAGATAGGCGGGCGGCCGATTCTGTGGCACGTGATCCAGATCTACCTGGCCCAGGGGTTCACGCGCTTTCTGCTGCTCACGGGCTACAAGGCCGAGCTCATCGAGAGGTTCGTGGACGACGAGCGCTGGCCGCCGGGAACCGAGATCCGCTGCCTGCAGACCGGTCTCGACACGCCGACCGGAGGCCGGCTGGCCGCCGCGACGAGCGCCATTGGCGGCGAACGCTTCTGTGCCACATACGCCGACGGCGTGGCCGATATCGATCTCCGCGCGCTGCTCGAGGCGCACGACTCCTGGGGCGCGCAGGCCACGATGACGGTGGTCCGCCCGGTGCTCCAGTTCGGCATTGCCGAACTGAACGGGGAGGGGGTCGTGCGCGGGTTCGTCGAGAAACCCCGCAGCGAGCATTGGGTCAATGGCGGGTTCTTCTGCTTCGAGCCCTCGGTGCTCGAGCTGATCGAGCCGAACCACGTCCTGGAACGCCAGACGCTGGGACGGCTCGCCGAGGCCGGGGAGCTTCGGGCGTTCCGGCACGAGCGCTTCTGGGACTGCATGGACACCTACAAGGACGCCGTGTTGCTCAACGACCTGTGGGCCGACGGGCGGGCCCCGTGGAAGCTGTGGGCGTGAGCCGCTCGGTTCTCGTCACCGGCGCCTATGGCGTCCTCGGGAGCTGGCTCGTGTCGGCGCTCCTCGAGCAGGGTGCCAGTGTGACCGTGATCAAGCGCGACGACGCCGTCGCATCTCGGCTGGTAATCGAGGAGATCGAGGCGCGCGTCAACGTGGTCCATGGCGATATCTGCGACGACGGGCTCATTGAGCGCGCCCTCGCCGAGTACGAGGTCCAGGATGCGTTCCACCTCGCGGCGCAGACGATCGTCCCCACGGCGAATCGCTCCCCTCTCTCCACGTTCGAGACCAATATCCGCGGCACCTGGCTGCTGCTCGAGGCCTGCCGCCGGCACGGTGCCCAGCGAGTCGTGGTCGCGTCCTCGGACAAGGCGTACGGCGCCCACGACGAGCTGCCCTACCGGGAGCACCTGGGACTGCAGCCGCGCTTCCCCTATGACGTCTCCAAGGCGGCCACCGATCTTCTGTCCCGCTCGTACTGGCACACCTGGGAGCTGCCGGTCGCGGTCACGCGCTTCGCCAACATCTACGGCGGCGGCGACGTCAATCCCTCACGGCTGGTGCCCGAGGCGGTGTCGGCGGCGCTGGCCGGACGAGCGCCGGTGATCAGATCCGATGGCTCGCCCGAGCGCGACTTCCTCTACGTCGAGGACGCGGCTGCGGCGTACCTCGCGATCTCGGAGGCGCTCGGTCGGGGTGAGGGACGAGGCGAGGCCTTCAACGCGGGGGGTGGACGCCCGCACCGAGTACTCGACGTCGTCCAGCTGATCTGTCGTCTCGCCGGTTCGGGCGTGGAGCCGGACGTGCGGGGCGCCGGAACGCCGTCAGGCGAGATCGATCGCCAGTGGGTCGACCCCACGAAGCTCCGCGAGCTCACCGGCTGGGAGCCCCGATTCGGGCTCGAGGACGGGTTGCGGCGCACCATCGACTGGTACCGCCAGCACCCGCTTCTTCCGTAATCCTTCACCGGCCGACGGGCGCGTCTGCCAACATATTTGATGCACCAATGGCACGTTCGACCTCATTCGGCCGCGACTCCGGGCTTCAGGCCCGGATGCTGCTCACTCTGTTCCTGCTGGGACTGATCTACGCGATCCTGATCGCCGTGCTGATCGCCGCCGGCGCGGGCGCCGTGACGGTGGCGGTCATCGCCGGCGCGCTGTTCCTGATCCAGTACTTCACCTCGGACAAGATCGCGCTCGCCTCGATGGGCGCGCGGGAGGTCACACCGCAGCAGGCGCCGGAGCTCCATGCCGCGGTCGAACGGCTCTGCATTCAGGCGAACCTGCCCAAGCCCCGCGTGGCGATCGCCGAGACCTCGATGCCGAACGCGTTCGCGATCGGACGCTCGCCGAAGACCGCGACTGTGTGCGCGACCACCGGCATCCTCGATCTCCTCAGCCCGAGCGAGCTCGAGGCCGTCCTCGGTCACGAGCTGACCCACGTCGCCAACCGCGACGTGCTGGTGATGACGATCGCCAGCTTCTTCGCCTCGATCGCTTCCTTCATCGTCCAGATCGGCTTCTGGTTCGGCGGCGGCTTCGGCGGCGGCGATGACGAGGACAGCGGCCCGAGCTGGATCGTCGTGATCCTCGTCTCGGCGGTCGTCTACATCGTGTCCTGGCTGCTGCTCCAGGCGCTCTCGCGCTACCGTGAGTTCGCCGCCGACCGCGGCTCGGCGATCATCACCGGCCGCCCCAGCGCCCTGATTTCAGCACTGTTGAAGATCAGCGGCGGAATGGAGCGCCTGCCGACGCAGGACCTGCGCGCAGCAAATGGGGAGCTCGCCGCGTTCTACATCTTCCCGCCGAAGGTGAAGCAGTCAATCGGCTCGCTGTTCTCCACCCACCCGCCGCTCGAGAAGCGGATCGCGGCGCTGCAGCGGCTCGAGGCTCAGCTCCAGGCCGCCGCGTAGACCGCGACCGCCCACTGCGCGACAATTCCCACGCGATGGGATTCCTCGACGTGATCACCGGCCGGCGTAAGCCGGTTCAGCCTGCCCCCGACCGGCTCTTCGCGATGAGCACCGCCTACGTGAAGCTCGAGACCGAGCTCGAGATCACCACCCGGGGTACCGCGGCGATCGTGTTCCAGCCCCTCTCGACCGCCGACTTCGCCTCGATCGTCAAGGACATGGAGGAAGTCGTGCGCGCCACCGCCAAGGACAGCGGCACGACCGTCGCGGACTCCGACGACAGCTACGGCTACCGCTGGCTGATCCTCCGCGGCAACGACTTCGACGACCTGGTGGTGGGAATCAACGCCGTCAGCGGCGCGCTCGAGGCCGGCGGCTACGGCGACCGCACCCTGTGCGCAGTGTTCGCCTTCCAGGACGCCCAGAAGCGCCCCCTGTATTGGATCTACAACTACAAGCGCGGCCGCTTCTACCCGTTCGTTCCGGCCTCCGGCGAACAGCAGCGCGACACCGAGCGCGAGCTCGTCCTCAAGGCCCAGATTGGTCAGGAGCTCCCGGTCGAGGACGAACTCGAGCGGTGGTTCCCCCTGTGGGGCATCCCGGTCTGAGCTGTCCGTCTAGCGAACAGCCAGCTCTCGGACGCCGCCGCGCCGCGAGCCCGCCGTGAGCCGCCGGCTGTCGACCAACTCCTCGTAGACGCGCGCGGTTTCCTGTCCCATCGTCCGCACGTCGAACTTCGCCGCGAGGCGCCGGTGGGCCGCTTCGACGATCGCCTCTCGACGCTGCCTGTCGCTCATCAGGTACGCGATCGCGTCACCCAGCGCCTTGGAGTCGTCCATCCCGACAAGTAGTCCGCTCACGCCGTCCTCGACGGTGTCAGCGTTGCCGGCGACATCGGTGAGGACCACGGGAGTCCCGGCTCGCATCGCCTCGAGCGGCGTGTACGGACCACCCTCGTAGCGGGACGGCAACACGTAGAGATCGAACTCGTGGAAGACGTTCGCGGCAAACGGCAGGGCGCTCAGCCAGTGGAATCGGCGGCCGAGCTTGGCCTCGGCCAGTGCAGCACGCACCCGGTCGCGGTGCGGGCCGCGGCCGACGAG
>DASXOS010000182.1:0-32911 GCA_036494115.1 Solirubrobacteraceae bacterium | reverse complement strand
CGGTGGAGCTTGCGCCACCGTGCGGTGCCGATCCAGCGACGGGCGTAGTAGGAGAGGGCGAGCACGATCAGCATCCAGCCGGCCACGATCCCCGTCGTCGTCCAGAAGGTCTTGAAGCCGCTCACGAACGGCACGGAGATGCCGGCGAGGGACATCCGCACGGAGGTGTCGCCGAGCAGCGTCACGCCGTGGACGACGAGCGCTACCAGCGCCGACAGCGACAGCATCTCGTGGGCGGCGAGCAGCTCGGGGGCGCGTTTGCGCATCAGCTTCAGGCTCATGACGAGCCCGAGCGAGACCGTGAGGCTGGCCAAGATCAGCGCGGCGAAGCCCGCCGCGCGGCTGGTGATCCAGAACAGGTCGGATGCCACGGCTACAGAGTGGCCCCTCTCCGATAGACGGGAGTAGGGCGGGCGTAAGAGATCTATGAGAAGCAGCCGCGGCCAATCGGCGAGAATGAGGGTCATGGAGCAGCGGGTGAGCCTGATCACGCTGGGCGTCCGGGATCTCGACCGGGCGCGCTCGTTCTACGAGCGCCTGGGCTGGAAGACCGGGGCGATGCCCGCCGAGGACGTGGTGTTCTTCCAGGCCGGAGGGATGATCCTGGGGCTGTGGGGCCGGGACTCGCTGGCCGAGGACAGCGGCGTCGAGGACACCGGCGGCTGGGGCGGCGTCGCGCTTGCCTACAACGCGCGCTCGCCCGAGGACGTCGACGCGGTGCTCGACGAGGCGCGGGCCGCCGGCGCGACGGTCCCGCGCGAGGGCGCCAAGACCTTCTGGGGCGGCTACTCGGGGATGTTCATCGACCCCGAGGGGCACCCGTGGGAGGTCGCCCACAACCCCGGGTGGACGATCCACGAGGACGGCTCGGTGACGCTGGCGCCGTAGGGGCGCGGCGGCGTCAACACCCGGGCCTGGTCGAAAACCCGTCACATAGAGTCGGTTTTTCGACCACGCCCGGGCGGGCGTCAGCCGCGGCCAGGATGCACGAGACGCCCCGTTTCCACGCGGCGACGCTGTGCCGCGAACGTCTGGGCGCCGGTGGGGCCGGTCACCTGGGCGTAGCGAACCGTGAAGTCCGACCCGCCGCGGGTGAGCGCCGAGGGGATCGCCGCGCCAGAGGTGTTCTGGCCCTCGGCGGTGGCCAGCACCCGTCCCCGGCCGGGGAACAGGCTGATCTTGGTCCGGCTCCAGGAGCGGTCGGAGATGGAGCCGACGTGACCGCGGATGGTCTGGACCCGGGCAGAGGTGAACTGCGCGCTGCCGAAGTCGGCGAGCGGGAGCGTCTGACAGGAGCTCGCGTCGAGACACACGGACGGCGCCTCGGCGATCCACTCCGCCGAGCGGGTGTCGATCAACGCCGCGCTCACGGTCTTGTCGAACGAGCGTCCGGTCGTCGTGTCGCGGAGGGTCAACGTCACCCGGCGGCCGTGGACGGCGACGCTCGCGGAGAGGATGTCACCGGGGCGCACGACGAGATGGGTCGCCCGCGTGGGCTGGGGAACGAGCTCGTACCAGGCCGTCGACCGGATGGCACCGGCGGCCGTGCAGTCCACTTCGGTGCCGATCTGCTCGAGCGCATTGGCGCCGAGGTCGTAGCCGCCGAGTCCGACCCAGAAGGCAGAGAAGGTGCGCTGGCCGGGGACGCACGAGACGCTTGGCTGGACCCAGCTCGCGGTCACGCGCGTGAAGTTGACCCCGCTGCGGTGGACGGCGTAGCCGGACCAGTTCGCGCTCTTGTTGGCGTCAGCGAACGCCGCCGGAGCGGCGGCCAGGGCGGCCGCGAGCAGCGCGACGGGGAGACCGAGACGGAGCAGCAGGAAACGGGGCACGATCCCGTAAACACGTGACGAACCGGAAAGGCGCACGCCTCGTGCTTCGGATGTTGCGGTTGATCCTTGAGCCACGCAGCCCCGGTTCCGTGGTCACCCGGCGGCGAGGATCGCGGCCGGGCGGCCCAGACAGTCATACATTGTGACCGTGCCGGTCCCGGTGGAGCTGACCGTGCCGGTCCCGGTCGAGCCGGTGGTGACCGTGACCTTGCGGCACGCCTTGGCCACCGCGTCCAGCGCGGTCTGGCTGCCGGTCCGGGTGTCGCCGCCGACGCCGCCGCCCTGGGCCTGCCCGTCGTCGATCACCCACCGCAGGTGACCGTCGCGGACCTCCGTCGCCAACCAGGAGACGCTGACCGAGCTCTCCCGGCCGGAGAAGCCGCCGAGGCCGGCGACATTTGCGTTCGAGGAGATGATCGCCGCGGCCGCGGTGCTCTGGCTCTCGACGCCGATCGTGCCGCCACCGTGGGCCTTGGCGTAGCGGATCGCCGCATCGAGGCTCTGGCTGTCGCCGCCGAAGCCGCCCGCGCCACCGCCGAAGCCGCCGGAGCGGCCGCGGCCGGCGGAGATCCCGCCGGGCATCCCGGGCGCAGCGAAGCCACCGGCCGAGCCGGTCGAGCCCCCGTGGCCGAACAGCTGCGCCACCGCCCCGGCACCCGAGGCCGACCCGGCGCCGGTCGCGCCCGAGCCGCCGCGGAGCGCTGCCGGGGGCCGGAACCCACCCGGCCCGACACCTCCGCGTCCCTTGCCGAAGCCACCGAAGCCGCCGATCCCGGCGCTGGCCGGGCCGCCGGTCGGGAACGTGCTGCTCGTGGCGTGGCCGATCGTCTCCGCCGCCCAGGTCACCGGCGCCGCGAACAGCGCGGCGAGCGCCACCGCGAGCAGCACCACGCGCAGCCGCCGTGAGATTCGCAGCGCGAGCAACACCGCGGCGGCGGCGCCGACCGCGATCACGAGTGGCTTGGCCCACGACAACTGGCCATTCAGCTCGCCGAGCACGACGAGCTCGGTGACCAGGCCGCCCACGATCGCCAGGGGCGCGAACACCCGCGCGTGGAGCGCTGACACGCCGCGGCCGGGCAGCATCTGGGCCACGCCGGCGCCGATCAGCGCCGCGGCGAAGGGCGCGAGCAGCGACACGTAGTACGGGTGGAAGATGCCGCTGGCGAAGCTGAACACGACCGCGGTGCAGGCGAACGCGCCGCCGATCGCGATCAGCCACCCGGTGCGCGGATCGCGCCGGCGCAGCCGCGTGGCTACGACCAGCCCGATCCCGGCCACGACAGCGAAGCCGAGCAGCCACCCGGCCTGGTCGCCCAGACCGGACTGGAGCAGGCGGAACACGCCGGTAGGTCCGCCGAACAACGACCCGCCCGGGCCGCCGCCACCGCCAGGACCGCCGCCACCCCCGAAGCCCCCACCCCCGGGGCCGCCGGTCTGGCCGGCGACGCGGCCGAGGCCGTTGTAGCCGAAGATGAGCGACCAGATGCTGTTGTCCGAGGTGCCTGAGATCCAGGGGCGGTCGGCGGCGGGCGTGAGCGTCACGAGCAGTGGCCAGGCGAGGCCGACGGAGACCATCGCCGCGCCGCCGGCCAGCAGCTGACGGAGCGCCGCGAGCCGTCCCCGGGGAGCGACCCACAGCCAGGCCGCGACGATCCCGGGGACGACCACAAGCGCCACGAGCATCTTCGTCTCGAAGCCGAGCCCGACGGCGACGCCGCACAGCACGAGCCAGCGCGTGCGACCAGTCTCGAGCGCACGGGCGAAGCACCACAGCGCCGCGACCATGCACAACACGAGGAGTTCGTCGGGATTGTTGTGACGCGAGACCGCGACGATGATCGGTGTCGTGGCCAGCGCGAAGCCGGCGACGAACCCGGCCAGCCGGCCGAAGCGGCGCCGCACCAGGTCGTACATGAGCGCGGTCGCGGCCACCCCCATCAGCGCCTGGGGCACGAGCATGCTGAGCGGGTGATAGCCGAACACCCGCACCGAGAGGGCCTGCACCCAGAGGGCGAGCGGCGGCTTGTCGACGGTCATCAGGCCGCTGTGGTCGAGCGAGGCGAACAGGAAGTTGTGCCAGCTGCTCGCCATCGACCGGACGGCGGCGCTGTAGTAGTCGTTGGCCCAGCCGTTGATGGCGAGGCCCCACAGGTTGAGGACGCCGGCGAGCAGGCACAGGCCGAGCAACTCGGGCCACGCGAACAGCCGCGTGACGAGCGCCCGGCCGCGGCCGGCGGCGCGCTCGCGGCCCGCGAGCGGCGTGGCGATCGAGCCCGAGCTCATGCCGCGAGCATGGGCTGGCGGGGTGAGACCAACGTTAGAGGGCCGGCGGCGCTCACGGCTGACCTGGGACGCGATGCCTCTCGGCATAGGCGCCGGCGGCGGCGATCGCGCCGAGCGCCCCGGCGGCGGTGGTGATCAGGGTCCACGTGAGGACGGTCATGTGTGCGATCTCCTGGGAGGAAGGGAGTGGTGCCGCAGATCAGGATCGGGACTGCTCCGAAGCCGACGTGAAGACGTCCCTAAGACCGACGTAGGAGCGGCGGAAGCGCCTGCATTCGCGCCGCCTTAAAGTAGGTATCACCTTCCTTTTGATTTTGGAGATCTGAACCATGAACCCGAACAGCTTTGACGCCAAGGCCACGCTCAGCGCCGGCGGGAAGTCGTATGAGATCTTCCGGCTCGACGCGCTGCAATCGTCTTTCGACGTCGCCCGCCTTCCGTTCTCGCTGAAGATCCTGCTGGAGAACCTGCTCCGCAACGAGGACGGCGAGTCGATCCGCGCCCAGGACATCGAGGCCCTCGCCAGCTGGGATGCGAAGGCCGAGCCGAGCAAGGAGATCGCGTTCACGCCGGCCCGCGTGGTGATGCAGGACTTCACCGGCGTGCCCGCGATCGTCGACCTGGCCGCGATGCGCGACGCGATCGCCGAGATGGGCGGCGACCCGGCCAAGATCAACCCCCTCGTCCCGGCCGAGCTGGTGATCGACCACTCCGTACAGGTCGACGTGTTCGGCTCCTCGCAGGCGTTCCAGCGCAACGCCGAGCTCGAGTTCGAGCGCAACAAGGAGCGCTACGCGTTCCTGCGCTGGGGCCAGGGCGCGTTTCAGAACTTCAGCGTCGTGCCCCCGGACACCGGCATCGTCCACCAGGTCAACCTCGAATACCTGTCCCGGGTGGTGTTCAGGGGCGACGACGGGCAGGCGTACCCGGACACGCTCGTCGGCACCGACTCGCACACCACGATGGTCAACGGGCTGGGTGTGCTCGGCTGGGGCGTCGGTGGGATCGAGGCCGAGGCGGCGATGCTCGGGCAGCCGATGTCGATGCTGATCCCCCAGGTCCTCGGGTTCAAGCTGAGCGGCGAGCTCCAGGAGGGCGCCACGGCCACCGACCTCGTGCTCACGGTCACCGAGATGCTCCGCCAGCGCGGCGTCGTCGGCAAATTCGTCGAGTTCTACGGGGAGGGCCTGGCCAACCTGCCGCTCGCCGACAGGGCCACGATCGGCAACATGTCGCCCGAGTTCGGGTCGACGTGCGCGATCTTCCCGATCGACGCCGAGACGCTGCGCTACCTCGAGTTCTCGGGGCGGCCCACGGAACTGATCGAGCTGGTCGAGGCGTACGCCAAGGAGCAGGGCCTGTGGCACAACGACCATTCCGACGAGGAGCCCACGTTCACCGACACGCTCGAGCTCGACCTCGCCACGGTCGTGCCCAGCATCGCGGGGCCGAAGCGACCGCAGGACCGCGTGTCGCTCACCGAGTCCAAGTCCGCGTTCCGGCTCGCACTCGACGGGTACCTGCCCGAGGAGGACGAGGAGGACGAGGCGATCGAGGAGAGCTTCCCGGCGAGCGATCCGGTCTCGACCCACGTGCCCAACGGCGCGGGCCACGAGCCGAGCGGCGGCACCGGCGGCACCCAGGTCGCGGACCGTGTCAGCTCCTCTGTCCCGGTCACGCTCGAGGGCGGGACCGACACCGAGCTCGACCACGGGCACGTGGTGATCGCGGCGATCACCAGCTGTACCAATACGTCGAACCCGTCGGTGATGCTCGGCGCCGGGATCCTGGCCCGGAACGCGGTGCAGAAGGGGTTGAAGGTCAAGCCATGGGTCAAGACCTCGCTCGCACCCGGGTCGAAGGTCGTGACCGAGTACCTCGAACGCGCCGGGCTGACCGAGTACCTCGACGAGCTCGGGTTCAACCTCGTCGGGTACGGGTGCACGACCTGCATCGGCAACAGCGGCCCGCTCCCTCAGGAGATCTCGGATGTGGTGACCGCCGAGGACCTGGCGGTCGTGTCGGTGCTGTCGGGCAACCGCAACTTCGAGGGCCGGATCAACCCCGACGTGAAGATGAACTACCTGGCCTCGCCGCCGTTGTGCGTGGCCTATGCGCTCGCTGGGACGATGGACATCGACCTCTACGACGAGCCGCTCGGCGAGGACACGGACGGTCATGACGTCTACCTCAAGGACATCTGGCCGAGTGCCGCCGAGGTCGCGGAGACGATCGAGGAGGCGGTCCAGTCGGACATGTTCCACAAGAGCTACGGCGAGGTGTTCGAGGGCGATGAGCGCTGGAACTCCCTGACCGTCCCCAGTGGCGACAGCTTTAAGTGGGACGAGCGCTCGACGTACGTGCGCAAGCCCCCATTCTTCGAGGACCTGCCCGTGGAGCCCGAGCCGGTCACCGACATCGAGGACGCCCGCGTGCTCGCCGTGCTCGCCGACAGCGTCACCACCGATCACATCTCCCCCGCGGGCTCGATCAAGCGCGACGGACCCGCCGCCGCGTACCTGAACGAGAACCACGTCGAGTCCCGGGACTTCAACTCCTACGGCTCCCGGCGCGGGAACCACGAGGTGATGATGCGCGGCACGTTCGCCAACATCCGGCTGCGCAATCAACTCGCGCCGGGCACCGAGGGCGGGGTGACCATCTACCAGGGCGAATCCGCCAAGGGCGAGCAGATGTCGATCTACGACGCCGCGATGAACTACATCGACGCCGGCGTTCCGCTGATCGTGCTCGCCGGCAAGGAATACGGCTCCGGGTCCTCGCGCGACTGGGCCGCGAAGGGCACCCGCCTGCTCGGGGTGCGGGCGGTGATCGCGCAGAGCTTCGAGCGGATCCACCGCTCGAACCTCGTCGGCATGGGTGTCCTCCCGCTGCAGTTCAAGGACGGCGACTCCGTCGAGTCACTTGGCCTGACGGGCGAGGAGCGCTACACGATCGCCGGGCTCGCCGACGCAGAGGAGATCCCGCGGGAGGTGACGGTGAAGGCTGACGAGAGGGAATTCACTGTCACCGTGCGGATCGACACGCCCAAGGAGCAGCGGTACTACCGCCACGGGGGGATTCTCCAGTTCGTGTTGCGCCAGCTGCTCCAAAATTGAACGCGCTGTTCAGGGAGGCGGGGGCCGCGCCCGCCTCCCAGTGGGTGTAATCGACCTGTAAATGGATAGGCTTCCGTCGGTGGCGATCCCGGAGCTGCTGGAGAAGCTGATCAGGGCGGTAGGGCCCTCAGGCCACGAGGTCGAGGCGGCCCTCGCTTGGCGGGACTGGTGCGCGCCGTTCGCGCAGGAGGTCGGCGAGGACAACGTCGGCTCCTCGTTCGCGCGCGTGGCGGGGACCGCCGGCGGGCCGTCGCTGGCGGTTGTCGGCCACATCGACGAGATCGGGCTGCACATCTCGCACATCGACGACGGGGGATACCTGCGGTTCGGACAGGTGGGCGGTTGGGACTCGATGGTGCTCGTCGGCCAGCGCGTCCGGCTCATCACCCGGAGCGGACCGGTGCTTGGCGTGATCGCCCGCAAGCCGATCCACCTTCTCGGCGATGAGGACCGCAAGAAGGTCCCCGAGCTCAAGGACCTCCACATCGACATCGGCGCGGGGTCGGCCGACGAGGCGCGCCAGCGGGTCCGGATCGGCGACGTGGCCGTGATCGACGCCGACCCGTTCGAGATGCCCGGCGGCCGGATCGTGTCTCGTGCCCTCGACAATCGCGTCGGCTGCTACGTCGCCGCACGCGCCGCGCAGCTCGTGGCCGAGGCCGGCGGCGCGCCCGGGGACGTGGTGGCGATGGCGGTCGTGCAGGAGGAGACGACGTTCGCCGGCGCGCGGACGAGCGCGTTCGCGCACGACCCGGATGCCGCGATCGTCGTCGATCTGACGTTCGCCACCGATCAGCCGGGCGTCGAGCTCGGGCCGATCACCGAGCACAAGCTCGAGTCCGGCCCGGTGATCGCGCGGGGCACGATGCTCCACCCCAAGATCTCCGACCTCCTGTACGAAACCGCCGAGCGGGAAGGCATCCCGTTCACCGTCGAGTCGCTGGGCCGGCACACCGGCACCGACGCCGACGCGATCCACCTGGCGCGCGCGGGGATCCCCACCGGTCTCGTCTCGGTGCCGACGCGCTACATGCACTCGCCGGTCGAGCTCGCCTCGGTGACGGACATCGAGGCGGCGGCCCAGCTGATCGCCTCGTTCGCCCGCCGGCTCGAGCCGGGCATATCGTTCCAGCGATAGCGTTCGCGCTGCCCGATGCTGGTGCTGTTCGACATCGACGGGACCCTGCTGCGCCGCGCCACCGAGGAGCACAGAGACGCGCTGCTCGAGGCGCTTGCGATCGTCCACGGCATCGACGCCCGGAAGGCCCGCCACGTGCTCTCTCCGGCCGGTCGCACCGACGGCGAGATCGCCCGGGCGCTCCTGCTCGACCTCGGGCTGTCCGCCGCGCGCATCGACGAGCGCGCCGACGACGTGCGCGAGGAGTGCTGCCGGATCTACGCCCGCACCGCGCCTGACGACCTCACGCACGCGGTCGTGCCAGGGGTCCCGGACCTGCTCGAGTGGCTGGCCGCGCGCGACGACGTGTCGCTCGGCCTGGTCACCGGGAACTTCGAACCGGTGGCGCGGATCAAGCTCGCACGCGCCGGGATCGGACAGCACTTCAGCGCGGGCGCGTTCGGCTCGGACAGCGAGGACCGCGCGGCGCTGCCGCCGATCGCTCGGCGGCGGGCCGGCCCCCTGGGCCGGCCGTACCCGCGCGAGGACACGATCGTGATCGGCGACACGCCCCGGGACATCGCCTGCGCCCGCGCCGACGGGTTGCGCTGCCTGGCCGTGGCGACCGGTCCATACGGGATCGACCAGCTCCAGGACGCCGACGCGGCCGTGGCCGACGCCGGCGCCCTGCGTGAGGTGCTCGGGCCGCTGCTCACCTCGCGCTAGCGTCGGAGAGCCCGCGGCCCGGGAGCTACGCCGCGTTCAATCCAGTCAGCAGCGCATTCCCGTCGGGGCTTCCCCAACCGGTGCACGGGTCCCAGCCCGGGCCGGCGTGGTAGGCGCCGTTGTTCCCGTCGACGATGTCGTGCAGGACGCCCGAGAGGTTGCCGTACAGATGTGGGTTGAGGAAGCCGACCCGAGCCCCCAGTTTCTGGTTGAGCAGCGCGATCAGCGCCGCCCACTGGGGCGCCGCCGCACTCGTGCCACCGATCACCTTCAGGTGCTGAGCGTCGAGCGTGATGATGATCACCCCGGTCTCCGGATCGGCATCCGCGGCCACATCGGGCACGCCGCGCCCCTTCTTGTGGCCGGGATTGGCGGAGGGCGGGACGCCGGCCTGCTTCTGCCAGTCGGGGAGCGGGAACTCGCGGCTGATCCCGCCGCCGGTGGCGTCGCCGGGTCCGTCGTTCCAGACCGTCTCGCTCGAGATCTGAGCACCGCTGACCTTGAGCGTGGTGCCGCCGACGCCGAGCACGTACGGGCTCGACGCGGGGAAGTCCGCGTGGGCGCGGCCGCCGCCGCCCTGATCCCGTGAACCGTCGTCGCCGGCCGCGCAGCAGATCGTCACGCCCTTGGCGGCTGCCGCCGCGAATGCCTGGTTGACGGCGCGGATCCCCATCACGGTCCACGCGCTGTGCGGATCGTCCTCGGGGTTGCCGTAGGAACAGGAGATCACCGACGGGTTGTTCGTGCTGTCGGTCAGGATCGTCGTGATCACATCCACCCAGCCACGCTCGGTGAACTCGGTGAAGTACATGGCGACCTTGGCGCCCGGGACGATGCCGCCGACCACCTGCATGTCGAGCATGATCTCGCCGCTCGAGTCGCCGCTCTGATCGCCGGCCTGGCCGTCGTCACCGGGGTCGTTGCCCGGGCCCATCACGACCACGTCCACGATCTCCGGCGCCGACTGGTGGAGCACCTTCGTGAAGTAGGCCTTCAGCGCGTCGAGCTTGTAGCCGCCGTGCGCCTGGGGATCGTTGAAGGCGAGGATTGCCACGCACTGTCCGCCCCCGCTCGCGCCGTTCGACCCCGACGGGTATGCGTATAACTCGGCGAGCTTCGGCGGCAGATAGGTGTTGGGCGGCAGGCCTGCGCTGGCCTTGCCGGCAGCGTCGGTGACCGGCAGATGACCGTGGCTGCTGGGCCGGCGCCATGATCGGCCGACGGGGCGGTTGTCGAGCCCGAACACCGCCTCGACGACGCCGGCGAGCTCCTGAGGCACATGGACCGGGCCGGTCCGCCCGCGGTAGTGCCCGCCGGGGATCTCATACCGCGTCAGCCGCACGCCGAACGCCTGCTCGAGCGCCTCGACGGGACCGGCGAGCACGACGCTGCGGCGGTCCGCCGACTTCGAGACCACCTTGAGCTGGTGCGCCTCGGCGAAGGCCACCACCTTGGCGATGTCGTCGTCGCTGGCGCGGTACGCGGCGATGAAGTCGGACTGGGACAGATGCCGGCCGGGATGCGGGCGCTCGGCGCCGATCTGCTCCGGGGCGGGCAGCGTCGGCCCGTTCGGGTCGGTGCGCACGTACACGGTCACTTCGACGCGCTGGCTGGGATCGGCGGGGCCGATCTCCTTCGCCTCCGGCAGTACATAGCGCTCGCTGCCGGGGATGGCATGGTCACTGGTCTGAGACATCTTGGCCTCCGAGTGAAGCTCGTCGAGCGCCCACACCCCGTGGCGCCCTGGTTCCGACCGATGGTGACAGACCGCGGTGGTGCGCGGGCGTAACTTATGTCACCGATGGCCTACGGCCGGGGCGTCGGAAACTGCGAGCGCATCATCAGGTCCCATACCCGGTCGGGCGTGAACCGGCGCTGGTTGATCATCAGATGCGCGCTCGGGGTGACCGGATAGCGGGCCTTGGGGCGCTCGGAGCGCAGCGCGCCGGCGATCGCCTTGGCCACGGCATCGGGGCCAGCGCCCAGCTTCGACATCGGCCCCTTGTACGCGTTCTCGGTCAGCTTCGCCACCTTGCGGTTGAACTCCCCGTAGGGGCCGTCACCGCCGGCTTCGCTGACCGAGCCCGAGGCCACGTCGCCGAACTTGGTCACGATCAGGCCGGGCTCGATCAGGATCACGTCGACCCCGAAGCCCCTCACCTCGAAGCGCAGGGCGTCGCTGATCGCCTCGATCGCGTACTTCGTCGCGTGGTAGAAGCCGCCGCCCGGGAACGTCAGGCGGCCGCCCATCGAGCCGATGTTGACGATCTTGCCGGACTGCTGCTTGCGCATCCCGGGCAGCACCAGCTGGCACATCCGGATCAGCCCGAACACGTTCGTGTCGAACTGCCGGCGCACGGTGTCGAGCGGAATCGACTCGACCGCGCCCGACTGGCTGTAGCCGGCGTTGTTGATCAGCACGCCGACGGCGCCCTCGGCCTCGGCGACCGTGTCCACGGCGGCGCGCATCGACTCCTCGTCGGTGACGTCGAGCGCGAGCGTCACGCACCCCTTGCCCTCCAGCTCGGTCAGGGTCTCAGGACGCCGGGCGGTGGCGTAGACCTTCCAGCCCTCCGCGGCGAGGCGCTCGGCAGTGGAATAGCCGATCCCCGATGAGCAGCCCGTGATGAGGACGGCTTCCGATGGCACGGCGGCAGTCTATCCCGAGGTCCCCCTCCGGCCACCGTAAGGTCCGCATAAGGGCCCTCACGTTCTTCCGACACTCTTCTGAGGAACCTCCTATGAGCGGGCCGCACGATCCGGTCGTGCCTCGCGCGAAGCGAAGTCCCTGGTACCTGTACGCGGCCCTGGCGCTGATCTGCATCGGTGTGATCGCGCTTGCGGTGACGACGATCGGTCCGTCGTCCAGCTCGACGCGGACCTCGACCGAGGTGGTCACGGCGGCCGATGGGGTGGTCCAGTCGACCGTGTCGGGGAGCGGCAACATCTCGGCGGGCGCCGACGACACCGTCAACTTCGGCACGAGCGGCACGCTTCAGGACGTCTACGTGTCGGTCGGCCAGCACGTCCACGAGGGCCAGCTGCTGGCCGCCCTGGACACGAGCGCCGCCACGCTCACGCTCGACCAGGCCGAGGAAAGCCTGAGGGCCGCCAGGCTCCAGCTCACCGCGGCCAAGGAGGGCGCCTCGAGCGGAGGTGGCTCGAGCGGAGGCGGCTCGGGCTCCGGTTCGAGCTCGGGCGGGACCAGCTCAGGGTCGAGTGCGACCAGCACCTCGAACACCGTCCGCCAGACGACCGAGTTCGTGTCGTTCGAGCCGCCGGCGCCGACAGCTCCCACGAAGAAGCCAAAGAAGAAGCGCAAGAAGCCAACGACGACGACCACGCCGCCGAGCACGACGACCACGCCGCCGAGCACGACGACCACGCCCTCGGGCACGACGCGCCCTAGCGGCACCGGATCGGGCGGCACCGGATCGGGCCCCACCGGGTCGGGCCCCACCGGGTCGGGCGGCGGCGGATCGGGGAGCGGCACCTCGGCCGCGGGCGGCTCGGGGGGACAGACGACCACGACGAACGCCGCCGCCCAGGCCGCGACCGTGGCCCAGGCTGAGTCCTCGGTCTACAGCGCCGAGGCCTCGGTCCGCAACGCGCAGACGGCGCTGCAGGAGACGAAGCTCTACGCGCCGATCAGCGGCACCGTCGCCTCGCTGTCGAGCCTCTCCCCCGGCCAGACGGTGTCCGGCTCGAGCAGCTCCTCGGGCAACTCGAGCTCGTCTAACTCGTCGAGCTCGGGCTCCGGGGGTACGGGAGCGGTCACGGCCGGGGGCCTCGGCAGCTCGAGCTCGTCATCGAGCAGCTCGAGCAGTTCGAGCAGCGGCTTCGCCGAGATCGTCAACACCAAGTCACTGACGATGACCGTGCCGTTCAGCGAATCGGACATCTCCAAGCTCAAGGTCGGCCAGTCCGCGAACGTCACCCTCGACGCGCTCACCGGCGTCGAGCTCTCGGCGCACGTGTCGTCGATCTCCGACGTGGCCACCACGAGCTCGAGCGTCGTCAGCTACAACGTGACGCTGACCCTCGACCAAAGCGACTCGCGCGTGAAACCGGGGATGAGCGCGTCCGCGTCGGTGATCGTCAAACAGGCGCACGGGGTGACGGTGCCGAACGCCGCGATCACCGGTGCCGGCTCGCTGAGCACGGTCGACCTGGTCAAGGACGGCAAGACCACGTCCCAGCAAGTGGTGACGGGCCTCAAGGGCGACAACCGCACTCTGATCGTGAGCGGGCTGAGCGCCGGGGACCAGCTCGTCGTCCGCACGACGCTCCCCTCGCTGGGGACGAGCTCCAGCTCGTCGGGCAGCTCGAGCTCGAGCGGGACGCTCGGCGGAGGCGGCGGGGGATTCGGCGGAGGCGGTGGATTCCCCGGGGGCGGGGTCAGGTTCCGCCTCGGCGGCGGCGGCGGCGGTGGCGGCGGTCCGTGAGCACTCCGGCGCCGGTGGTCGACCTGCGCGACGTGCGCAAGGTCTATGAGCTGGGCGACATCGCGGTCCACGCCCTGCGGGGTGTCAGCCTGACGATCGAGCGCGGCGAGTACGTGGCGATCATGGGCACGTCCGGCAGCGGCAAGAGCACCTTGATGCACATCATCGGCTGCCTCGACGCCCCCACCGCCGGCAGCTACCGGCTGAACGGCGTCGACGTGGTCGATGTCCCCGAGGACGAGCTCGCGGATGTCCGCAACCGCCGGATCGGCTTCGTGTTCCAGAGCTTCAACCTGATCCCGCGCACCCGGGCGCTCGCCAACGTCGAGCTGCCGCTCGCCTACGGCGGACTGCCGCGGGCCCAGCGCCGCGGGCGCGCGCTCGACGCTCTGCGGTCGGTGGGTCTCGGGGACCGCATCCAGCACCTCCCCTCTGAGCTCTCGGGCGGGCAGCAGCAGCGGGTGGCGATCGCCCGCGCGCTCGTCACCAACCCGGCGATGCTCCTCGCCGACGAGCCGACCGGGAACCTCGACAGCCACTCCACCGAGGAGGTTCTGGAGATCCTCGAGGGCCTGCACGATGCCGGCCGCACGATCGTGCTGATCACCCACGAGCCCGACGTGGCCGACCATGCCGACCGCGTGATCCGGCTGAGTGACGGCCTGATCGTCTCCGACGAGCCGACCTTCGCGACGGAGCCGTCGGGATGAGCGAGACCATCCGTATCGCGTTCGCCGGGCTGACCGCGAACAAGCTGCGCTCCGGGCTGACGATCCTCGGCCTGATGATCGGCGTCGGCTCGGTGATCGTGCTCGTCGCCGTCGGCACCGGGTCCTCGGCGGCGGTCGAGAAGCGGATCGACGCGCTCGGCTCGAACGTCCTGCTGGTCACCACCGGCCCGACCCTGGGCGGGCTCGGTGGCTCGGGGGCGAGCAGCCAGTCGCTGTCGCTGGCCGACGCCAGCGCGCTTGAGAACAAGTTCACCGCCCCCGACGTGGCCAGCGCGTCTCCGGTCGTCAATGCGAACTCGGTGACCCTCACCTACAACGGGAGCACGTACTCGCCGTCCACGTTCGTCGGGACGTCCCCGACCTACCAGCAGGCCCACAGCTACTCGCTGGCCGAGGGCTCCTGGTTCACGAACGCCCAGGAGAAGAGCCATGCCCGGGTGCTGGTCCTCGGCCCCACCGTGGTCAGCGAGCTGTTCGGCGGCGCCAACCCGGTCGGCGCCACCGTCAAGGTCAACGGGACGAACTTCGAGGTGATCGGTGTCACCCAGTCCAAGGGGTCGAACGGCACCCAGGATCAGGACGACCTGGCGGTCGGCCCGCTGACCGCGATCGAGGACACGGTCAGCGGCTACGGCTCGATCAGCCAGATCACGGTTCAGGCGAAGTCGCGCACCCAGCTGAGCGCCGCGCAGACCGAGGTGACCGACATCCTCAACAAGCTCATTCCGCCCAGCCCAGGCTCGACGTCGAGCAGCTTCCAGGTGATCAATCAGGGGTCGATCCTCCAGGCCTCGGAGTCGACGAGCAGCGGATTAACGACGCTGCTCGGTGAGGTGGCCGCGATCTCGCTGCTGGTCGGCGGGATCGGCGTGATGAACATCATGCTCGTGTCCGTCACCGAGCGCACCCGGGAGATCGGGATCCGCAAGGCGGTCGGCGCACGCCGCAACGACATCCTGATCCAGTTCCTGGTCGAGGCGGTGCTCGTCTCGCTGTTCGGCGGTCTTGCCGGGGTGGCCGCGGGCGTGATCGGCAGCCAGTTCCGGATCGCCGGCGTGCAGCCACAGATCGCCCCCTATTCCATCTTCCTCGCGTTCGGCGCGGCGGTGCTGACCGGACTGTTCTTCGGCACCTACCCCGCGGGCCGCGCCGCCCGCCTCCGCCCAATCGACGCCCTGCGCTTCGAGTGACCCGATGACCCCGAGGAGCCGCATGAGAACCCTGCCCCCGCTCAAGACGAGCGACCCCGACTGGGAGACGACGGACGAAAACCAGGAGGAGCTGCCGGGGCGTCCGCGCCGGCAATTGTTGACCTGGTGGACGGCGCTGCTCGTGGCGCTCGTGGTCGGCGCGATCGGCTTCTACGTCGGCATCCGCGTCGAGAAGGGCCAGTCGAGCAACTCCTCGCGCGGCTTCTCGCTCCCCGGCGGCGGGGCGGGCGGCGCCGGGGCCGGGCTCCGCGCAGCGCTCGGCGGTGGCGCGGGCAGGACCGGCTCCGGCGCGACGGCGGGCGGCTCACCCGGCAGCGGCGCGGCGTCGGGCGGCTCGCCCGGCAGTGGCGCAGCATCGAGCGGCGCGCCCGGTGGCTTTCCCGGGTTCGGTGGCGGCGCCGGCGGCAGCGCCTCGTTCGACACGGTCAGCAGCATCTCCGGCCACACGCTGTACGTGACCGACGCGTCCGGCAACACGATCAAGGTCACGTTGTCCTCGGCGACGACGGTCACCAAGAGCGTCACCGTCGGCAAGAAGTCGCTGCGGCCCGGCGACACGGTCGTCATCAGCGGGCTGACCAACAAACGGGGGACGGTCTCCGCGACGTCCGTGCGCGACTCCGGCGCCAGCGGCAGTAGCGGCGCGAGGTCAGGCTCGGCGAGCGGATCCGGCTCCGGGGGCTCGGGCACGAGCGGCAGCGCGGCGGTCAAGTCCCTGTTCGGATCCGGCGGCTAACACACCATCTGGAAAGAGAGAAGCGAACCATGTCAACGATCAAGAAGGGGCTGCTACCCGTGGCCGCGGTCGCCGCCTGCTGTGCGCTCGCGGCCTGCGGTAGCAGCTCGTCCAACAGCAGCTCGTCGGCGAGCGCCTCGGGCTCGAGCAGCACGACGGCGAGCGCCAGCGCACGCCGCACGGCACTCGCGGCCTGCCTGAAGAAGCACGGCGTCACGCTGCCCTCACGGCCGGCCGGCGCCGGCGGCGGGCCCCCCGGCAGCGGCACCGCCACGCCCGGTGCGAACGGCGCGCCCCCCGCGAACGGGACACCCCCGGCGAACGGCGCCCCGCCCGCCGGCGGCTACGGTGGCGGCGGACCGGGATTCTTCCGGAGTGGTGGCGGCCGAGGCTTCGCCGGCAACCCGAAGTTCCGCGCCGCGTTCCAGGCGTGCGGCGGCGGCCAGTTCCGCGGTCGCTTCCGCGATGGCCGGCCGGGCAACAGCGCAACGTTCCGCACGGCCTTGAACAAGTACGTCGCGTGCGTGCGCCAGCACGGCTACGACCTCCCGAAGCCCAACTTCTCGGGCAAGGGTTCGGTGTTCCCGTCGTCGATCCAGAGCAACCCGAAGTTCCGCGCCGCGAGCAAGGCGTGCCAGGGCCTGTTCGCGCGGCCCGGGGCTGCCCCCGGGGGATCGTCGTCGTCGCAGACCACGACGACGTCGACGACATGACCCGGTAAAACACCCATGCGTGTCCGAGGAACCGCCCGGCATCGATGTCACAACCGAGGCAACGATCCGGCGCCCGCGGGCGGAGGTCGCCGCATACGCCGCGAACCCTGACAACGCGCCGACCTGGTACGCGAACATCAGGTCGGTGCAGTGGAAGACGGCCCCTCCGCTCGCGGTCGGCAGCGCGCTCGAGTTCGTGGCCCGGTTCCTCGGGGCCTCGATGGCCTACACGTACGAGGTGATCGACTACCGGCCCGGGGAGCGGCTGGTGATGCGCACGACCGACGGGCCGTTCCCGATGGAGACCACCTACACGTGGCGCGACGCCGGGGACACGGCGACCGAGATGACGCTCCGCAACCGCGGCGAGCCCGACCGGTTCTCGAAGCTCTCCGCGCCGCTCGTGGCCCGGGCGGTGCGGCGGGCCAACCGCAAGGATCTGGCGCGGCTGCGCTCGATCCTCGAGCGCAGTGGGTAACCTGGCGACACCGTGGACCTGGGCTCGCCGATCAGCTACGAGGTGCTCGCGCCGGGCACGCCCGTGTACAGCTCGGATGAGCAGCAGGTCGGCAAGGTCGCGCACGTGCTCGCGGTCGAGGACGAGGACGTGTTCGACGGCGTCGTCGTCTCCGAGCACCTGGGGTCGGGCGGGCACCGGTTCGCCGACGCCGACGACATCGCCGCGATCTACGAGCGCGGCCTGGTCTTGAAGCTCGACCGCGCCGCGGCCGAGCATCTCCCCGAGCCGACGCCGAATCCTGCGGTGATGCGCGACGACCCCTCCGAGGGCCCCGGGGGATCGCTCAGCCGCAAGCTCCACCGCGCCTGGGACATGCTCTCGGGCAACTACTGAGGCCGCAGCCGCGCGCCCCACATCTGGTAGTGAACGGCGTAGCTGGCGTTGGTCACGCGCGCGCGCTTCAGCACGGCCTCGACGCGTCCGAGCGCGTCGCGCCGCTCGTCGGCAGGCAGTCCTCCGATGAAGCTCATGCTGGCCACGCCGGCGAGAATTCCCTCGCGGTCGTAGTCGACGCGTCCGACGATCATGCGCTCGGAGACGGCACCGAACGCCGGATCCTCCTCGAGGGCGGCGGCGGCGGGACGGCCGTCGAATGCCGGATGCTCGCGGCGGTATGCGAGCACGAGCTTTCCCACCTCCTCAGTCCAGGGAGCCTCCACCTGGGGCTCGGCGCGAAGGATCGCGACGCCACCGGCCGGACGGAGGACACGGCGCATCTCGGTCAGGGCCTGCCGCTCGTCGAACCAGTGGAACGAGTCCGCGCAGGTGATCCCGTCCACGGTGTCGGCGTCGAGCGGAATCGCCTCGGCGGTTCCGGTCCGCACGCGCTCGGCACCGATGACGTCGATCAGGATCGCGCGCATCTGCTCGAGTGGCTCGACCGCGATCACGTCGTAGCCAGCGGCCAGCAGCGCGCGCGAGAGCTTGCCCGTACCGGCGCCGAGATCGAGCACGGTGGCGCCCGGCCGCAGGCCGATCAGCTCGGCGATCGCCGCAGCCGCCTGCTCCGAATATCCGACCCGGCCCCGCTCGTAGACCTCGGCGTCCGAGAAGCCGGCGACGAGGGGATGCAGCTCGGCCATCCGCAGGTCAGTCGCGACGGGTGATGAGCCGCGCCCCGCGGCCGTGCGTGAAGAAGTTCAGCGACCACTCCATCAGCACGAAGATCCGGTTCTGGAACCCGATCAGGTAGTAGATGTGGACGAACAGCCACACGAGCCAGGCCGGGCGGCCACTCAGCTTCAGCAGGTGCAGATCGGCCACCGCCGAGCCGCGGCCGATCGTGGCCAGGTTGCCCTTGTCGAGATAGCGGAACGGGCGCGCCGCGCGGCCCTGGGTGCGCTCGATGATCTGCTTGGCCGCGTAGTGACCCTGCTGGATCGCCACGGGGGCCACGCCAGGGAGATCCTGAAAGCCGCCGCGGCCGTCGCGCACGCGGACCATGTCGCCGAGCACGAGCACCTCGGAATGGCCGGGCAGCGTCAGGTCGGGCTCGACCGTCACCCGCCCGAGCTTGTCGACCTCGGCCCCCGACGCCTCCCCCAGCTGCTCCGCCAGCCCGGAGGCGGTGACCCCGGCCGCCCAGATCACCGTCGCGGTCCGGATCGTCTCGGTGAAATCACCCGGCTCCTTAACGGTCACGGAGCCGTCGTCGACACCCACGACCATCTGGTTCACGCGCGGAGTCACCCCGAGCCTCAGCAGCGCGCGCGACGCCTTCTCCGACAGGCGCGGCGGGAACGTCGGCAGCAGCCGGTCGCCGGCCTCGATCAGGAGCACGCGCGCCTGGCGCGAGTCGATCCGGCGAAAGTCACGTGGCAACGTATCGCGGGCGAGCTCCGCGATCTGGCCCGCCACTTCAACGCCGGTGGGACCGCCACCCACGACCACGAAAGTCAGCTCGGCGTTGCGCTCATCGGCGTCGGTGGTCAGCTCGGCGGTCTCGAATGCGGTGAGGATGCGCGAGCGCACGTTGAGGGCGCTCTCGAGGGTCTTGACCTCGAACGCCTTCTCCCGCCATTCCTCGTGCCCGAAGTACGAGTAGCTCGAGCCCGCCGCGATCACCAGGGTGTCGTACTGGACCGAGTCCGGGCACGGCACCCCGGTCACCGGGCGGAGCTGCACGTAGCGCTCGTCGAGGTCGAACCCTGAGACCTCGGCCAACATCACCCGGACGTTCGGCGCGGTCTTAAACAGCGCCCGGAGCGGATACGCCACCTCGCCGGGCGACAGCCCGCCGGTGGCGACCTGATAGGTGAGCGGCTGGAACAGGTGGAAGTTCCGCCGGTCGATCAAGGTCACGTCGGTGTCGGTGTTCTTCAGCCTCTGCGCCGTCTGGAGGCCGCCGAAGCCGCCGCCGATCACGACGACCCGGTGCTTGGTCGATGCCGGTTGACTCATCTGTTGAACGTTAGCCCCGGCGCGGCGTTGCTAATCAGCCCGGTCACAGCGGCGGGACCCATCGCCGACCAACCCACATGCCCTCCTCCCCGGTGTGGTGTTCGGCGATCAGCTGGTCGTGCACGCCGTAGATGCGCAGATCCGCGATCCCGGCGGAACCGACCCGCGCCACCATCGCGCACGGCACCGGCCCGATCTCGGCGTAGTCGCGCAGCTCGTAGGTCGCCTCCGCCTCCACGATCCACGTGTCCTTCTGGTGCCACTCCGCGGTCACCTCGTAGCTCACCGCGCGCAGCTCGGCGGCGAATTCCCTCATCCGCTCGCGGATCGCCGCGGTTCCCTGCGCGCGGCGTCCGTCCGGGCTGAGCAGCCGCGCGTGCGGGGCGAAGGCCGCCAGCGCCGCTTCGAAGTCGAGCCGACCCACATCGGCCAGCCAGTCAGCGATCGGCGACCGGGTCATCTAACCCGGCTTTCCCCGGTGGACGGGCGCGCGCCCGGGTGGCTGGTCGGGTGCCTTTCGCCGCGGCGGGGCGGGGTTGTGGAGTGTCAGCGCCTTGGCTGGGTCCACCGTCGCCCGATCGCCGTGGTGGACGATCTCGAGCGGGTCGCCCTCGGACAGCGTGTACGTGGTGCGCGGGGGGCGGACGTCGACGCCGAGGACGCGGCCCTGGTAGGAGAGCCGGAACATCACCCGAGCCAGCGCCTGCGGCAAGCGCGGCGCGAATCTGAGCTCGCCGGCGTAATCGCGCACCCCGCCGAAGCCCGCAACAACCCCCAGCCAGGTTCCGGCCAGGGAGGCGATGTGGACGCCGTCCTGGGTGTTGTGCTGGAGATCCTCGAGGTCGATCAACGCCGCCTCGCAGACATAGTCGTAGGCCAGCTCCAGGTGACCGACCTCCGCGGCCATGACCGCCTGAATGGAGGCCGAGAGCGAGGAGTCTCGGACAGTCAGCCGTTCGTAGTAGTCGAAGTTCCGGGCCTTCTGCTCGTCGGTGAACGCGTCGCTGTGGGAAACCATCGCCGCCACGAGATCCGCCTGCTTGACCACCTGGCTGCGATACAGCTGGAAGTACGGGAAGTGCAGCAGCAGCGGATACTGCTCAGGCGTCGTCTGTTCGAAGTCCCACACCTGGTGACTGGTGAACGACTCCGCCTGAGGATGGACCTGGAGATCCTCGTCGTAGGGGATCACGATCGAGGCAGCCGCATCGCGCCAGGACGCGCTCTCCTCATCGGTGACCCCGAGTTCCTTGGCTTCCCCCGGAAAGCGTTCGACCATGCGGAACGCCTCGTTCAGGTTCCGCGCCGCCATCAGGTTGGTGTAGACGTTGTTGTCGGCGACGGCGGAGTACTCGTCGGGGCCGGTGACTCCGTCGATCCGGAAGCGCCCTTTGGCGTCGTGGTGGCCCAGCGAGCGCCACATCCTCGCCGTCTCGACCAACAGCTCGAGTCCCACGCCTCTCGCGAAGGTGTCGTCGCCGGAGGCCACGATGTAGCGGCGTACCGCATCGGCGATGTCGGCCGACACGTGAAACGCGGCGGTTCCCGCCGGCCAGTAGCCGGAGCACTCCTCGCCGTGGATCGTGCGCCACGGGAACGCGGCACCGCGCAGGCCGAGCACCTGCGCCCGCAGCTTGGCCAGGTCGAGCGTCGCGTGGCGCCAGCGCAGCGCGTCGGCCGCTGCGTCCGGCGCCGTGTAGGTGAGCAGCGGAAGCACGAACGACTCGGTGTCCCAGAAGGTGTGGCCGTCGTACCCCGGGCCGGTCAGTCCCTTCGCCGGGATCGCCCGGCGCTCCGCCCGCGCACCGGCTTGGAGCGCGTGAAACAGTCCAAACCGGACCGCCTGCTGGAGCTCGGCGTCCCCCTCGATCTGCACGTCGGCGCGGTCCCAGAAGGCATCGAGATACGCGCGCTGCTCCGCGGCGAGGCCGTCCCACCCGGTGTGGCGAGCCTCGATCTGCGCCGCCCGGACCTGGTCGCGAACGGCGGCGGTGGAGCGCTCACGAGACCAGCCGTAGGCGACGACCTTGAAGATCCGCAGGGGCTTGCCCGGCTCCACGTTCGCGGCCACCATCAGCCTCGCCAGATCCGGGAACGACTCGACCTCAGACTCGCCGTGGAGCGGACCTTCGATCACGTGATCCATCGCCGCCGCCACCCGCAGCCCGCTCTGGTTGGTTTGGTGGACCAGCACGGCGCCGGTCTTGTAATCGGCGAAGAACTCGGAGGTCAGCGGGGCGCGTAGCGCAGCCGCCGCTCGCGGATCGCCATCCGCGGATGGGAGCGGCTCGTTGGCCACCAGCTCGGACTGCACGACCACCCGCAACGGGCCGTCGAGCGGCTCGACCTCGTACGACATCGCGACCACTGCCCGCTGCGAGAACGACACGAGCCGGGTCGATGTGACTCGCACCGGGCTTCCCACCGGCGACGTCCACTCGGCGGTGCGGCGAAGCGTTCCGGCACGGAGGTCGAGGAGACGCTCGTGGCGAGTCAGCTCGCCATAGCGCACATCGAACGGCTCGTCCTCGACGAGCAAGCGCATGATCTTGCCGTTCGTAATGTTGACCACCGTCTGGCCCGACTCCGGATTGCCATAGCCCGCCTCGGCGTACGGCAGCGGGCGCAGCTCGTAGAACCCGTTGAGGTAGGTGCCGGGCAACCCGTAGGGTTCGCCCTCGTCGAGATTGCCGCGCAGTCCGATGTGACCGTTCGAGAGCGCGAACACGGACTCGGTCTGGGCGAGGTGGTCGAGGTGCAGCTCGGTCTCACGGACGGCCCAGGGCTCGACCTTGAATGCGGGATGGGTGATCACGCGCTGTCTCGCTCGAGCAGCTCGGCGAGGTCCTGCACGACGACGTCCGCCCCGTGCTCCTTGAGCGCGTCCGCCTGACCGACGCGATCGACCCCGACGACGAACCCGAACTTCCCGGCGCGGCCGGCTGCGACGCCGGCGAGCGCGTCCTCGAACACGACGGCCTGGCGAGGCTCGACCCCGAGCGCTTTGGCGCCGGCCAGAAACGTGTCGGGGGCGGGCTTTCCCTTGAGGTGCTCGCGGTCGGCGACGTGGCCGTCGACGATCTCCTCGAACAGGTCGACGATCCCCGCCACCTTGAGCACGTCACGGCAGTTCGTGGACGACGAGACGACCGCCCGACGCAGTCCAGCGTCGCGCGCGGCCTTGACGTAACGCACCGACCCGTCGTAGGCCTCGACGCCGTCGTCGTGGATCAGCTTCAGGACGAGCTCGTTCTTGCGATTGCCGATCGCGTCGATCGTGTCCTCGCCGGGCGGATCGTCGGGGGTTCCCTGCGGCAGCTCGATCCCCCGCGAGTGCAGGAACGACTTGACACCGTCGTAGCGCGGGAGCCCATCGACGTACTCGTCGTAGTCCTTGACCTTGTCGAACGGGACGAACTCCTCGCCGGACCGCTCGGCCCGGTGGCGCAGAAACTCGTCGAAGGTCTGCTTCCAGGCGGCGGCGTGGACCTTTGCGGTCTGGGTCAGCACGCCGTCGAGGTCGAACAGGCAGGCGGTGACACCGTCCGGAAGGCCGAGCACGGACAGCACGGTATCTCACGCTGGCATGCCGGCCCGCGTTCTATGCCAAGACTCTGCCCGCTCGCACCCTGCGCAGTGACCCATGTCACGGCTCCAGCGCGGTTGCGTAGAACAGAATCAGTTGGTAGTCTCCGTAACCAGCTATCGAGCTACGAAGGTGTTTAGGCATGTTTCCCGGTGGATACCTCACTGCCGACGCTATTGCCGCGAACTACGACCGAGTCGCGCAAGCGACGATCGAGCCGTCGTTGTACGCACGGACCGCGGCCCGTCTGCGCGCGGGAGCGCTCGACCGAGCCCTGATCGCGGGCGCCGACCCCTCCCGCTCGCCGCAGCTCGCGGCTCGGGCGTGCGCGCTGACCTCGCGGCGGACACGGGCCGCGATCGCGGGCGCGATCGAGCGCGTGATGCGCGCCGCTTCCGAGCCCGGGCGCCGCTCTCGGGTGACGCCACGGCGCGCCGCGGTGACGTCGGCGGCCGGTGAGCTCGACGAGCTTGCCGGGCTGTTGCGCAGTCGCTCACCGCTCTATGCCCGCGGCATCGCGATGCTGCGCGAGCTGCTTTGCGACGGCGCCGGTCCGGTCTATGCCGGGGCGCCGGAGGACCTCGCCTCGACGCTCGCCGAGGCGCGCCTCGCGCTCGCCGGCTGACGGCCGTACGACGCCCTTGACCTGCCCCACCGAGCTTCGGTTGCCGTATCACGGGCCGCTCGATGCGGACTGGTTGACGTCGTTTTTGGCGAGGCGAGCAGTGCCGGGAGTCGAGGAGGTCGTCGGCGGGATGTACCGGCGCAGCCTGCGGCTGCCCGGTGGCGCGGGCGTGGTCGAGCTCGAGCCGATGGATGGGGTCGTGTCGGCGCGGGTGTGGCCGGCGGATGTAGGCGATCTCGACCTGGCCGTCGAGCGCTGCCGCAGGCTGCTCGACCTCGACTCAGATCCGGTGGCGGTGAGCGACGTGCTCGGGGCCGATCGCGTGCTCGGGTCGGCGGTGCGGAGCCGCCCGGGACTGCGGGTACCGGGCGCGGTCGACGGCGCGGAGCTGGCGATTCGCGCGGTGCTCGGCCAGCAGGTGTCGGTGGCGGGCGCGGCGACGCTCGCGGGGCGACTCGTGCAGGCGTGCGGCGAGCCGCTCGCGCACCCACGCGGAAGCGTCACGCACCTGTTCCCGTCGGCGGCGCGGATCGCGGAGCTCGATCCGGCTTCCCTGGGAATGCCCCGGTCGCGCGGCGCGGCTGTGCTCGGCCTGGCCCGCGCGCTCGCCAGCGGTGAGATCGTGCTCGACGCCGGCGCCGACCGCGATTTGGCCCGCGAACGGTTGCTCGCGCTACGCGGGATCGGTCCGTGGACCGCGGACTACATCGCGATGCGCGCACTGGGCGACGCCGACGCGTTCCTACCCACGGACCTCGGCGTGCGGCGCGGCCTCGAGGCGCGCGGGCTCGACGGTTCGCCCAGCCGTGCGGCGCGGGTCGCCGAGGCCTGGCGCCCCTACCGTGCGTACGCCGTCATGCACCTCTGGGCGGTGGCCGCCGCGAGGCGAAGGAGCCCGGTTCAACTCCAGCGCCGCGTGCGCGCGGAGTAGCTAGGCCTTCGGGCAGGGCTGCGGGTTCGCGAGTGGCTGGCCGACCCGCTTGAACGCGGCGGCGACCTGCGGACCGCCCAGGGTCGTATGCGCGCCCGACCACACGGTCTTGCCGCAGGTGCCCGTGTTGCAGTTGCCCCCGAACGTGAACGACGGACCCGTTTTCACGAGCCCGCAGGCGCACGTGGCCTTGGTCGGGTCGTTCGGGTCGAGCTTGCACGGGTAGTCGACGCAGTTGGCCCACGGGATGCCCGCCGCGCAGGTCATCGCCTTGACGTCGCCCTTGACCAACTCGGTGGAGAAGGTCGAGTACAGAACGTCGCCGTGCGGCGCCTTCTGTTCGCACGGGGTGAGCCCGACCGAGTAGCCGTCCTCGACGACGCAGTCGCAGATCACGAGCTTCGGATGGTGGGGGTCGGGTCGGCACGGCGCGTTCGTGCACAGCGCGTACTTCTGCTTGCAGATGTACGCGCTCCCGACCTTCAGCGAGGTCGGCTGAGTCGCGGTCGTCGTTGTCGTCGACGTTGTCGAGCTCGACGCGCCCGTGCTCGACGACGAGCTGCTCGAGCCGCACGCTGCGACAAGCAGCGGGAACGCCCCAAGGGTGCTCGCCCCGCGGGCGGCCCGTAGGATCAGCGCGCGACGCTCGAAGCGAGGTGCCTCGTCCTGCGCGAAGCGGGGTTCGACCAGTTCCTCGATCTCGCCGGCGCCGCGAGCGACGCCGGATGCGAGCCGTCCGTTGGCCCCGATCAGCACGGCGCTTGGGGTCGCGTCGATCCCGTAAGCCGCGGCGACGTCGCCGGCTTGGTCGAGCAGCACCGGGTAGTCGGCCGGCTCTGCCTCGCGCGCGTGCTCGACAACCGCGACGGTCAGCCGCTCGCCGAGTCGGCGATGCCAATGCTGAAGGTCGGCGCGGATCGCGTGACACGCGCCACACCCGGGCTGGCTGAACACCAGCAGTACGTGGCGGTTCCCGCCCAGCAGCGAATCGAGGGTCCGGTGTGCCCCGGTCGGGTCGCTCAGCTGGAACCCCGGCGCCCTCGCACCGCGCCGGCGGCGCGGCCGCAGCGGACCGAGCGCCAGCCACACCGCCCCCGATACCGCGGCGAGCCCCCAGAACAGCGTCGGCGCGCGACCACCGGCCGCGACATAGCCCGCGATCGAGATCAGCAGCGCGTTGCGCGCCAGCGTCGCCCAACCGATCGAACTCCGCGACAATCGCCCAAAGCACCGACACTCCGGATCGCGGCCGCGGAGCAGATTCGTCGCGGCGGCGGCGCTCACGATCGCCAGCAGCGCCAGCGCGGCAACAGCGCCCACGGTCTTCGACGCGTCGAGCAGCAACGCCGCGGCGATCGTCAACTCGCCGCCGATCAGGCCCGCACTGAGTGCGCCCGCGGCATGCTCCGGGACGCCGAAGGCGACGACTGCCTCCCGGCTCGCCCGGCGATCAGCCAGCTTCGAGACCGCCGCCAACAAAAAGACGACAGCCAGCACCATCCGCACGACTTCGACGATCACACAGCCGCCCTCAGGATCGGATGGTGCCCATCATATGCCCACCGCCTAGCTATGAGATGGTGCGGTCAACAGATCGACCGTGCCGTTGAACTGCCAAAGGGGATTGGGTATGTCACCGGTCGAGGTGTGAATCTGGAAGAAGCCGTTGACTTCCTGTGGCCCGTCACCGTCGGCGACATAATGCCCGTCCGGGCTGACGTCGAGCTGATAGATGGCCGAGCCAACCGCCGCGGAACCCGGGAGCCGCCTCCCCGTCAGCGGCGAATCAGGGCAACGTTTCGGCAGAGCGCGCGCGACGATTCTCACGCCTCCCTGCACGAGCTGCAGCTGACCCTGAAGATCAGCCGCGGACGAGCTTCTTGTAGGTGAGGCGGTGGGGGCGGTCGGCGTCGGCGCCGAGTTGCTCGTGGCGGAAGTCCTCGTAGGCGTCGAAGTTGCCCTCGAACCAGCGGGCCTGCGAGTCGCCCTCGAAGGCGAGCACGTGCGTGGCGATGCGGTCGAGGAACCAGCGGTCGTGGGACACGACGACCGCGCACCCGGCGAACGAGAGGAGCGCCTCCTCGAGCGCGCGCAGGGTGTCGACGTCGAGGTCGTTGGTCGGCTCGTCGAGCAGCAGCAGGTTGCCGCCGGTGCGCAGCAGCTTCGCCAGGTGCAGGCGATTGCGCTCGCCACCCGAGAGCTTGGCCACCTTCTTCTGCTGGTCGGTGCCCTTGAAGTTGAACCCGGACACGTAGGCGCGGCTGCTGACGGTGCGGTCGCCGAGCGGGATCTGGTCCTGGCCGCCCGAGACCTCCTCCCACACGGTCTTGTCGGGATCGAGCGCGTCGCGCGACTGGTCGACGTAGGCGAGCTCGACGGTATCGCCGAGGCGGAGCGTCCCGGAGTCGGGCTGCTCCTGCCCCGTGATCATCCTGAGCAGGGTCGTCTTGCCGGCGCCGTTGGCCCCGATCACGCCGACGATCCCGGCGGGCGGGAGCTTGAACGACAGGTCATCGATCAGCACTCGGTCGCCGTACGCCTTGCGCACGTGGTCGGCCTCGACGACGACATCGCCGAGCCGGGGGCCGGCCGGGATGTGGATCTGGACCTGGTCGAGCTTGACGTTGCGGTCCTGGGCGAGCAGCGCCTCGTACGCGTTGAGGCGGGCCTTCGGCTTGTTGCGCCGGGCGCTGGCATTGAGGCGGACCCACTCGAGCTCCTGGTCGATCGTTCGCTGGCGCGCGCTTTCCTGGCGGGCCTCTTGCTGGAGGCGAACGCGCTTCTGCTCGAGCCAGCCCGAGTAGTTGCCCTGGTAGGGGATCCCGCGGCTCCGGTCGAGCTCGAGGATCCAGCCGGCCACGTTGTCGAGGAAGTAGCGGTCGTGGGTGATGGCCACGACGGTGCCCTTGTAGTCGCGCAGGTGGTTCTCGAGCCAGGCCACCGACTCGGCGTCGAGGTGGTTGGTCGGCTCGTCGAGGAGCAGCAGATCGGGCTGCTTCAGGAGCAGCCGGCACAGCGCGACGCGGCGGCGCTCGCCGCCTGAGAGCGTGGCCACGTCGGCGTCGGGCGGCGGGGTCCTGAGGGCGTCCATCGCGATCTCGAGCGTGGTGTCGAGGTTCCAGCCGTCGACGGCGTCGATCTGCTCCTGGACCTTGGCGAACTCGTCAGCGGTCTCCTCGGAGTAGTTCATCGAGAGCTCGTTGAAGCGGTCGAGCAGCGCCTTGGTCTCGGCGACCCCCTCCTCGATGTTGCCGCGCACGTCCTTGGTGGGGTCGAGCTGGGGCTCCTGCTCGAGCATGCCCACGGTCGCCTGGGGGGCGAGCTGAGCCTGTCCGTCGAACTCGGTGTCGCGGCCCGCCATGATGTCGAGCAGGGTCGACTTGCCGGCGCCGTTGTAGCCGAGCACGCCGATCTTGGCGCCCGGGAGGAACGACAGGGAGATGTCTGTGAGGACCTCCTTGTCGGGCGGGAAGCGGCGCGAGAGCTTGTAGGTGGTGAAGATGTACTGGGTCGACATCGTCGTGCTCAGGATAGGCGGACCGCAGCGAGGATCACGGACCGCAATGCTTGGGGGGTGCGCGCGGCTGCAGCTGGTTTCGCCTTGATCGCTGTCTGTTGCATGTCGCTGGCGATCGTCGGCATGGTCACGGGGCGCCCGGGTGATCGGGCCGGGGTGTTCCTGCGGATCGGGGCTGTCGCGTGCTTTGCGGCAGCGGTGGTGCTGAACGCGGTGGCGCACTGAGGGGCGGTCGCACTTCGGGAACGGCGCTGGGGGCGGTGGCGCTTCGGGAACGGCGCTGGGGAGGGGGTGAAGTTGGGGTGCTTGGGCGCTCTGTAAGGGGATGGAGCGTTTCTGGCGACCAAAACTGCAACAGCCCGGCCCTCTTGGGGAGGTCGGTTGCTGTTTTGTCCGAATGCGATGAAAAAGGGCCCGCGCCGAGTGAAATTGGTCGGGACGGATGCACTATTGGTCGTTTCTGGGACCCGCGACCAGCGAATCGCGGCGATCGCGCAGCACCAGCGCAGCCGAGTGGGACGACAACAACTCCTCGCAGCCGGAATCGGGGATGGCGCGATCAAGCGCATGGTCGCCACGGGCGCACTGCATCCTCGTCATGCCGGCGTGTACGCCGTGGGGCATCCAGGTTCGGTCGAGCTCGGTGACGAGACCGCGGCGCTGCTGGCATGCAACGAACGTGCCGTCCTGAGTCACTGGACCGCGCTGGCCATGTGGAGCCTCCTTCCGATCCGTCGGCAGCACACTGTGCACGTGACGATCCTTGGTCAAGGTCATCCTCACCAGCCCGGCATCACCGTCCACCGCACCACCCGTCTGGATCGCAAGGACATCCGGATGCGCCACGACCTGCCGGTGACTTCGCCGGCGCGGACGCTCCTCGATCTCGCGCCGCAGCTGACCAACCGCCAGCTCGAGCGGGCGCTCGAGGAGGCGCTCGCCACGACCGCCACGCGGCGCAACCAGGTGGCTGAGACGGTGGCGCGGATGCCCGGGCGGGCCGGGGCGAGCCGCCTCGAGGCGCTGCTCGACCCGCGCCGGCCGCGGTCGCGCACGTGGAACGACGGTGAGGAGCGGCTGCTGAGGCTGCTGCGGGAGACGGGCGAGCCCGAGCCCGAGGCCAACTACCGGTGGCGTGACTTCACGTTCGACTTCTACTGGCGCGAGTTTCGCCTGGCGCTCGAGCTCGACGGCTACCCGTAAGACGCGACGCGAAGCGCACTGAACCGCGACCGGCGCAAGGAGGCGGCGTGCGATGCCGCCGGCATCGAGCTGCTCCGCGTCAGCTACGAGCAGCTCGAAGAGGAGCCGTTCGCACTCATCGCGCGGATCGTCAGGAAGATAGAGGCAGCCCGGGGTCGGGCTCGGGCTCGGACGTGAGCTCGGACGTGAGCTCCTCGTGCTCCTGCGCCACCGCCTCGGCGTACTCGATCGCGGCGCTCGCGCGCTCGGCGGCGAGGAGCACTTCGATCTCGGGGCCCGGGACGGGGCGGCTCAGGTAGTAGCCCTGGGCCATGTCGCAGCCGAGCTGGCGCAGGCGGTTCCAGGCGCGGATCGAGTTGACGCCCTCGGCGACCACCTTCAAGCCGAGGTTGTGGCCGAGGTCGATCGTGGAGCGGACGATCACGGCGTCGTCGTCGTCGATGTGCATCTGGAGGACGAACGACTTGTCGATCTTGAGGACATTGATGGGCAGGCGCTTGAGGTAGCTGAGGGAGGAGTTGCCGCTGCCGAAGTCGTCGATCGCGAGGCGCACGCCGAAGTCGCTGAGCGCGAGCAGCACGGTCCGGGCGCGGATCGGGTCGCTGAGCACGGTGTTCTCGGTGATCTCGAGCTCGAGGTGCGAGGGCGGCACTTCCCACTTGTGGAGCAGGCTCTTGACCGTCTCTGAGAAGCGCTGGTCGAGCAGGTCGCGGCCGGTGATGTTGACGGCCACCGAGAGGTCGAGCCCGGCGTCGCTCCACCGGCGGCACTGCGCCAGCGCGGAGTCGAGCACGAGCGTGGTGAGCTGGCGGATCAGGCCGGTCTGCTCGGCGAGCGGGATGAACTGATCGGGCGCGAGCAGCCCGCGCTCGGAGTGCTGCCAGCGCACGAGGGCCTCGACGCTCGAGATCCGGCCGCTCCCGAAGTCTGCCTTCGGCTGGTAGTGGACGACGATCTCGCCCTGGCTGAGCGCCCGCCGCAGCTGCGTGCCGAGGGCGAGCCGGTCGGCCGAGTGGTGGTCGTGCTCCAGCGCGTACAGCGTGGGCGCGCCGGACGCCTTGCTCTGGTACATCGCGATGTCGGCGCAGCGCAGGAGCGCTTCGACGTCGCGGCCGTGGTGGGGGAACAGGGCGATGCCGATGCTGGCGTCGACGTCGAGCTCGACGCCGCACACGGCGTAGGTGCGCTCGACCTCCTGGAGCGCGCGCTCGGCAAGCGCCATGGCGCCAACCGGCCCGGCCACGCGGTCGGCCAGCACGGCGAACTCGTCACCCCCGAGGCGGGCCACGCTGTCGCTGTCGCGCAGAGCGTGGCCGATGTGCTCGCCGACCTCGCAGAGCAGTCGGTCGCCGGCGAGGTGGCCGAAGGTGTCGTTGATCTCCTTGAAGCGATCGAGGTCCATGAGCATCACCGCCACCGCGCTACCGTCGCGGCGCGAGGCGCGCAGGGCCTGTTCGACGCGGTCGTGGAACAGGGCGCGATTGGGCAGTCCGGTGAGCGTGTCGTGAAACGCCTGGTGCTGCATCTGCTCCATTTCCGCGGCGTGATGACGCAACCGCTTGCGGTGCCGGCGCAACGTCGGCGCCATCGCGAGGCCGAGCCCGGCGAGTAGCACCGCGACGATCCCGAGCAACGGTTTGAGCGGTGGGCCGCCGGAGCCGCCCAGCACGGCCGCGTCCTGGTCGAGCGTGAGCGTTCCGTGCGCCGAGCCGACGCTGAGCGGGACTGTGGTGGTGACCGTCGGGCCGTTCTGTCCGCTGTGGGCCGCGCCGGCGTACGTGATAGCGCCCGCCGGCCCGCGAACGGTGGCGCGCAGGACACCGTCGCGCAGGACCTGACGGCGGAAGGAGCGGTCGAGCGCGGCGCGCCGGGGGCTCTTGGGCGGCGAACGGAGATCGTCGGGGCGAAGCACGCCCTGCAGCACCGAGTCGGCGATGAGCCCGGCGCGCGCCCGAGCGCTCTGGGCGGCGCCACGGGTGTCCGGTCCGTTGTCGAGGACGAAGATCGTGATCCCCGTGACCACGAGCGCGGCTGCCGCCCACCGGGCGAACCACCTCAGGGGACGCCGCGCGCTGGTAGGGGTGGTCGACCGGGAGCGGCGGGGAATCGGCAATGCCATCTCCCGGGTCAGTCGGCCGGGACAGCCGATCCTTCAACCGTAATTTTCCGCAGGCAGTGCACGGCTCAGGTTTCGGGCTGCCAGCCGCTGAGGACCCAGGCCCCGGGCCGCATCTGCTGGACGGTGGCGATCGTCAGATGCCAGGCCGGGCGCAGGCCCTGGTAGGCGGTCGTGTTCGTGGCCGTGGTCTGCTCCTGGGTGACGACGACGTAGCGGTCATGCGCGCCATGCAGCGGCGCGATCGCCTCGACCGTGCCGCTGTTGGCGATGCCGCCGCGGCGGAGCTCGTAGTCCCGGGACGTGTTGGCGGCGGCGAGCTGCATCGCCGAGCGGGCCTGGCCGATGCTCGCCGCGGCGAGGGCGCGCATCCTGGCGGCGACTGTCGACGCGTTCCAGTTGATGTAGGCGGTGGCGAACGCGTGGATGATCGTCGTCGGGTCGCTGGCCCACAGGTTGGCCTGCTGTGTCGGCGGCGTGGACGGCTGGTACTCGTGGGTTGTGTTCGCCCGCGCCACCGCCGACGCCGGGGACGGCGCGGTTCTCGGGGGCGGTGCGGTCGCCGACGGCGGCGCGGTCGCCGGGGACGGCGCGGTGGTCGCGGTGGGCACGACCGAGGCGCACCCGCTCACGACGAGCGCGGCAGACACGAGCGGGGCGGCGAGCCGGCGCACGGCGAGCTAGAGACCCACCGGGTGCCGGGCTACGAACCCCGCCGAGCTGCGCACGAGCGGGTGCCAGCCGATCCCGCTGCTGCCATCGCCCGGTCCCGCGGCGTCGTGGGTGTCCCAGCGCAGCCCGGCGACGTACATGAACACGTGGTCCGCGCTCGCGTACAGGGTCACCCAGCGGCCGGGACCGGGCGAGCCGAACGACTCGAGCGCGCTCGACGCCGCGCCGTCGTCGACCGGGACGAGACCGGCGCCGTAGAGCAGATGCTCGACGCTGCTCGAGCAGTCGTAGGCGGGCGCGATCTCGGACAGCGGCACGCCATGGCCGCCCCCGTACACGTACGGCTTGCCCACAATCTGGTTGCCGGCGGCGATCATCTGCTTGACCGCGACCGGCGCGGCGACGGGCGCAGCGGCGAGGCCGCC
>DASXOS010000181.1:0-11119 GCA_036494115.1 Solirubrobacteraceae bacterium | reverse complement strand
CCAGGTCGAGCAACTCCACCGTGCTGTGGTTCGGGTCCAGTCCGACTGGTGAGCTTGGCTCGGTCCGGGTGAAAGCGAGCCAGCGGCCATCGGGCGAGAACGAGCACGGGCTCGTCGTCCTGGCCGCCGATCGTGGCGGTGAGCTTCCGGACATCGCCGCCGTCTGGGCGGACGCCCCACACGCTCGCGGTGAGGCCCTCGGTCTGCTTGGAAACATTGACGTAGATGCGGGCGCGTGCGAAGACGACCTCGCGGCCGTCGGGAGACCAGACTGGGTTGCGAGCGTCGCCGGTGTGCGTCAGGCGATGAAGTCCGGATCCGTCAGCGGCGATGATGAAGATGTCGCTGCGCTGGTAGGGGTGGCCGTGCGCGTCCTTCAGCTCGCCGCTCGTGACGCGGGCGAACGCGATTCGTCGCCCGTCCGGAGACCACGCGACGGGTTGGGTCAGTGGGCCCGGCCAGCCGCGACGGGCCCCGGCGGACACCACTACGTCATGCTTGGCGCCGGGCATCACGAGCACCACGTCCGTGACCGGTTGCACTGACGAATTCCCGGTCTTGACCCGCGTCAGCGCGAGTTGCGGTTCCTGGCGCGCTCGAGCAGTGACCGGCTTGCCGGGCGCGATGGTCGCCAGCGAGCTCGCGCCGCAGCCGCTTGTCGCCAGTGCGAGCGCGAGCGCGGTCACGATCACACGTCCCGTCATGCGCGCATCGTGTCGCTCGCGAGCGTCTACCGCAACCGGCTCCGCCGCGGGCGTTCGCGGGTATCGGCGGCGCGGGCGGTCGCGCGTGAGCTGGTCGGAGGCCTCTCGCCGAACCTGGCTCGGCACGCATTCAAGCCACGGGCGACGATGGCACTCCGCCTTCGGAGCAGCAAGAACCAACGTTCGAAGCCACGACGCGGCGAAGGAATCGAACCTTCCAAGCGTGGGGTTGCCACGCCCTGCTGGTTTTGAAGACCAGATGGGCCACCAGGCCCGTGCCGCGCCGCCGGTGATCGTAGGCCGGCGGTGGCGCTTACGACCACAGCTCGACGATCGCGCCCGGCGGGGCGGCGGTTGACGAGCTATTGCTCCAGGGCGCACGTAGCTCGACACTCGCCCCGGATCGTCGCCGAATTGCCGGACTGTGGTCGTGCAAAAGCTCGCATTCCGGGCGGATCAGGGGAGGTGTGTCGACGTTTGGCTCGCGATGCGTGCCAGGCGCTACACGCCTCTCACATTGACGACGGAATGCGAGGAAATACACGGCCCCGCCCGGCGGACGGGACATGCCGCCCGCCGCCGGTCAGCTGCTCGCCGCCGGTCAGCCGCTGGCCGGACCCGGCCCGAGCCCGTGCTCGAGTACCCCTTTGACGCTCGCGTCGAGCGCATTGATCCGGTAGAGCGCGACCGCCTCGGGCGAGCCGAAGCGGCCGCCGGGGGCGGACTGGGGGCCGTGGTGACAGAGCACGCAGTGCAGCAGCGCCACCGATCGCTCGGCGTCCGTTCCCAGGTCGGTCATGCGCTCGGTGAGCATCTGCTGGCCGATCGTCAGGTGCCCGAGCAGCCGCCCCTCCTCGGTCAGCCCGATCTCGGCGCCGTAGGTGAATTCGCGAACACGCCCGATGTCATGCACCAACGCGGCCGTCAGCAGAAGATCGGATCGCAGCTTGACGTGCAGCTGGCAGACGTCCTGGACGAGTGTTCCCACGGCCACGGTGTGCTCGAGCAGGCCCCCGAGGTATGCGTGGTGGCCGGCGCGCGTGCACGGCGCCCGGCGCCAGGCCGCGCGCAACTCACGATCGGCCAGCAGCGAGTCGAGCAGCGCCCGGAAGCGGCGGTCGTAGACCTCGCCGGCGAGCGCCTCCAGAAACCCGTCCAGCTCCTCCACATCCCGATACGCCGTCGGCAGGAACGCAGCCGGGTCGACACCATCCGAGGCCTCCACGCGGCGCACATCGGACAGCTCCACGGTCAGCTCGTCCCGGAACCGCTCCACACGGCCGGAAATCCGGACCAGGTCGCCGCGGTCGAAGCGGCCGGCGAGCGCGTCGGCATCCCGGAACGCGCGCGCCGGCACCGTGCCCGTGCGGTCGCGGAGCTCGAGCGCGAGATACGGGGCGCCGGTACGGGTAGTTAGACGGTCCTTGCGCGTACAAGCGAACACGCCGAACACCTCCTCCCCGGGCCGTAGGGCGCTGATGGTCTGCGCGGGAGCCACAAGCCCATGATGTACGGTGACCCGGATGCAGCCCCTGCAGTGGGACTACCGTCCTGACGGCCTGCGCGCGCCCGCGGTGGTGTGCGCATTCAAGGGCTGGAACGACGCCGCCGACGCCGCGTCGACCGCGATCACGTTCGTCGGCAGCGCGCTCGGCGCCCGCCGGTTCGCGACGATCGACCCCGAGGATTTCTTCGACTTCCAGGCCACGCGACCGCGGATCACGCTCAACGAGGGACGCACCCGGGAGATCGAGTGGCCGGGCATCGAACTGTACGAGGCACGCGTGCCGCGGGCACCGCGCGATTTGATCCTGTTGTCCGGCAGCGAGCCCTCGTTCCGGTGGCGCACGTTCACCCAGGTGATCGTTGAACTGGTCGAGGCGCTCGGCGCGCAACTCGTGGTCACGCTCGGCGCGCTGCTCGCCGACGTCCCCCACAGCCGCCCGGTGGCGATCACCGGGCTGGCGTCCGACGCGGCCCTGATCGCGCGGCTGGGGCTGGCCTCCTCGTCATATGAGGGACCCACGGGCATCGTCGGCATCCTCCACGCCGCCTGTCAGCAGAGCGGCCTGCCAGCGGCGAGCCTGTGGGCGGCGGTCCCCCACTACATCGCCGCCACCCCGAACCCGAAGGCGGCGCTCGCGCTGGTGCGCAAGCTCGAGGGGCTCGTCGGCGTCGCCGTCGACGCCTCCGAGCTCGAGACCGCCAGCGGCGACTACGAGCGACAGGTCAACCTCGCCGTGCAGAGCGACCCCGACGTGCAGGCGTTCGTGGAGCGCCTCGAGCAGGCCCAGAGCGACGAGCCCGGCGGGGATCCGGGCGCGCTCCCCTCGGGCGAGACGATCGCCCGCGATCTGCAGCGGTTCCTGCGCCAACGCGGCGACGACCCGCCGGGCCACGGCCCCGCCCGCCGCGAATAACGACCGCGACCGCCGCGAATAACGGCCACGGCGGCGAACGCGGGCCGGTTAGCGCTCGGCCGCGGGGCAGACCAGGCGGTAGTCGCAGATCGAGCAGGCCGCGAACGACGGCGTCGGCTCGAAGCCCTGCGACAAGATGCCCTCGGCGACCTCCATCGCCACGTCGCGGATCCAATCCGAGCGGTCCGTCTCGCCGGCGGCGGACACCGGCACCGTCACCTTCTCGTCGTCGAGGAGGTAGTAGTAGGCCTGCTGCGAGGTCTCGAGGTCCCACGCCTCGCGGGCGCCGACCGCATAGAGCGACAGCTGCACGTCGTCGGCGAGCTGGGCGGCGCTCTTGGGCCGGCCCGTCTTGTAGTCGATCAGCTCGTACTGGCCCCCTGGCAGTAGGTCCACGCGGTCGACCCGGCCGCGCAGCAGGTGCGGGCCCAGCTTGAACGTGAACTGCCGCTCGAACCAGACCGGCTGAGACTCCGAGGACTGGAAGCGCTCGTGGTAGCGCGTCAGCGCCCCGGCGGCCTTGCCGCGGAGCTGGCGCTCCTCCTCGGAGTCGCCGAACCCGCCCCGCCGCCAGCCCGCATCGAGCAGTCCGAGCAGCTCGGCGAGGGTGCCGGAGCCCCCGGCGCGGGCGTGAAAGCGCTCGAGCACCTGATGGACGAGGATCCCGAACCGCTGGTGCACGGTCGGCTCCTGCGGGATCCGGAAGACGCGCGCGAACTTGTACTTCAAAGGACAGGTCCGGTACGTGTCGATGTCCGACGCCGACAGCACGACGCCCTCGCCCCGCTTGGCCAGGAAGGGCTCGAGCGACGGCTCGTCGCGGGCTGCCACCGCTGCCGCCCGGCGGCGCGCGTCGCGCTCGGCGTCGAGCAGGTAGTCATCGAGCGCCGAGGAGCTGAAGATCTCCCGCTGCTCGGCGGTGACCGCCTGAAGGATCCGGGAGTTGACATCGCGCAGCGCGTCGGCGACGCCAGACCCCTCCGGGCGGGCCACCAACGCCGCCACTTTCAGAAGCTCCAGGTAGCGCACGACCGCGTGCGACACGTCGAGGTCGGTGTCGAAGCGCAGCTCGCCGAGCCGGCCGCCGGCGCGCATCGTCGACTCGAGCAGCTCGTCGCGGAGCAGCCGGTAGGTCGAGTGGAGCGTCTCGGCGGGACCGAACAACTCCTCCTCGCGCTCCTCCCAGTCCGCGCCGACCGCGAGTCGCAGCTCCTCGGCCAGCGGCGACGGCGCATGGTTCAGACCCCGGTCGCTGGCTCCCGGATACGCCAGGACCACCCGCTGGCGTGCACGCGTCAACCCCGAGTACAGGGCCTGGCGCATGACCAAGCGTCGTCCTGCGTCGTCCTCGGCGGGCAGGTCCTCGCGCAGCAGCTCGTCCGGGATCGTCTCCGGGGCGGGCGCGGCCAACCCGGCCTGCAGCCCGACCGCGTACACGTGCGACGCCTCCACGCCACCGACCCCCTGGAAGGTCAGGATCTGCACCACCCCTGACTCCGTGAGCGTGGGCTCCTCCTGCTCGCGCAAGCCGAAGTCGGCAACCGCGGCGATCTGGCGGGCAAATTCGCGGGGTGTGGCCTGGGGCGCCCGCCGCACATACGCCGAGGCGAGCTCGCCGAACCGGGCCAGCGCCCGCAACCGCTCGACGACGTCGGACTGCGCCGCGAACAGCTGCTGGCGCCGGAGCCCGAGCCGGTCGATCAGGCGGTGGACGTAGAGGTCGGGGCGGGTGGTGTCGATCGCGGCGGCGCCCGAGCGGTACAGCTTCAGGAACACGCGCACCCGCTCGCGCGCCTCCGGCGGAACCTGCGGCGACTCGGTGGCCGCAGCGAGCGCGGCGACCATGTCGAGCTTGCGCCGCCGCGCGATCTGGGTGCAGCGGGCGATGTCGACCGAGCGCAGCTCGATCGGCGGCCGCGCCAGCGCACGGACGACGGCGCCGGCGTCCGACGGGTCGGCAAGCAGGCGCAGCCATGCCAGCACATCGCGGATCTCCGCTCGCTGGAAGAACGCCTCCTCGCCGACGAGCCGGTGCGGCACGGCCCGCTCCTCGAGCGCCACCGCCACCGCCTGCCCCTCCCGCGCGACGCTCGGTACGAGCACGACGATCTCATCGGGCCGCGCGCCCTCACGGGAGATCAGCCGCTCGACGTCCGCCGCTACCGACTGGGCCTGGGCACGCTCGGTGGCGCAGCGCCAGAACTCGAGCTCGCCCCCCGGCTCCGCCGCCGGGGGCTCAGCACCCACCAGCGCGCAGGCCGCGTCGATCACCTGCGCCGGGCAGCGCAGGCTGCGGTCAAGCCGGATCACGGTCACGTCGGCAGCCGAGAACTGCGCGATCCGCGCCGTCCCCGCCCCGCGGAAGCGGCGCAGCGCCTGCAACGGATCCCCGGCGGCGAACAGACCAGCGCCACCGAGCTCCAGCGCGAGCGACCCGGCGGCGAGGTCGAGCTCCTGCACGTCGTCGACCAGCAGGTGCTCGAATCGGCGCCCGGCGCCGCGACCGTCGGTGACGGCGCGGAGGGCCCCCCGCACCAACTCGCCGGCGTCCACCGCCCCGGCCTCGGCCAGCATCCGCTCGTGCACCCGGAAGATCTCGGCAAACTCGCGCTCGAGTTCGCCCGTCGAGCCGTCCAGTCCCTCCGCCCAGGCTGCGTAATCCTCGGCTCCGATCAGCTCGGCCTTGAGCCGGTCGATCCGGCGGATGAACCCACCCAGCAGGGCGTTGGCGCTCCCCGCGAAGTCGTGGTGGACGAGGGCCAGCTCATCGATCCGCTCGAGCAGCATGGCCAGCCGGTCGCCCGGCCCGAGCAGCGATTCGAGCGCCTCGGCACCCGGCTCGCCGAGCGCGAGCGCAGCCAGCTCGACCGGCGTCAGGACGAACAGCTGCTCGTAGCCCCGTTCGAGTGACCCCTCCAAACGGGCCCGCAGCGACTCGGTCCGCGCCACCGACGGCGCGAGCACTGCAATCCGTTCCGGGGCACAGCCCTCCGCCACGAGCCGGCGAAACCGCTCGAGCACGATGCGCGTCTTGCCGGTCCCCGCCGGCCCCAGAACGAGCACCCTTCCACCGCTGTGCGTGATCGCAGCCGCCTGAGCGGGAAGGAGCTGCTCATCGAGGCTTTCACCCACTCTGACAGCATAGGTCTGAGATGACGTCCACCCGCTCCGCTCTCGATGCAGACTGGCTTTCGGTGTGTCGGCGCGCCGTGGCCGGCTTGGAGCGGGTGCTCGCCGACTCCCCCACGACGGTCGAACGGGCAGTGGAGACGGGCACCCGCGGTAGCGGCGGCGACCGCACGCTGGTCATCGATGAGTCGGCCGAGGAGATCGTGTTCGCCGAGCTCGACCGCCTGCGCGACCAGGGCCACCGGTTCCTGGCGCTGTCCGAGGAGCGGGGCGAGATCGACTACGGCGACTCGGGCGTCAGGGTGATCATCGACCCCATCGACGGCTCGCTCAACGCCAAGCGCGGCCTCTCCCATCATGCGCTCTCGCTGGCCGTCGCCGACGGCCCCACGATGGACGACGTGGCGTTCGCGTTCGTCTACGACTTCGGTCCCGCCGAGGAGTGGTGGGCCCGGCGCGGCGAGGGGGCGTGGCTCGACGGCGAGCGGCTCGATCCCACGCTTCAGGAGCGCCGCGGCCGCGACGGCAAGCTCGAGGTGCTCGGCATCGAGTCCGCCGACCCTCGCTGGGTGGCCGCCTCGATTGAGGGCCTCACAGAATCTGCTTACCGGCTCAGGGCGCTGGGATCGATCGCGGTGTCTCTGTGCCAAGTGGCGGCCGCCCGGTTCGACGGCATGGTCACGCTCCGGCGCTCGCGGGGAGTGGATGCGGCCGCAGGCCAGCTGATCGTGCGCGAAGCCGGCGGACTGGTCACGTTCCCCCGCTGCGAGAACCCGCTGTCAGCCCCGCTCGACACCGAGCCGCGCTCCCCGGTGATCGCGGCCCGGACGGCCGAGACACTCCACCAGCTCGAGAGGGTGCCCGCATGATCGACTGGATCCTGGCGCAGAAGATCGCTGACTACGTGGCCGGCAACGGCAACGGCCGCGTGGCGACCGCCGACCTGCCGGCGCTGGCGGCGGAGTCCGAGGCCCGCGTGGTCGCCTACACCGGCCTGCAACCGACCCGGCCGATCCCCGAGCCCGAGGGCATCGGCCGCCGCGAATGGGTGAGCACGAACATCGGCGCCATGCGCACGCTGCTCGACCCCGTACTCGCGCGAACCGGCGAGAATCTCGGGCCCCTGAAGCCGGCGGTCCAGCTCGCGATGGGTTTCGCCGTGACCGGTGAGGTCGGCGTGCTGCTCGGCTACATGGCGCAACGAGTGCTCGGTCAGTACGAGCTCGTGCTGCTCGACGAGGCGGTCGAGGATCGGCCGCCCAGGCTGCTGTTCGTGCTCCCGAACCTGGGCGAGGCGGTGCGCAACTTCGAGGCCAACGAGCAGGAGTTCATGACCTGGGTGGCGCTCCACGAGGTCACGCACGCGGTGCAGTTCGCCGGGGTGCCGTGGCTGCACGGGCACTTGGCCGGACTGGTCAAGGAGCTCCTGCACAGCGCCGAGCTCCGGATCGAGGCGCCGCACAAGTTCAAGATGCCGAGCACCGAGGAGCTCAAACGGATCGGCGGCGCCCTGCGCCACGGCGATCTGATCTCGGTCGTCACCAGCGAGAGCGAACGGGCCACGCTCGACAAGGTGCAGGCGGTGATGGCGGTGATCGAGGGCCACGCCGAGCACGTGATGGACGCGGTCGCCCCCGACCTGCTCCCGTCCCTGCCCCAGCTGCGCGAGGCGCTCGACCGCCGGCGCAAGTCGCAGTCGGGCCTTTCGCGGCTGCTCTCGCGCGTGCTCGGGCTCGACATGAAGCTCCGCCAGTACGAGCGCGGCAAGTTCTTCTGCGACGCGATCGTCGACGCAGGCGGAAGGCCGGCCCTACATCACGTGTTCTCGAGCCCGGAGGCACTGCCGACGCTGGCCGAGCTCGAGGATCCCTCGGCCTGGCTGTCGCGCACCGGATTCGACGGCCACGCCGAGCTCGAGCGGTCGAGCGCGTAGAGCCGCCAGTCGTCGGGCCCGCCGCGCAAGGCGTACAGGCCGCGATCCTCGAACCGAAGACCCGAGCCGACGACCAAGTCCTTGACTGTGCGTGAGGCCAGCACCTCACCGGCCTCCGCAGTGGCCATCACGCGCGCTCCGATGTGAACCGCGATCCCGGCCACGTCCGCCCCGACCAGTTCGCACTCCCCGGTATGCAGCCCGGCCCGGATCTCCAGCCCGAGCTCTTCGACCTCGTCGGCGATCTGCGCGGCGCAGCGGACCGCCCGGGCCGGCCCATCGAACGTGGCCAGGAAGCCGTCCCCGATCGTCTTCACCTCGCTGCCGCGGTACCTGGCGAGCTGGGCCCGGACCGCCGCGTGGTGCTCGGCGAGCAGCTCCCGCCATCGACGATCTCCGATCTGCGACGCCCGCTCGGTGGAGCCGACGATGTCGGTGAACATCACGGTGGCCAGCACCCGGTCGATCAGCCCTGTCGGCCGCTGACCAGTCAGGAACTCCTCGACGTCGTCGAGACCCGGCGCCTCGAGCCAGGCGTAGGAGTCCTGACCCGGATACTCGATGAAGCGGGCGCCGGGGATCAGCGAGGCCACCTCGCGGCCGGTCTCGACCGGGATGTAGCGGTCATCGGAGGCGTGCGTGACCAGCGTCGGCACGGAGATCGTCGGCAGCACGGCCGTAAGGTCGGTCTCGGCCAGCATCTGCATCAGCTGCCGGGCCATTCCGGGGCTGACCGCGGAGCGCTGCATCCGTGCCCACCATTCGACGAACTGCTTGTTGTGCGCCTGGCTCGGGGCGTAGATGTTGACGAGCGTGCCCTCGCCCCAGTGGCGCTCGATCGCGTCGAGGAACTGCTCGTGGAGTTCCGGCGAGAGCGTGCTCGCGCCGCGGGGCGAGACAGACGAGAGCACCAGCGAGATGACTCGCTCGGGGTACGTGGCGGCGAACATCGCCGACAGTCCCAGGTCGCTGGCGCCCCAGATCGCCGCGCGCTCGACCCCGATGTCGTCGAGCACCGCGATCAGGTCGTCCATCTGCTGCTCGAGCGTCGGCGGCTGGGAGACGGGGTCCGAGAGGCCCGTGCCGCGGCGGTCGAACATGATCACGCGCGCGAACGAGCCCAGCCGCTCGAAGCACTTGGCGGTCCGGGGCTCCTCCCACATCAGCTCGAGGTGCGACGCCGGCCCCTCGACCAGCACCAGATCGAACGAGCCGCGCCCGAACACCTGATAGGCGATGCTGGCATCGCCGCTGTGGGCGTAGTGGGTTGGGGGGCTCGGCATGACCGGTGGGGCGCTCCCGCGTGGCGACCGGAGACAGGATTTCTCCCTCGGGAATGTAACGAACCTCGCCGGCCGGTTTACAAACACATGTTCGGTGCTCTTCTCGCAGGCCGAGCCGCCGAGTTACGTCTAATATCCTTAGTTCTAAGGGAGCTACTGAAGAGTATGGCTACTAGCAGCAGCAACACCCCGGGGGCCAACAAGCCCTCCACCGCGCGGAAGACGTCCGCGGCCCGGAAGTCGTCCGCCCGCAGCAATGCGGGGAGGACGAGCACCAGCCGCCGGTCGCCCGCCGGCACCCGCCGTTCGACGACCACGAGCACCTCGACCGGGCCCAAGACGCGGACCGGGCAGGCCCAGCAGCTCGCCGAGCGCGCCGTTCTGGTGCCGGTCGGTGCGAGCCTCGTGGCGCGCGACAACCTCGTCTCGACCGTTACGGGCCTCACCACCAAGTACCGCACGCGTGCCGGCGTCGAGCGCGAGCTGCGTCGCTACGAGCGTCGCGGCGTCACCGCTCGCAACCGGTTCGAGCGCCAGGTGCGCAAGACCCGGACCCGCTTCGAGCGCGAGCTGCGCCAGCGTCGCACCCGCGTCGAGCGCTCGCTCAAGCAGAACCGTCGTCGCGTCGAGCGCGAGGTGAAGTCGGTTCGCCGCGACGTCGAGCGGCAGTCGAAGCCGGTCACCCAGCAGGTCGAGAAGCTCGTCTCGAACGCTCAGGAGATCCTCAACTCCGCGATCTGATCGCAGACTTCCCCCGCCCGGCGTCCAGGAGAGCGCCGTCGAGCGGGACAGGTTCGCCGGCCTCATATTTCGCCGGCGAATGCAGCACCCTCTCCTCCCTCAACCGCCGGGGCGTCACGCAAGTGGCGCCCCGGTCGGTCGTTAAGGGGGCTCTGAGTCGCGGGCGACGGCTATGGCGCTGTCTATCGCCGGGCACGGGTCCCCACGTTAGGCCGCCGCTCCTGTCACACGTACGAACCCGCTCACAGGCCGAACACCGAGCGTGGCCGAAAAAGCGAAAAATGCGGTGGCATTTTCGGCCAGCCGGCTGGGCCGAGCGGCCACCGGAGGGGGCCGGCGGGGGCCGGCGGGGGCGACCGTAACTCGACAATCGCGCCTAACCTGGCGGCGATAGTCGAGCTGTTGCTCCATGGCGCACGTAGTCCGACAATCGCCCGGGAGTCCGCCGGCTTTGGCGAGCTGTGGTCGTAAACCGGCCCGCTAACGCGCCCAAACCTCCCCTCAGGGTGCCGTTCAACCCGATCGCACCCGCCGCCCGGGGCGGCGCCCGAAGAACGCGCCAGCCGATGAGACGCCCACCCGGGCACGGGGCACGAGCCTGGCTGAAAAACCGCTGTCCAGAAGCGGTTTTTCAGCCAGCCCTCACGGAATCGCGCCCGGCGCGTCACGTTCGTAGGGCGGCAGACGCTCCCCGGCCCGCCGGATTCCGTCTGCCAGAATGGATCGCATGCCCACCCGTGAACAAGTAATCGACTCCCTGCGAGCCGTGATCGACCCCGAGCTGCGGCGCGACATCGTCGAGCTCGAGATGGTCCGCTCCGTTGACATTCATCCCAACGGCGTCATCGATGTGATGGTCTCGCTGACCACGCCCGGCTGCCCGATCCGCAGCCATTTCCAGACCGGCGT
>DASXOS010000180.1:0-11932 GCA_036494115.1 Solirubrobacteraceae bacterium | reverse complement strand
TTCCGTCGCTGTCGGAATCGACGATGGTTGCGCGCGACGGCGCCCTGGCGCACTACGAGGACGCCCGGATTCACTTCCAACACCTGTCATGTCGGGAATCGGTACAGGCTCTGGCCGCGGCCAAGGATGCGGGCGCGCGGGTCAGCGGCGAGGTCACGCCGCACCACCTGACCCTCACCGACGACGTCGTGCGCACGCTCGACAGCCGCTTCAAGATGAACCCCCCGCTGCGGACCGAGCGCGATCGACAGGCGCTGATCCAGGCCCTCGAGACGGGGCTCGTCGACTGCATCGCCACTGACCACGCCCCGCACGCGCCGCATGAGAAGGAGGTGCCGTTCGAGCAGGCGCCGATGGGCACAACCGGGCTCGAGACGGCGTTCGCGGCGCTGTTCACCGAGCTGGTGGTCACGGGCGAGATCGAGCTCAGCACCGTGATCGCCCGGCTGACCGACGGCGCCGCCCTGTACGGGCTGCCCACCCCGCGGATCGCACCCGGCGAGCCCGCGAACCTGTGTCTGGTCGACCTCGAGGCCCGCTGGGAGGTGGGAGCCGAGGGCTACGTCAGCCGCTCGTCGAACTGCTGCTTCCACGGGCGCACGTTGCACGGCCGCGTGCTGCTGACCCTCGCCGCCGGCGCGAATGTGTTCCGCCACCCGATGCTGGCCGGCGCCGGCGCCTTGAGCGCGAGATGAACGAGCGCGGCGCATACGTCCAGCTCGAGGACGGGACCCGGTTCGAGGGAGTCGCCTGCGGGGCGGACACGCACGCCGTCGGCGAGGTCGTGTTAACGACCTCGATGTCGGGCTACCAGGAGGCGATGACGGACCCCCGCTACTCCGGCCAGCTGATCACGTTCACCTACCCGATGGTGGGCAACTACGGGGTCTCGGCCGAGGCGATGGAGTCAGACCGGGTGCACGCCGGCGCGGCGATCATGCGCGCCGCGGTCGACCGCGAGGATGCGCCGGGCGCGGAGATGGGATGGCTGACCTGGCTGACCGATTGCGGCATCCCGGCGATCACCGATCTCGACACCCGTGCGCTCGTGCGGCACATCCGCGACGAGGGCGCGATGCGCGGCGGGGTGTTCCCGGGTACCACGTCGCACGCCGAAGCCCACGAGCTGATCTCGCAAGAGCCGAAGATGTCCGGCCGCGACCTGGCCAAGGCGGTCACGTCGAGCGAGACGCAGATCCTTCACAGCACAGCGGGCCAGGGCCCGCGGGTCGCGATGATCGACACCGGCGTGAAGCTCTCGATCATCCGCAACCTCCGCGAGCGGGGCGCCACCGTGGAGCTGCATCCCTGCACGGCAGGCGCCGAGCGGCTGCTCCAGAACAACCCGGACGCGATCTTCCTCGCCAACGGCCCGGGCGACCCGGCCGCGCTCGACTACATCGTCGCGACCGTGCGCGAGCTGATCGGCAAGCGCCCCGTATACGGGATCTGCCTCGGGCACCAGCTGCTGTGCCGGGCGGTCGGTCTGGAGACCTACAAGCTGCCGTTCGGCCATCACGGGGCCAACCACCCGGTCAAGGACCTCACGACCGGGCGGACCGAGATCACCAGCCAGAACCACGGGTTCGCGGTGCTCGGCCCCGGTGGTGAGACCACGATCGAGCGCGATGAGCCGGTCCGCTGGGAGACCGACTTCGGCGCCGCCGAGCTGACCCACATCAACCTGTACGACCGCACGGTCGAGGGACTCGAGCTCAAGGACGTCACCGGCGCCACCGTCCAGTATCACCCGGAGGCGGGGCCCGGGCCCCACGATGCCCTGTACCTGTTCGACCGCTTCGTCGGCGAGATCGAGAAGGCCGCATGATCGAGACGGCCAGGTAAGCCGATGCCCCGCCGCGAGGACATCCACAAGATCCTGCTGATCGGCTCCGGCCCGATTGTGATCGGCCAGGCCGCCGAGTTCGACTACTCGGGGACGCAGGCGTGCAAGGTGCTGATCGAGGAGGGCTACGAGGTCGTGCTCGTCAACTCGAACCCGGCCACGATCATGACCGACCCCGAGCTCGCCAGCCGGACGTACGTCGAGCCGCTGCTCCCGGGGCCGGTGGCGCAGGTGATCGAGCGTGAGAAGCCCGACGCGCTCCTGCCGACCCTCGGGGGGCAGACCGCGCTCAACCTGGCCAAGGCACTCCACGAGAACGGGACGTTGAAAGCGCACGGGGTCGAGCTGATCGGGGCCGACTACGACGCGATCGACCGCGCCGAGGACCGCGAGCGCTTCCGCCAGACGATGACCGACGCCGGCCTGCGGGTGCCGCGCTCCGCGATCGCCCACAGCATCCAGGATGCCCACGGGGCGATCGCCGACATCGGGCTGCCGTTCATCGTCCGGCCCGCGTTCACGCTCGGCGGACGCGGCGGCGGGGTCGTCCGCAGCCAGGCTGAGATCGAGAAGGTGGTCGGCGGGGGGCTGAACGCCTCGCCGATCGGGCAGGTGCTGCTCGAGGAGTCCGTGCTGGGCTGGGGCGAGTTCGAGCTCGAGGTGATGCGCGACCACTCCGACAACGTGGTGATCATCTGCTCGATCGAGAACCTCGATCCGATGGGCGTCCACACCGGCGACAGCGTATGTGTGGCGCCGCAGCAGACGCTCACCGACAAGCAGTTTCAGAAGCTGCGCGATCAGGCGATCGCGGTGATCCGCGCGGTCGGCGTGGAGACCGGCGGCTCGAACGTGCAGTTCGCGGTCAACCCGCAGACGGACGAGATCGTGGTCATCGAGATGAACCCCCGGGTCTCGCGCTCGAGCGCGCTGGCCAGCAAGGCCACCGGCTTCCCGATCGCCAAGATCGCCGCCCGCCTGGCCGTTGGCTACACGCTCCAGGAGATCCCCAACGACATCACGCGCGCGACCCCGGCGAGCTTCGAGCCCGCGATCGACTACTGCGTCGTCAAGTGGCCGCGGTTCGCGTTCGAGAAGTTCCCGGGCGCCGAGGCGGGCCTGACCACCCACATGAAGTCCGTGGGCGAGGCGATGGCGATCGGGCGGACGTTCAAGCAGGCGTTCGCCAAGGCGATGCGCTCGCGCGAGCTCGACGTCAAGCCAAGCTCGCCCGCCGACGACGCCGAGCTGCTCGAGCTCACCGCGCAACCCGGTGCCGAGCGCTTCGACCACGTCTTCGAGGCCCTGCGGCGCGGGCTCGGAGTCGACGAGCTCCATCGCCGGACCTCGATCGACCCCTGGTTCTTGCACGAGCTCGCCGAGCTGGCCGGAGAGCCCGACGCGCCATTCGCCGGCGCTCGGACGTTCAAGTCGGTCGACACCTGCGCCGCCGAGTTCCCCGCCCACACGCCCTACTACTACTCGGGGTGGGAGCGCCCGGGCCCGAACGGGCCGGCGCACGAGGTCGACCGCGGAGATCGTGGCAGCGTCGTGATCCTCGGCTCGGGCCCGAACCGGATCGGTCAGGGGATCGAGTTCGACTACTGCTGCGTGCATGCCGCCCAGACCGTGCGCGAGTCCGGCCGCGATGCCGTGATTGTCAACTGCAACCCGGAGACGGTGTCGACCGACTATGACACCTCGGACCGGCTGTACTTCGAGCCGCTGACGCTCGACGACGTGATCGGCGTCACGGAGATCGAGCAGCCCGAAGGGGTGATCGTGCAGTTCGGCGGGCAGACGCCGCTGAAGCTGGCGGCCGGCCTGAACGCGGCCGGGATCCCGATCCTCGGCACCAGCATCGAGGCAATCGACCTGGCCGAGGACCGCTCGCGGTTCGGCGCGCTGCTCGACCGGCTCGGCTACAAGGCGCCGGCCTACGCCACCGCCCACTCGGCGCAGGAGGCGCTCGACCGCGCCCCCGACGTCGGCTTCCCGCTGCTCGTCCGGCCCAGCTACGTGCTCGGGGGGCGGGCGATGGAGATCGTCTACAGCGTCGCCGGCCTGAGGGAGTACCTCGACCGCGTGGCGCCCGAACCTGGCTCCGCGATCTTCCTCGACCGCTTCCTCGAGGACTCGATCGAGGTCGACGTCGACGCGCTGTGCGACGGCACGGACGTGTGGATCGCCGGGATCATGCAGCACGTCGAGGAGGCGGGCATCCACTCGGGGGACTCCGCCTGTGTCCTGCCGCCGCACACGCTTGGTCACGAGATGCTCGCCCAGTTGCGCGAGCAGACCACGGGGATCGCCCGTGCGCTTGGCGTGGTCGGCCTGCTCAACGTCCAGTTCGCGATCCGCGGCGACGAGGGACTGCACGTCATCGAGGCCAACCCTCGGGCGTCGCGGACGGTGCCGTTCGTCTCCAAGGCGATCGGGCTGCCCGTGGCAAAGCTGGCCTGCCGGCTGATGCTGGGGGAGAGGATCGCGGATCTCGACCTCCCCGAGGACACCACCAACGGACACGTGTGCGTCAAGGAGGTCGTCCTCCCGTTCGACCGGTTCGCCGGCTCCGACGCGCTGCTCGGCCCCGAGATGCGCTCCACCGGTGAGGTGATGGGGATCGCGCACGACTTCCCGACCGCGTTCGCCAAGGCCCAGGCCGCCGCGGGCGCGCAGCTTCCCGACGACGGCACCGCGTTCATCACCGTCGCCGACGGCGACAAGCCCGCGGCCACCGGCGTGGCCACCGTGCTGCACGACCTCGGCTTCCGGATCATCGCCACCCGGGGGACGGCCCAGGCGATCCGCAAGATGGGGATCCCGGCCGAGGCGATCAACAAGATCGGCGAGGGCTCCCCGCACGTGGTCGACTGGATCGAGCGCGGCGAGGTCGACCTCGTCGTCAACACACCGGTCGGCACCGGCGCCCGCACCGACGGCTACGAGATCCGAACCGCGGCCGCGGCCCGCGGCATCCCGTGCATCACCACGATGGCGGGCGGGATGGCGGCTGCGCGAGCGATCGCGGCCGCCCGTCGAGGAGCTCCGGACGTGATCTCGCTCCAGGAGATCCATGCCGGGCGGCTGAGCGAAGTCCCGTGAGCGAGCGGGTGCAGGCTCCGTTCGGTCGCCGGTCCGCCCCGATCACCCGACGCGAGGAACACGGCGCCTACGTGGTGCTGCGCTGCGCGGACCCCGGCGGTCCCGCGCCCCAGGCCGGGCAGTTCTACATGCTGAGCGCCGCGAGCCGGTGGGGTGGGGGAGCGGGGGAGCGCCCGTTCCTGCCCCGAGCCTTCTCGGTCCTCCGGGCGATCCCGAGCGCTGCGGGCCGGCTCGAGCTCCATTTCCTGATCGAGGACGTCGGCCCGGGGACCAACCGCCTCTGCGAGCTGCACCCTGGCGACGACCTGCTGATCGTGGGACCACTCGGCCGCGGCTTCGAGCCGCCACGCGAGCACAGGCGGCCGCTGCTCGTCGGCGGCGGCGTCGGCATCGCCCCGCTGGCGATCTGGCAGGAGCAGCTCCCGGACGCGACCCGCCCGTTGCTCGGCTTCCGCGACGCGGCCCGCCTTCCGGGAGCCAAGCTGCTCGACGACCCCCGCCTGGCCACCGACGACGGCAGCGCCGGCCACCAGGGACTCGTCACCGACCTGCTCGCCGACGAGCTCGACGCCGGCGAGCACGCCGAGGTCTACGCCTGTGGCCCGCCGCCGATGCTCGAGGCCGTCCGCCGCACGTGCTCGGCGCGACAGGTCCCGGCACAGCTCGCGCTCGAGTCGGGGATGGCCTGTGGGTTCGGCGCCTGCTTCGGGTGCGTGGTGCCGACGACGGACGGCTACATCCGCCTGTGCGTCGACGGGCCGGTCATCGACGCCGCACAACTCGAGACGGCGGCCGTCGCGGGGGCCGGGCATTGACCACCTTCTTCTGCGGCATCGAGCTCCAGCACCCGATCATCAATGCCTCGGGGACGTTCGATGCGATCGCCGCCCGGCGCGTGTTCGGCGACACGCTGATCGAGCGGTTTCCGTTCGCGGCATTCGTCTCCAAGACGGTGACGCTCGCCCCCCGCCAGGGCAACCCGCCGCCGCGTCTGTGGGAGACGCCGGCCGGGATGATCAACTCGATCGGGCTCCCGAACAAGGGCCTCGAGCGATACCTCGCCCACGACCTGCCCGAGCTCGCCCGGCTGCCGGTGCCGCTGTTCGTCAACGTGATGGGGTTCACCCGTCACGAGGTGGCCGAGCTGGTGATGGCGTTCGACGAGCGCGACGAGGTGGCGGCGCTCGAGCTGAACGTCTCCTGCCCGAACGTGGAGACGGGGATGCTGATGGGTGCCGATCCCGGAGAGGTCACCGGGCTGCTCGAGGCGGTCCGCCCGCTCACGGCCAAGCCGCTGATCGTCAAGCTGACCCCGAATGCCTCCGACGTGGCCGCGGTGGCTCGCGCCGCGGAGCTGGCCGGAGCGAGTGCGCTCTCGCTGGTCAACACGATCAAGGGGATGGCGCTCGATCCGCGCACCGGACGGCCGTGGCTGGGGGGAACCACCGGCGGGATCTCCGGGCCGTCCGTCCGCGCCGTAGCGCTAGCTCAGCTGCAAGCGGTCGCGGACGCCGTGGCGATCCCGCTGATCGGGATGGGCGGAGTCCAGAGTGGCCAGCACGCAATGGATCTGATGGCTGCCGGCGCACACCTGGTGGCCGTCGGGACCGAGAGCTTCCGCGATCCAGCCGCCGGAGCGAGGATCGCGACCGAGCTCCGCGATCTCGCCGCAAACACCCCGATTCCGCACGGCTGACCCCCGAGCACGACGCAAATCATCGCCAAAGTTGCTAGCAGCGTTCAAAACCCCCTGCAAACGCTGGCTATTCCCGGAACCATCCTCGACAATGCTCGACCTCAGCCTGAGGTCGAGTCGAATTGGGGGGATTTGCCTTGATCGAGTGTCGCCAAGATGTATAGTCGCCCGCCATGCCGCCGGTCAGTGAGACGCCCCCAAAGCCAGTGGCGGCGCCTGAACGTTCGCTCGTGCAGCGGATGGAGGCGCTCCAGCGTGCCAACGACATCCGCAGCCGCCGCGCTCAGCTGAAGCGCGATCTGAAGGCCGGCCGGCAGCCGATCCACGAGTTGCTGCTGCAACCGCCTGACTACCTCGAGACGGCCAAGGTGTTCGACCTGCTGCTGGCGGTTCCCAAGTACGGGCGCGTGAAGGTCAACAAGATCCTGTCGCACTGCCGGATCTCGCCGAGCAAGACCATCGGCGGTCTGTCCGAGCGCCAGCGGCGCGAGCTCGTCGCGCTTATGCGCCGCCGCTAAGCCGCGGTCCCGCTCCCCGGCCCGTGGCGACCACCAGCAAGGTGTTCGTGATCACCGGGCCCTCGGGCGTCGGCAAGGGCACGCTGATCCGGGGTCTGCTCGAGCGCATCCCCGGGCTCGAGCTCTCGACGTCGGCCACCACCCGGCCGATGCGGCCCGGGGAACGCGAGGGCGTCGACTACCACTTCCTCACGCCCGAGGCGTTCGAGCGCCACGTGGCCGCCGGCGACTTCGTCGAGCACGCCACCTACTCCGGCAACCGCTACGGCACGCTCCGCTCCGAGCTGGAGCAGCGGGTAGCGGATGGGGTACCCGTGGTGCTCGAGATCGAGGTCCAGGGCGCCCGTCAGGTCCGGAGCGCGATGCCCGAGGCGGTCCAGGTGTTCATCGCGCCGCCGACGCTCGACGCGCTTCGCGCCCGGCTCGTCGGCCGCGGCACCGACAGTCCCGAGCAGGTGAACGAGCGGATGCGGACCGCCGAGCGCGAGCTCGCGGCGCAGCCGGAGTTCGGCCACGTCGTCGTCAACGACCGGCTCGAAGACGCGACCGACGCCCTGGTGGCGATCGTGCAGGAAGCGCTTCGGGAAAAACCGCCGCAAGGGGACGCTAACCTTGCAGACCCCGAAGAAACGGACCCCAAGCAATGATCTCACCCAGAATCGACAAGCTGCTCGAGCACGTCGACTCCGACTACGCCAGCGTGATCGTCGCCGCCAAGCGCGCGCGCCAGATCAACTCCTACTACCACAACCTCGGTGAGGGGACGTTCGACGAGTTCCCGCCGCCGATGGTCGAGACACGCTCGAAGAATTACCTGACGATCGCACTCGAAGAGGTCGCTCAGGGCAAGCTGAAGTACCACTACCGGTAGGCCGGGGGACATGGCCCGGTTGCTCCTCGGAGTGAGCGGCGGGATCGCGGCTTACAAGGCGCTCGAGACCGCGCGGCTGGCGATCAAGGCCGGCCACGCCGTCCGGGTAATCCAGACGCCGGCCTCAGAGCAGTTCGTGGGCAGGGCCTCGTTCGAGGCGATCACCGGCGCGCCGGTGCTGAGAACCGAGTTCGAGCCCGATCCCGCGCGCGGGGCCTACCCGGGCGAGCCCGCGCCGGAGCGCGCGCCGATCAGTCATCTGGGACTCGTCGATCGCGCGCACGCGTATCTCATTGCGCCCGCGAGCGCCAACACGCTCGCGAAGCTCGCCCACGGCCATGCCGACAACCTCCTCACCACCGCCGCGCTCGCCGCGGCCTGTCCGGTGGCGGTCGCGCCGGCGATGAACAACCGGATGTACCTCCACGCGGCGACGCAGGCGAACCTCGCCCAGCTGGGGGCCCGGGGGGTGACGGTGATCCCGCCCGGCCAGGGAGATCTCGCGTCGCACGGCGAGCACGGGATCGGCCGCCTGGCCGAGCCCGCGCAGCTGATCGAGGCCGTGGAAGCTCTGCTGACTCCGGCCACCTGGAGCGGGGTCCGCGTGCTCGTCACCGCCGGCGGGACCCGGGAGCCGCTCGACAGCGTGCGCTTCCTCGGCAACCGTTCCTCGGGCCGGATGGGGTACGCGCTCGCCGCACAGGCCGCCCGGCGCGGTGCGCAGGTGGCGGTGATCGCCGCCAACGTGGCCCTCGAGCCGCCCGCGGGCGTGAAGCTCGTCGAGGTCGAGACGGCCGCCGAGCTAGCCGAGGCCTGCGAGAGCTCATTCCCCGCGTGCGACGTGCTGCTGATGGCCGCTGCCGTGGCCGACTTCCGACCCGCGGCGCGCAGCGAGGGCAAGATCAAGAAGGACTCCGGGCCGCCGACGCTTGAGCTCGAGGCGACCGCGGACATCCTCAGCGGGCTGTCCGGCCAGCGGCGGCCCGATCAGGTTGTGGTGGGCTTCGCTGCCGAGCACGGCCCGGGAGCGGTCGACTACGGCCGCGGCAAGCTCGAGCGCAAGGGCCTCGACATGGTCGTCGTCAACGACGTGTCCGATGCGGCGATCGGATTCGACGCCCGCGACAACGCGGTCACGATCCTCATCGCGGGCGGCGGTGAGCGTCAGGTTGCCCGGGCCAGTAAGAAAAGCGTTGCCGATGTCGTCCTTGATGAGGTAGAGGCAATGAGGTTGTCCAGAGAGGAGACCGGTGCAAGAGCCGGAGCCGGCGCCCGTAGCGCCGCGGGACTCTGAAGCGTTCGCCGCGGTCGCACGCAGGATCGCGGACAACATCGCGCGCGCCGTCCAGGTGCGTCCCAAGACGCTCGAGGTGCTGCTGGTCGCCTTGCTGGCCGAGGGCCACGTCCTGGTGGAGGACTATCCCGGCGTCGGAAAGACCGCGCTGGCACGGGCCTTGGCGCGCTCGATCGACTGCCAGTTCGCCCGCGTGCAGTGCACCTCGGACCTGCTGCCGGCCGATGTGGTCGGCACAAACGTCTACGACCAGCGGCTGGGGCAGTTCGAGTTCCGCCCCGGGCCGGTGTTCGCCAACGTGGTCCTCGTCGACGAGATCAACCGCGCGTCGCCCAAGACACAGTCGGGACTGCTCGAGTGCATGCAAGAGCGGCGGGTGACCGTCGATGTGCACACCCACGAGCTGGCCCGGCCGTTCCTGGTCCTCGCCACCCAGAACCCGATCGAGTACGAGGGGACATATCCGCTGCCCGAGGCTCAGGTCGATCGCTTCATGATCCGCATCTCGCTGGGCTATCCCGACCGCGCCGCCGAGGCGGGGATGCTCGCCGACCACGAGGCTGGGGATCGCGTGCTGACACTCCAGCCGGTGGCCACCGCGGCGGAGCTCCTCGCCGCGCAGGACGCCGCCACGCGCGTCCGTGCCGAGGATCCGCTCCGCGACTACGTGGTCCGGTTGCTGTGGCGCACGCGCGAGGATCCGCGCGTCGAGCTCGGCGCCAGCCCGCGCGCCGGGTTGATGCTGCTCCGCGCCGCCAAGGCGCACGCGATGATGAACGGCCGCGACCACACCCTGCCCGACGACGTACAGGCGCTCGCGGACCCGGTGCTGTCCCATCGGCTGGTGCTGGCGCCGGAGTACCCGCGCTCGGCCACGAGCGACGTGGTCGCCGACGCCGTGTCCGCGGTGAGGGCGCTGTGACGGAGCTCCGCCCGCGGTGAGACGGGCCCTCGCGGTGGCGGCGGGCGGCGTGCTGCTGACGCTGGTGGCACTCACGTTCGACTCCGCGCCGCTGTTCGTGCCGGGCGTCGCGTTCATCGCGATCGGGCTCGGCGCGCCCCTCTGGGTGCGGCTGAGCGCCGGCCCGGCCGTCGCGACGCGCCGCCTGCAAGACGACCGGGTGGTCGAGGGGGAGCCGCTCGAGGCAATGGTCGACATCCGCCGCGGCGTGCTCGGCCTGCCCGGAGCCGAGCTCCGCGACCCGCTGGCACCCGGCGCGGTGCCGCTGAGCGTGCCGCTGTCGCTGATCCGGGGCGGCCGTGCCGCGCACGTGCGGATCGTGGCGCGGTTCTCCCGGCGCGGGCTGCGCCGGCTCGAGCCTCCGACGCTCATCGTCCGCGACCCGCTCGACCTGGCGAGCGCGTCCATAGCGGGGACGGGCCCGCCGCAGGAGGTGCTCGTGCTGCCGCGGACCGAGCGCGTGCGGTGGCGAGCCCGTCACGCCGGCCGGGCGCCACAGCACAGCACCGGCAACTCCTACACCGAGCCGATGGCGGCCGTCGACGTCGACGGCCTGCGCCCCTACCGTCCGGGAACGCCGGCGTCGCGGATCCACTGGCCCGCGCTGGCCCGAGGCGCCGGACTGCTCGAACGCCGGCTCGAGGCCGACCGCGACACGCGCCCGCTGGTCGTGGTCGATGCCCGCGGCAGCGCGCCACAGACCGCGCTCGACGCGGCCGTCCGCGCCGCCGCGTCGCTGGTGCTCGAGCTGGCGCGCACCGGCGGCTGCCGGGTGCTGCTGCCGGGTGAGCGGCGCGCGACCGCGATCGAGCCCAACCTGATCGGCTGGCCGCAGGTCCACGCGCGGCTCGCTCTCGTCGAGGGTGGCCCGGACACCCGGCCACCGCTCCTCGACGGGACGGCGCGCCTGGCCACGGTCTTCTACGTGGCCGCGAACTCTCCCGAGCGGGTGCCGGCCCCCGTCCTGGCCCCCGGCCGCGGCGAGGTGGTGCTCGTGCTCCCGAACGGGCTCGGTAAGCCACCGGGCAACGCGATCTTCGAGGTCTCGGGGTGCAGCGGGTTCGCGCTGCGCGCCGTCGGTGCGCCCCGCGACGGGCGGCCCGCGGCGTCCGGCCCGCGCCGGCGGAGTGCCGCGTGAGCGCCAGCTCCGAAGCCGCGGTCCTGGTCGGCTCGCCGGGCGGTCGCGACGGTCGGCGGGCCGCCGACCGTGCCGCCGCCGACCGAGCGGCCCGCGCTCAGCCCCGGGACCGACCGGGGATCCGGTTGCTCGCATTCGGAGCGCTTGCGTTCTACGGCACCCTGCGGTGGGGGACGCTGATGAAGCCGGCACCGTTCTGGCGGATGATGGGGCTGCTGGCGCTGGCGGTGGCGCTGGCCTGGGCGGGGTCGTCGATCCGCTCCCATCGCCGGCCGGCGATCGCTGCGCTGACGGTGATCGCGGCGCTGCTGGGGCTCGCGGTGTGCGGCGTGCCGTTCGCCTGGATCCGGCATGTGCGGATCTCGCTCATCGCCGACGGGATCAACCAGGGCCTCTCCGCGCTCCCGCGCGTGCTCGTGCCGTATCTGGGGATCAACCCGTGGATCCGCACCGTGATCCTGATCGGCGCGGCGCTCCTGGAGTTCACCTCGGCAGTGATCGTC
>DASXOS010000179.1:0-10491 GCA_036494115.1 Solirubrobacteraceae bacterium | reverse complement strand
CATCCGGCCCTCGGCGTGCGAAGTGTAGGCACGCGGGCCGGGGCGCTCAACTCCGCTCAACCGTCTAGGCGGCGACTTCCGCGCCCTGACGACGAAGCTCCAGGCGCAGCTTGTCAAGTATCTGACGCAGAATCCGGCTGACCTGCATCTGGGAGACGCCGATCCGCTCGGCGATCTCGGTCTGGGTGAGGTCCTCGCTGAAGCGGAGGAACAGGATCTGGCGCTCGCGGCGCGGGAGATGGCGCGCTGCGGCGGAGATCGTCGCCTGGTCATCGACCAGCGACAGGCGCTCGTCGTGACCGCCGAGGGCGTCGAGCCGGCTCGACGCGCCGTCATCGTCGCCGGCCAGAGGAGCGTCGAGGGAAATCGCGTCGTACGCGTCAGCGGTCTGCAGCCCGTCGAGGACCTCCTCCTTGGAGATCTCGAGGTACTGGGCGATCTCGCTGACGGTTGGCGCGCGGCCGGTGCGCGCACTGATCTGCTGCTGCGCATCGGTGATCTTCCGCGCGCGCTCCTGCGCGCCGCGATCGACATGCAGCGCCCAGCCGCTGTCACGGAAGTAGCGCTTGAGCTCGCCGACGATCGTGGGCACCGCGAACGAGGTGAAGGCGAAGCCGCGGTCCGGATCGAAGCGCTCGACCGCCTTCACGAGTCCGAGGCTCGCGACCTGGACGAGGTCCTCGTACGGTTCGCTCGACGGGGTGTACCGCCGGGCAAGCTTGCGCGCGAGCGGCAGGAACCGCTCGATCAGCTCATCGCGCGCGCGCCGATCACCGAACCGGTGCCAGCGCTCGAACAGCAGCGTGGAATCCGGGGCGGTTGCGGGCGCTAGTGCAATCGTTGACAACGCCATCGCCTTCTTCCCTTCGCAGACTGGTGCTGTTGTAGCAGATATCGGTACGGCCATTCCATAGCTACAACGAACCGACGGTCCAATTCTTGCGAATTGCGACAAGCTGGTGTGACGAGAAGCGGTCCCCTACGCGGCGACGCGTTCGTGCTCCAGCGCCGGCGACCCTCGATTGTCCGTAAGAAGGTCGATCACCGCGGCCTCGAGTCGGCCCCGGATCTTGTCGTCCGGCGAACCCAGGTCCCCGATCTGCTCGATCGCCGGCGCGATCGTCCAGCCCGAGCGGTAGCGATCGAAGATTCGGGGATCGATATACGCGCGCCGCGCCACGGCCGGCGTGTTCCCGAGCAGCTGAGCCACCGCGCGCACGGCTCGGTCGACGCCGCGCTTGCGCGCGGTCTTCGTCGCGGCATCGCGGCCGTCGGTGGCGACCGAGACGGCGGCGAGCACACTCGCGTTCCAGGTCCGGAAGTCCTTTGCGCTGTACTGCTCCCCGAGCAGCTCCTTGATGGAGTCGTTGATGTCCTCGGAGCGGACGTCGTGCCAGCGCCGGTCCTCCCGATAGGCGAGCAGCTCGTCCGGCCCTCCGCGCCGGCGCCGCAGGGTGACCAGGATCTCCCGCACCAGGGGATCCTCGATTGCCTGCACGCGCCGCACGCCGCCCTTCGCCAGGTAGTCGAACACGACTGCATCGGAGCGGACGGTGACGTGCTCCTTGCGGACCGTGGCCAGCCCGATCCCTCCTTCGTCGTCGGCGTACTCCTCGCTCCCGATCCGGAACAGCCCCACGTCGAGCAGTCGCACGGCGCACGCCAAGACCCGGTCCCGGGTCGGCTCTGAGCCGTTGATCCGCTTGGCGAGTCGGCGCCGGAGTCCGGGAAGCGCCTCACCGAACTCCACCATGCGCTCGTACTTCGCGCGGTCGCGGTGCTCGCGCCAGCGGGGGTGGTACTGGTACTGCTTGCGTCCGGCGGAGTCGATCCCTGTCGCCTGAAGGTGCCCGAGCGGGTCGGGGCAGATCCACACGTCCTGCCACGCCGGCGGTATCGCCAGATCCCGCAGGCGCTCGAGCACCTCGGATTCGGTGATCCGCTCGCCGTGCTCGTCGAGGTATGTGAAGCCGCGTCCCCTGCGGACGCGCCGCAAGCCCGGCCCCGCACAGTCAGAGCGTCGCAACCGTCCCTGACGGCTGGGCGGAGACACACGAAGGCCCGCCGGCGTGGCGGGCCTCCGTGATCCAGCTTTTGTCTTACTCAACCTAATGGGCCCCCGGGTCTCAGCCGCTAGGCGACGCGCTTGACGGCGCTCTCGGCGTCCGCACGCCAACCGTTGGTGGTGTGCTCGACCTCGCGCCGACGGCGTCGAACGGTCTGCTCACCACGGCGCCAGATCCGCTCGCCACGGCGCTCGAAGCGCTTGAGCTGGCGAGTGGCGCGGTCAACGCTCGTGTACGTCTGCGTCTGCTTGACGATCGCGTCGCGCAGCGTGGCCGCGGCACCGATCTGAATCAGCATCGCTCGCTGCGCTTGGCGCCCGAAGGCGTCCATGCGAGCCGCCGCGGCCTCGAGATTGCGCCCAGTGGCGCGGGCGGCCTGGCGCGTAGTCGTCTGCGTCGAACGCGTCGTTGCGGCGGCCGAACGAGCCGTCCGGCGAGCCGAGCCCTTCGTCGCCGTGGTGCTCCGCTTTGCCGCGTTTCGTCGACGCGTTGCGGCGGCTTTCTTGGCAGCCGCCTGCCTCTGTGTACGGGTCTGGGTTGCCATTGGTTCTCCCTGCTTCGCTATCGGGTTCCACTTTTGGCCTACCCGGCGGGCGCAAATGGAAACAGGTGTTCGTGTGGCATGTGTCACGTGCGGATCGCCCGCGGCCACGCGTAATACTGAATGGACGATGCCTGCCGACAAGTATTCATCGTCACTTGCGCAGGGGCTCGCGCCGGATCTGCTCGAGCGGTTCCTGCGCTACGTCCGGATCGACACGCAGTCGAGCCGCGACCGGACCCGCTCTCCGAGCACGCCGGGGCAGTTGGAGCTTGGGCAGATGCTCGTAGAGGAGCTCCGGACTGCGGGCCTGGACGGCGCCTTCCTCGACGAGAACGGGTACGTGGTGGCGACGCTCCCCGGCAACCAGAACCACGGCACCGAGGAGACCGTGATCGGCCTGATCGCGCACATGGACACGAGCCCGGATGCCCCGGGGCACGGGGTCGAGCCGATCGTGCATCGCGGCTATCAGGGTGACGCGCTCGATCTTCCCCGCGGCCAGACGCGGCTCGATCCCCAGACGATGCCCGAGCTCCGGACCAAGGTCGGGCACGACCTGGTCACGAGCAGCGGTGACACGTTGCTCGGCGCCGACGACAAGGCGGGGGTGGCCGCGATCATGGCCGCCGTCGCGCATCTGGCTGCGCATCCTGAGCTCCCGCGACCGACGCTGCGCATCTCGTTCACGCCTGACGAGGAGATCGGGCAGGGAGCGAGCCTGTTCGACATCGAGCGCTTCGCGGCGCTGTGCGCGTACACGGTCGACGGATCGGAGATCGGGGAGTACCAGTCAGAGAGCTTCAGCGCGTACGAGACCGTGGTCACGATCGAGGGGGTCGAGGTCCATCCGGGCCAGGCCACCGGCAAGCTCGTGAACGCCCTGCGCCTGGCGGCGCAGGTGGTGGCGGCGCTTCCCGCCGACCGGCTCACCCCAGAGTGCAGCGGCGAGCGCGAGGGCTTCATCCACCCGTACGAGCTCAGCGGCTCCGCGGGCCACGCCATCGTGCGCTTCATCGTCCGTGACTTCGACGAGGACAAGCTCGCGGGTCATGTCGTGCTGCTCGAGCAGACCGCCCGTCAGGTGGCCGAGCGCGAGCCCCGGGCCCGGGTCCAGGTCGAGACTCAGCGCCAGTATCGGAACATGGGTCTTTTCCTGGGCTCCGTCCCGCACGTGGTGGATGCAGCCAGGGAGGCGATCCAGGCCGAGGGGATCGAGCCCGTCAAGGTCCCGATTCGCGGGGGCACGGACGGCTCGATCCTGAGCGAGATGGGGCTTCCCACGCCGAACATCTTCACCGGCGGTCACGAGTACCACTCGGTTCGCGAGTGGGCCTCTGTCCAGGACATGGCCGCTGCTGCCGCGACCCTGATCCGGCTCGCCGAGGTGTGGTGCCGGCCGGAGTTCGCAGCCCGGGCCGCCGACGCGGCCGTGGGATCCCAAGCCCGCGCCGCCTCCGGTTAGTGGGCTTTAGTCCACTAGTCTCCGGCCCCCATGACAGCTTCCCTGGCTTCAGTCGACGGCTCGATCATGCTCGCCTCCGAGGCGACGATCCCCGCGACCGACGAGGGCCTGATTCGCGGCGATGGGGTGTTCGAGGTGATCAGGGTCTATGACGGGCGGCCGTTCGCCCTCGAGCGGCACCTGCTCCGGCTCGAGCGTTCTGCGGCGGGACTGCGGCTGCCGGTCGATGTCGAGGCGGTGCGTGCCGACGCGTATCGGCTGCTGGCCGAGGCCGGCCCGGGGCCAGACCATGAGGCGCTCCGGATCGTGATCACCCGCGGCGGGCGCCGTCTGCTGATGACCGAGCCGATCAAGCCGACGCCCGAGCGCGCCCGCCTGGGCACGATCACGTATTCGCCCACCCGGATCCTCGACGGGATCAAGTCGCTCTCCTACGGGGGAAATATGCTGGCCAGCCGCCTCGCCCGCGAGGTCGGGTTCGACGAGGCGCTGCTCGTCACTCCGCACGGACGGGTGCTCGAGGCCCCAACGAGCTCGCTGTTCTGGGTGAACGACGGCGCGTTGCTGACGCCGCCGCTCGACGATCACATCCTGGCGTCGATTACCCGGGCTGCGGTGATCGAGCTGACCTGCGCCACCGAGTGCGTCTGCACGCTCGACGACCTGCGGGTGGCCGACGAGGCCTTCCTCTCGTCGACGACACGAGAGGTCCAGCCGGTGGCGGCGATCGACGATCACGAGTACGGCGACGAGATCGGACCGGTGACGGCCCGCACCGCCGAGCAGCTCCGGGCGCACATCCGGTCGGAGATGGCCGCCTGAGAGTCCTCACCGTCATCGGTAACCGCCCGCAGTTCGTGAAGGCGGCGGCGGTATCGACGAAGCTGCGCGAGGAGCACGAGGAGGTGCTGGTGCACACCGGCCAGCACTTCGACGATGACCTCTCGGCGGTGTTCTTCGACGAGCTGGGGCTGCCGGCGCCGGAGCGCCAGCTCGGGATCGCACTCGGGTCGAACACATCGCAGACGGCCCGGATGCTGGCCGCGCTCGAGCCCCTCCTCGAGGAGGTCAGCCCGGACATGATCCTGGTCTACGGCGACACGAACTCGACGCTTGCCGGCGCCCTGGCGGGCGCCCAGGCCGGACTGCCGGTGGCGCACGTGGAGTCGGGGATGCGGTCGTTCGACCGCTCGATGCCCGAGGAGCTCAATCGCGTGGTCGCCGACCAGGTCAGCACGCTGCTCCTGTGCTCCTCCCGCGCCGCGGTCGAGAACCTGCGCCGTGAGCACGTCGCCGGAGCGATCGAACTCGTCGGTGACGTGATGGTCGACGTGGCGCAGACGATCCAGCCGGAGGCGCGGGGCCGCACCGAGCTGGTCACGGCGCGCGGGGTGAGCCCCCGGGAGTACGTGTTCTGCACCTCCCACCGGGCCGGCAATGTCGACGATCCCGTCCGGCTGCGCAGACTCGTCGAGCTGCTGTTGGCCGTCCCCTCGCCGCTGATCCTCGCGCTGCACCCGCGCACCCGGGCGCGGCTGGTCGACACTGGCCTGCTCGAGCGCCTCGAGCAGGCAGAGCGGGTGGTCCTCACGCCTCCGCTCGGCTACATCGAGGCGATGGCCCTGCTGTGCAACGCGCGGGCGGCGCTGACTGACTCGGGCGGGCTGCAGAAGGAGGCGTATCTGGCCGGCGTGCCGTGCGTGACGATGCGCCACACCACCGAGTGGGTCGAAACCGTCGAGTACGGCTGGAACACGCTCGTCGATCTCGACGCCGCGGCCGCGCTCGAGGCGCTCGAACGCGAGCCACCCGCCCAGCGGCCACAGCTGTACGGCGATGGTCGCGCCGGTGAGCGAGTGGTGGCAGCGCTCGAGGAGTTTCAGCTCTCGCGGGCCTGAAGCCCGGCGGCTCTCAGCGCGTCGTCGGGGTTCGGGTAGTGGACCATCTCGACCGCGCGCCCGTTCCGGAACGTGGTCAGGTTCGCGACCAGGCCGCCGGATGCTGGGCGCAGCAGGACCACCACCTGGTCGCCCGCGTCGTGCACTTCGACGAGCTCGCCGATCCGTCCGGCGGCGACCGCGGCGCGGATGACCCGCAGGGCGTCATCGCGGTTACGGCAGGCACCCCTGGCGTTCGGATCGCCACCATGCCACCTGACCTCGGGGTCGAGCATCTCGGCGACGGTGTCGACGTCGCCGTTCAGCGCGGCGGTGAACCCACGATGTGCTAGCGCGGCGTTGCTCTCGGCCACAGACCGATTGTCCCACGCATACACTGCCGCCCATGGTCGCCCCCGATTCACCGGCTGACGGCTCCTTCGTGGCGCCCGACGTGGTGCTGGGCGAGGGCGTGGAGCTGGCGCCTGGCGCGGTCGTCCACGCCGGGGTGCGGCTCGGCGCTCAGTCCCGGATCGGATCTGGGGCGGTGGTCCATGCCGGCACGCAGGTCGGCGAGCGGTGTGTGGTCGAGGACGGGGCCGTGCTCGGCAAGCGCCCCAGCTTGCGACCCGGCTCGAGTGCGGAGGGCGGCGAGCTCGCGGCCCTGGTCCTCGACGACGAGGTGATCGTGTGTGCCGGCGCCGTCGTCTACGCCGGCGCCCGGATCGGCCGCCGCGCGATCATCGGCGACCAGTCCCAGGTGCGAGAGCGCTCTTCGGTGGGAGAGCGCACGGTGGTGGGGCGCGCCTCCTGCGTCGACTTCGACGCCCGGGTCGGCGCGCACGTCTCGATCCAGACCGGCGTGTACGTCACCGGCGGATCGATCGTCGAGGACGACGTGTTCCTCGGGCCTGGAGTGCTCACCACCAACGACAGCGCCATGGGGCGCCATCCCCGCGGCGAGCCGCTGTCGGGTCCGCACTTCAAGCGGGCCTGCCGCGTCGGCAGCGGGGTGGTCCTGACCCCGGGCGTGACCATCGGCGAGGAGGCGTTCGTGGCCGCCGGCGCCCTCGTCACCCGCGACGTTGGCGATCGTCAGGTCGTGATGGGAAGTCCGGCGCGCGTGGTCCGCGAGGTCCCCGAGGAGGATCTGATCGAGAACTGGCGCTGAGCGGCTTCTGCGAGGATCCAGCTCGGACGGCACCCAACACGAGGAGAACGCGATGGAAACCTGGGACATCCGCTCACTGGGCGTCGAGCCTCACAAGCCACGGGTGCTGCGCTCCGACGAGGAGACGCGGGCGATCGCGATCAACCTGCCCGCCGGCGAGGAGCTTCAGGAGCACCAGGTCCACGAGCGCGCGTACCTGGTCGTCGCGGGCGGGCGCATCGAGGTGACCCAGGACGGCGACACCGTGAGCGGGGACACCGGATTCCTCGCCCACTTCCCACCCGCGGAACGCCACTCCGTCAAGGCGGTGGAGGACTCACTGCTGGTGCTCGTGCTCGCGCCCTGGCCGGGCGTCGGGCACCCCTCGAACCGCTAGCTCGCGCCCTGGCCGGGCGTGGGGCGCCCCTCGAACCGCTAGCTCGCGCCGGCGACCTCGCGCCGGCCGCCGGCCCCCGCCATCTCGGCGCTGGCCTGGGTCCAGATCACCTCGTCCTTGCCGGGTCCGACGCCGATCAACGCGATCGGCACTCGCACGAAGTCGGAGATGAACTGCAGGTAGTCCCGCGCCGCTTGCGGCAGCTCATCCTCGCTGCGGCACTCGCTCAGGTCCTCGCTCCAGCCGGGCAGCTCGATGTACTCGCCGACGGCGTGGTGGAGCACGGTCTGGTGGTAGGGGAAATAGTCGAACTCGGCCTCACCGCTCCCCCGGTAGCGGGTGCAGACGCAGATCGACTCCTGGCCGGAGAGCACGTCGAGCTTGGTCACCGCGAGCGCGGTCAGCGAGTTGATCCGCGCCGCGTAGCGCAGCGCCACCAGGTCGAGCCAGCCGACCCGCCGCGCCCGGCCGGTGGTGGTCCCGTACTCGCCGCCCTTCTCGCGCAGCTCGTCGGCCTGGGCGCCATCCAGCTCGGTCGGGAACGGACCGGCCCCGACGCGCGTGCTGTACGCCTTGGTGACGCCCCACACCTCGTCGATGTCCTTGGGCCCGATTCCGGCGCCGATGCAAGCCGCGCCGGCGATCGGATTCGACGAGGTCACAAACGGATACGTGCCGTGGTCGAGGTCGAGCAGCGCGCCCTGCGCCCCTTCGAATACGACCAGCTTCTCGTCGTCGATCAGCTCGAGCACCAGGCGGCTGGTATCGGCGATGTAGGGCTCGATCCGGTGCCCGTAGGTCACATACTCCTCGGTCATCGTCTGCAGGTCGAGCCGCGGGTCCTTGGCCCATGGCCGCAGGGACAGCCGCTTGGGCTCGAGCGCGGCGACGATCTTCTTCTTGAGGATCTTCTCGTCGAGCAGGTCCTGCACCCGGATCCCCAGCCGCGAGGCCTTGTCCGCGTAGCACGGCCCGATCCCCCGCCGGGTGGTGCCGATCTGGAGCTTGCCGAGCCGTTTCTCGCCCGCGTCGTCGAGCATCAGGTGATACGGCATGATCAGGTGCGCGTTGGCCGAGATCCGCAGCCACTGGGTGTCGACCCGGTTACGGCGAAGCTCGTCGAGCTCGTCGGTCAGCACTCGGGGATCGATCACCACGCCGTTGCCGATCACGCACAGCTTGCCGGGCTGGAGGATGCCCGACGGCATGAGGTGGAGCTTCCACGTCCTGCCATTCCGGACGATCGTGTGCCCAGCGTTGTTGCCGCCCTGGAAGCGCACGACAGCCTCGGCCCGCTCGGCGAGCAGGTCCGTGATCTTTCCCTTTCCTTCGTCGCCCCACTGGGCGCCGACCAGCACAACTCCTGGCATGACCGTCTCAGTGTACGTCGGTGGGGGGCGTACGACCGGTCCACATTCGCGAGTGGCAGCGCCCGTCGCGCTACCCTGATCGCTGGGCGATGCAACAGCGACCGCGGCAAACCGACGGGGCGGCCGGCGATCTGGCTCTGAACCCTCGCGTCCTCAGTCATCTGGAGCGGCTGGAGGCGGAGAGCATCCACATCATGCGCGAGGTCGCGGCCGAGGCCGAGAAGCCGGTGATGCTCTACTCGATCGGCAAGGACAGCTCGGTGATGCTCGACCTGGCCATACGCGCGTTTCATCCAGCACCGGTGCCATTCCCGCTGCTCCATGTCGACACGCAGTGGAAGTTCAAGGACATGTATGCCTTCCGTGACCGGATCGCAGAGGAGACCGGTGTCGAGCTACTCGTCCACGTCAACCCCGAGGGTCGCGATCTGGGGATCAACCCGTTCGAGCACGGCTCGGAGATCCACACCCACGTAATGAAGACGGTGGCGCTCAAGCAGGCCCTCGACCAGCACGGCTTCGACGCCGCGTTCGGCGGCGCCCGCCGTGACGAGGAGAAGTCACGCGCCAAGGAGCGGATCTTCTCGGTGCGCTCGGCCCAGCACTCCTGGGACCCGAAGAACCAGCGGCCCGAACTGTGGCGCACCTACAACGCGCGGATGCGCAAGGGCGAGTCGCTGCGCGTGTTCCCCCTCTCCAACTGGACCGAGCTCGACGTGTGGCTGTACGTGCACGTGCGGAAGATCCCCGTCGTGCCGCTCTACTTCGCCGCCGAGCGTCCGATCGTGGAGCGTGACGGCGCGTTGATCATGGTCGACGACGACCGCATGCCACTGGAGCCGGGCGAGCAGCCGGAGATGCGCCGCGTCCGCTTCCGCACGCTCGGCTGCTATCCGCTGACAGGAGCGATCGAGAGCGACGCCGACAGCATCCCGGGGATCATCCGCGAGATGCTCGTCGCCACCACCTCAGAGCGCCAGGGCCGGGTGATCGACCACGATGCCGCGGCCTCGATGGAAAAGAAGAAGCAGGAGGGCTACTTCTAGGCAGCTTCGGTTTTCCCCCGGGTCAGACGCGTAAGCGCCATAGTTCACACGATGCGCAGGCATCGGGTGCTTGCAGGGTTGATCGCCGGAACGCTGTTCCTGGCCGCGGGCGCCGATATCTCGATCCCGCGGCGCGCACTGGCCGACGGCATGCAGTGCGGTGGCGTGGTGGCCACCACCGGGTCCGCCGTCGACGTGACTCCCTCGACGGCGGCTCTGACTGGGACGATCGACAGCCCGTGCCTGCCCGTTGCGTACTTCGAGTACGGCACGACGACCGCGTACGGCAATCAGGTCTCCGCGAGCTACGGCGTCGTCGGACCGGGGAGCTACTCGGCGTCGGCATCGCTCGACGGCCTAGCGCCGAACACCACCTATCACTTCCGCCTCGTCGCCAACGATGACTTGGCCTGCCGTCCCACGGCCGGCGGGACGGGCTGCAACACCAGCTACGGCCGCGACGTGACATTCACGACCGCGAGCCTTCCGCCGATTCTCACCATCGACGTTGCGCACGCGACGGTGACGCGGAGGTTCCGCGCCAAGCTGCGCCTCAGTTGCCCCGAGGGGGTGGCTGGC
>DASXOS010000178.1:0-21509 GCA_036494115.1 Solirubrobacteraceae bacterium | reverse complement strand
CGTCGACTCGCCGAGCGTGTTCGGCTCGATGCTCGACCGCGACGCCGGTTCGTTCCGGCTCGGGCCGACCGCCGTCAACGTCCCGGCCTCGCGACGCTACCTGCCGGGCACGATGGTGCTCGAGACGAGCTGGTGGACCGGGGCCGGATGGATCATCGTCCGCGACGCGCTGCTGATCGGCAGCTGGCACCACGAGGCCGAGCGCTCGCACACCCACCGCCGTGCGCCCACCGACTACGACGCCGACCACGTGCTGCTGCGCACCGTGCGGTGCGTGAACGGCGAGGTCGAGGTGGTGCTCGAGTGCGAGCCCGCCTTCGACTACGGGCGCAAGCGCGTGGATTGGGAGTACTCGAGCACCGACTACCACGACGGAGTTGCTCGGTGCCGGGACTGCGACACCTGGGTTGGGCTGCGCACCGATCTGCGGCTCGGGTTCGAGGGGCCGCGCGCCACCGCGCGCCACCGCATGAAGGAGGGCGAGCAGGTCTACTGCGCTCTGTACTGGACCGAGCACAAGCCACCCCAGGACTTCGACGACGCCTACAAGCGGCTGGTGTGGACCGCGCATCACTGGCAGCACTGGCTCGACGGGGGCAGCTTCCCCGACCACCCGTGGCGGACCCACCTCCAGCGCAGCGCGCTCACGCTCAAGGGTCTGACCTACGCGCCGACCGGTGCGCTGCTGGCCGCCTCCACGACCTCGTTGCCCGAGGCGCCCCACGGTGAGCGCAACTGGGACTACCGCTACAGCTGGATCCGCGACTCGACGTTCATGCTGTGGGCGCTCTACTCGCTGGGGTTCGACTGGGAGGCCAACGACTTCTTCTACTTCATCGCCGACGTCGCCGACGGCGAGCACGAACTCCAGGTGATGTACGGAGTCGATGGCGAGCGCGAGCTTGAGGAGCACGAGCTTAAGCACCTCAGCGGCTACGACGGAGCCCAGCCGGTGCGGATCGGCAACGACGCCTACCGGCAGAGCCAGCACGACGTTTGGGGGGCGCTGCTCGACTCGGTCTATCTGCACACGCGCTCGCGCGACTCGCTCGACGAGCGGGTGTGGCCGCTGCTCGAGCGTCAGGTGGAGAAGGCGAGCGAACGGTGGCGCGACCCTGACCGCGGGATCTGGGAGGTCCGCGGCGAGCCCAAGCACTTCGTCTCCTCGAAGATGTTCTGCTGGGTCGCCTGCGACCGCGGCTCGCGGCTGGCCGAGCTGCGCGAGGACTTCGAGCACGCGGCGAAGTGGCGTGAGGTCGCTGACGAGATCCACGCCGACGTGTGCGAACACGGCGTCGACGACCGCGGCGTGTTCGTCCAGCACTACGAGACCGACGCACTGGATGCCTCCTTGCTCCTGATGCCGCTGCTGCGCTTCCTGCCGCCGGACGACGAGCGCGTCCGCAACACCGTGTTCGCGATCGCGGACGAGCTGACCGAGCACGGGCTCGTCCTGCGCTACCGCCCCGACGAGACCGACGACGGCCTCGAGGGCACCGAGGGCACGTTCCTCATCTGCTCGTTCTGGCTGGTGGCGGCCTTGTGCGAGATCGGCGAGGTCGAACGGGCCCGTGGCCTCTGCGAGCGGATCCTCGGCTACGCCAGCCCGCTCGGGCTGTACGCCGAGGAGGTCGACCCGAGCACCGGCCGCCAGCTCGGGAACTTCCCCCAGGCGTTCACTCACCTGGCGCTGATCAACGCCGTCATGCACGTGATCAGCGCCGATCAGGACGCTGCGCTCGAGCGCTCCCCCTGGGCCGACTGGCGCTGATCGCTGCAAGATAGTCCCGTACCGGACATTTTTGGCCGCATACCGTTGGCTGGTACAATCCTCGGAAGGACCAGGACCCGACCGAAAGCGACGCCTTGGCGGCAGCCGATGACATCAGGAGTAGGACCCCGGCTCCTGAAGAACCGACCGCCGAAACGGTCGAGCAGCAGGCGCATCGCCTCCGCAATGGTCTGATCTACACGACCGTGCTCGCAGTGCTGCTGCTCGGTGTCGGCTTGGCGATCCCCGACCTGCGCGGCGTGCTGGAGCGCGCGGCCAATGCCCACTGGGGCTGGCTCGTGCTCGCCGCCGCGCTCGAGATCGCATCGTGCCTCGGCTACGTGGCCGTGGTCCGCCTGGTGATGCGGCGCGCACCGGTACGCGAGACGCGGTGGCTGGCCTGGGCTGAGATGGCCTTCGGCGCGGTCGTGCCCGTCGGCGGCGCCGGCGGACTTGCGGTCGGAGCCTGGGCGATGCGCGCCTGGGGCATCGCCTGGTCGCGGATCATCGAGCGCTCGGCGGTCATCTTCCTGCTGACCACCGCGGTCAACGCAGCCGTGATGATCCTCGCCGCGCTCGGGGTGTGGGTCGGGGTCGGCGTCGCCAGCCACAACAGCGGTCTCCTGTACGGCTTCCTGCCGGCGTCGGCGGCGCTGACCGGCGTGTCGATCTTCCTGCTGCTCCCGCGGCTCTCGCGGGGCCCGCTCGGGCGCGTTCCCCGCGTCGGCCCGGCGTTGACGCGGCTCGGGGCCTGGGTCCGCCAGACCGAGCGGGTGGCGATCGAGCCTGACTGGCGCTTGGCGGGCGCGATCGGCTATCTGATCTTCGACATCGCCGTGCTGTGGGCATGTCTGCGCGCCGTCGGCGTCTCAGCGCCCCTGCTGGCGATCGCGATGGGCTACCAGATCGGCTACCTGGCGAACCTGGTGCCGATCCCGGGCGGCATCGGCGTGCTCGAGGGCGGGCTGCTCGGCTCGCTCGTCCTGTACGGCCTCCCCGCAGCTCCGACGGCCGCCGCCGTCGTCCTCTACCACGCGATCGCCCTGTGGATCCCGGCGCTCGGCGGCACCTACGGGTTCGTCCGGCTCCGGCGCAGCGTCGCCGACGGCAGCCGCCGACTCGAGATCGTCACCGCAGCCCGCCGCGCGGGCATCACCGACAACGCTCCCGCCCTCCCTGCCGCCGATGTGCCGGCGACAGCGGCTACGCGGCAGGCCGCAGCCTGACCGGCAGCGTCTTCAGCTGATTGAGAAACGCGGACTCGGCCATCACCGGCCGACCCGCCATCTCCATCCGTGGGAAGCGCTTCAGCGTCTCCTCGAACAGGATGTTCAGCTCGAGGCGGGCGAGCGCCGCGCCCAGGCAGAAGTGCCGGCCACCGGCGCCGAACGCCTGGTGGTCAGGATTGCGGCGCACGTCGAAGCGCTCCGGATCCTCGAAGCGCGACTCGTCGCGGTTCGAGCTCACGTACCACATCACGACCTTGTCGCCCTCGTGGATCGGCTGCCCGTTCAGCTCGGTGTCGCACGTGGCGGTGCGCCGGAAGTGGGCGAACGCCGGGAACATCCGCAACGACTCCTCGACCGCGCTCGGGATCAGGCTCGGATCGTCGAGCAGCAGCTGACGCTGGTCGGGGTGCTCCATCAGCGCCCGCATGCCGCTGCAGTACGTCGCCTTGGTGCTGTCGTTGCCAGCGGCGACGAGCAGGAAGAAGCCCATCACGATCTCGTGCTCCTCGAGCTGCTGTCCGTCGATCTCAGCGTGGACGAGCACGCTGGTCAGGTCGTCCGTCGGGTTCTCTCGCCGCGCGGCGATCATCTTCTGGCAGCGGGCGAACACCTCCGGGATGTCCTTCTCGACCACGGCCATGATCCCCTCGGGGTTGAGGTCCGGGTCGCCGGCGCCGAGCGTCGAGTTCATCAGGGTCGCCCACGCGTGGTCGTCCTCGGGCGGGATCCCCATGAAGCTCCCGATCACGCGCGAGACGGCGGGCTGGGCCACGTCGGTGACGAGGTCACAGGTGTCGCGGCCGTCGAGGAGGTCGAGCTGGTCGACCACGATCTTGCGGATCGCCTCTTCGTGCGCGGCGATTCTCCGCGGCGTGAACCCGGCCTGGAACAGCATCTTGATCCGGTCGTGCTTCGGCGGATCCATGCCGATGAACATCGCGCGCATCAGCTCGATCGGGAACACGTCGGTGACCGCCGTGATGCCGCCGAGCTCGGACGAGTACGTGTGCCAGTCGAGGCTGACGCTGCGGATGTCGTCGGCCCGGGTCACGGACCAGTAGCCCTTCTCCTGGGGATATTCGGAGATCTTTGACGTCCAGTGCACCGGGCACTCCCCGCGCAGGCGCGAGAACAGCTCATGCGGCGGGCCCTCGAGCCACGCCTCGCGCTCGCTGACGAGGACCTGCTCCAGATCGCTGTTGGTCGTTGACACCCCGTGACCTCCTAGCCGTGCTCGAACGAGGCTGGATCCTACCCTGATTGCTCCTGGCTGGCTAGCCAACTTGTTTCTCGGGGCGGCTCCTACGTTGCTCCTACGCCCCTCCGAGGCTGTGCTCACACGGCGGCCCGATCCTGGCGCGCGGGGTCACCGAATGAATCCGCCGCTCTTCCCGCCGTCGCGTCTCGCACGGTCCTTGCTCCACAGCCAAACCGACGAGCGCCTGGCCGCGCTGGCGCAGACCGGCTCCGATGCCGCATTCGAGGCGATCGTCGCCCGCCACCGGCACAAGCTGGTCCGCCAGTGCGCCCGGGTGGTCGGCGACACCGACGCCGAGGAGGCGGTCCAGAACGCGATCATCAGCGCCCACCTGGCATTGGCCCGGGGCGACCGGATCCAGAACCTCGCTCCATGGCTGCGGGCGATCGCGCGCAACGCCTCGCTCAACATCCTGCGAGCGCGCGTCGTCCGGCCCGAATACCCGGACGACGGGCGGCAGCTGGCCGAGGCCCACGACGATCCCGTCGACCGCCGCGAGCAGTTCGGCGAGCTCGTGGCCGCCGTGCAGGCCCTGCCTCAGCGCCAGCGCCACGCGATCGTGATGCGCGAGCTCGAGGGCCGCAGCTACGACGAGATCGCGGAGCGCCTCGGCTCCACCAACGGGGCCGTCCGCCAGCTCCTGAACCGGGCGCGGATGGCGATCCGCGACCGGCTGGCCGTCCTCCCCGGCCTGGAACCGCTGACGCGTTGGCTCGCCGGCGGCTCGGCTGGCGCCACCAGCGCCCGGATCGGCGCGCTCGCCGGCGGGTGCACGCTCAGCGCGAAGCTATGCGCGTCGGCGCTCGTGCCCGCGGTGATCGCCGGCGGCGCCGGTGGCGTGGTCCTGCCGTCGAGCTCGTCACCCGCAGCGCACCCGCGCACCTCGCGCATCGCCTCGAGGGGCGCGGCGACCGCCACCGTGGTCCGCCGGGGTTCGGTGGGCGTCAGCCGTCCGGTGGCGCACGTGACGGCACCGGTCCACGCGGTGGCGCGGATGACGCGGGCGACGACCGCGACCCACACGGCCGTGGCCGTGGTCCGGGTGACCAACGTCGACCGGCCGATCCCACAGGTCACGGTGCGCGCGGCGCCGATCGCCGGCAAGAAGCCGACCAGCACGAAGACGCCGGCCTCGCAAACGCCGGCCTCGCAAACGCCGGCCTCGCAAACGCCAGCCTCGCAAACGCCGGCCTCGCCCGCCATGCGGCCACAGCAACCCTCGCCCGCCACGCCACCCGCGCCCGCCACGCGACCCGCGTCCGACACCCAACGCCGGCCATCCCCCGCGGCCCAGCCCGCGACGGCCAATCCCGAACTTTCTGGATCTGGGTCCACCCCTCGGACCCAGAATCAGAACGTTCGGAGTTGACACACCTCGCCGCCGGGCCACGGCGCGCGTACTAGGCTCCATCCGGCCGCTGTCGTCGCCAGGGAGAGGAGCTCGCCGAAGTGAAGATCCGCGCCGCCGTGCTCGAGCAGTTCGGGGAGCCGCTCAACGTCACTGAGGTCGACCTCGCCGAACCCGGACCGGGCGAGGTGCTCGTCCGCCTGCAGGCGTGCGGGGTGTGCCACACCGACATGTACACCGCCTCGGGCGCGGACCCGTCCGGGTATGCGCCGGCGGTCCTCGGCCACGAGGGCGCGGGCATCGTCGAGCAGACCGGCGACGGCGTCAGGAGCGTCAACCGCGGCGACCTCGTGGTGACGCTGTTCTCGCCGCAGTGCCGCGAGTGCGAGCACTGCCGCAGCCCCAAGACGAACCTGTGCCTGGCGATCCGCGAGCAGCAGAACAAGGGCTATCTGCCCGACGGGACGACGCGCCTGTCCCGCGACGGCGACCCCATCCGGCACTTCATGGGCACGAGCACGTTCGCGGAGTACACGGTGATGCCGGAGATCGCGCTGGCCAGGGTCTCACCGGACGCCGAGCCCGACCGGGCGGCCCTGTTCGCGTGCGGCCTCTCCACCGGCCTCGGCGCCGCCATCAACACCGCCAAGGTCGAACCTGGCTCCACCTGCGTCGTGTTCGGCGCCGGCATGGTTGGCCTCGGCGCGGTGGCGGGTTGCCGGCTGCAGGGGGCCGATCGGATCATCTGCGTCGACAGGTCGTTGGATCGGCTCGAGCTGGCGCGCGGCCAGGGCGCCACCGACACCTGGATCGCCGGAGCGGACACGGTGCAGAAGGTCCTCGACGAGACCCGCGGCTTCGGGGCTGACTACACCTTCGAGGCCACCGGCCTCGTGCAGGTGATGCGCCAGGCGGTCGAGTCGGCCCGCATGGGCTGGGGGCTGTGCACGATCGCGGGGGTGGCGGGCAAGGGCGAGACCCTCGACATCGTCCCCCGGTTCTTGATCACCGGCCGCCGCGTTGCCGGCTCCTCGTTCGGCGGGGTCAAGGGCCGCGATCAGGTGCCGCAGCTGGTGCAGCTGTACCTCGACGGAAAGCTTGATGTGGACCCGTTCATCTCGCACCGGATCACGCTCGACGAGGTGAACCATGGGTTTGAGCTGATGGAGCGCCAGGACGGGATCCGCAGCGTGATCCAGTTCGCTTGACCTCACGCGCCGCCCGCCCGCCCCGTTCCACCGGGGTGAACCTGCCATGGCGTGCCCAGTTCGTGCTGCTCGCGGCCGTCTGGGGATCGAGCTTCCTGTTCATCAAGGTCCTCGACGAGCATTGGGCGCCCCCGTGGGTGTCGTTCTGGCGGCTCGCGTTCGGGGCCGCCACGCTCGTCGCGATGACGGCCTACCAGCGCGAGCGGCTGCGCTTCCCCGGGGCGGTCTGGCGCAGCCTCGTCGTCAATGCCGTGCTGTTCAACGCCGTCCCGTTCACGCTCTACGCGTTCGGCGAGAAGCACGTCCCGTCGATCGTCGCCGGGCTGTGGAACGGCACCACGCCGCTGTGGGTGCTGACGTTCGCGCTGCTCGCCTTCCCGGAGGAACGGCCGACCCGGGAGCGGCTCGCTGGACTGGTCGTGGGGTTCGCCGGCGTCGTCACGCTGCTCGGGCCCTGGCATGGGCTGCACGGCGGCGCGCTGATCGGCCAGCTCGCCTGCGCCGGCGCCGCGATCAGCTATGGGATCGCGTTCCTGTACACCCGTCGCCACCTCGCGGGCCTGCCCTACAGCGGCGTCGCGCTGTCGGCGGCTCAGCTGCTGTGCGCGACCGGGCTGCTCGCGCTGGTCGTGCCATTCGCCCCGGCGCCGACGATCCACATCGGCCTCGACGGGCTCGGCAGCATCCTCGGACTGGGGATCCTGAGCAGCGGCGTCGCCTACGCGCTCAACTACTCGATCGTCCGCGCGGCAGGCGCCACCGTCGCCTCGACGGTCACCTACGTGATCCCGATCTTCTCGACCCTGCTCGGCGTGCTCGTACTGAGCGAGCCGCTGCGCTGGAACCAGCCGGTCGGGGCGGCGATCCTCCTCTTCGGGATCGCCCTGTCGCAGCGGCAGTTCACTGCGAGCGGCGGCGATCGCGCCGCGCATCACGAGGACGCTGACGGTTCCGCGGCAGTTTCCCCTGAGCGCTCAGCTGCGCCCGGCGCCGCCGTCTCCCCGCCGTCCCCAGCGCCAGCCCGATCCCGCCGCCGATGACGATCGCCCCGATGAACGGCGGGCTGAGCAGCAGCGTCAGCGCGATCCCCAGTCCCGTGACCCAGAGCGCGGGCCGGTAGTCCTTCCAATCTCCGGTGATCTTCACGGCCCAGACCCTAATGGTTGCGTGCGGACGGGCGGAACGGCTACCCGGAGTGGAGCGCACGCATCGTGTCGGCCCGCAGGCCGGCGCGGGCGAGGCTTCCCACCGTCTCGCGGCCATCGGCGTCGAGGTGCGTGGCGAGCGCGATGAACACCTGCGCGGTGGTGAGTGCGTCGCCGAGGGCCTGATGGGGCCGCTCCGCCGGGAGCCCGAGCGCTCCCGCCAGCAGCGCCAGCGGGACGGAGCGCGGGCTGTGCCGCTCGCGATCCTGCAACCACAGCCGCCCGAGCGCCTCGGTGTCGACGATCGGCCCGCGCAGCTTCAGCCCACGCGCGCGCAGCGCCCGGCTGAGGAACCTTCGCTCGACGAACGCGGTGTGGGCGACGATGACCCGCCCGGCCAAGGTGTCGAGCAGCGGCGGGAGCGCCTCGGCCAGCACCGGCGCCCGCGCCACCTCGCTGGCGCGGATGCCATGGACGCGGATCGACGCTTCGCCGATCTCCCGCTCGGGGCGGACGAGCCCGGAGATCGCCTCCCGCAACCGTACCCGGCCGTCTTCGATCGGGATCGCGCCGAACGAGATGATCTCGTCGGCCTTTGGGTCGAGGCCGGTGAGCTCGAAGTCGAGCGCGCACCAGCGTGCCGCGCGCCAGCGCGTCCGACGGCCGGGCAGCTTGGCTCTCGCGTAGCGATCCGCCGCGCTCACGCAGTGAATCCGGCGCTGAGCTCGGCGGAGATCCGCTTCTGGATCGAGGCCACGGCCCGGAACGCCTCGCGGAGGTGGCTGCGCATCAGCGGGCTGAGCGTTTCCGGGTCGACGAAGTTGTGGGGCTCCCGGCCCTCGCGCAGCTGCGACATCTGGTGGTCGAGGCGGAGGCTCGAGATGAGCCCGAACGCGTCGAGCAGCGTGTGCGCATCCGCGCTCGGCAGGGTGCCCGCCTCGGCGGCGGCGCGCAGGCGCTCGGTGGTCGAGGCGCTGGTGACACGCGCGGCCATCCCGGCCCAGCGCGCCAGGTCGACGATCGGGAGTAGGCCGCCGTGCTTGAGGTCCAGCCGGCCGCGGTGCTCACCGCTGTGCTCGACCACGAGCCCGCGGAGAAAGCCGGTGGGCGGCCGGTGCGAGAGCGCGAAGCGGGCGAGCAGCCGCAGCAGCGCGGGGCTGTTCGGCGCGATCCGGAACGTGTCCGAGACCGGACTGCCGGTGTGCAGGCCCCACACCGGGCGGCTGTCGACGAGGACCGAGACGAGGATCAGCGCCTGATCCTGCGTGGGGTCGGCGATCCAGCTCCGCGCCGCGTTCTGCCACGACTCCACGGAGCGTACGAACAACCTGTCCGACGCCGTCGCGCCGTGCTCGTCGGCGCGCAGCCCGCAGCGGCGCAGCCCCGCCACCACCCTCTGACCCAGCCGGTGGAGCTCCGTGCGCAGGGCGTCGCGGTCCTCGGGCTCGCCGAAGAAGACGATCGCGCTGTCGACGTCGGAGCTCGGCACGGCCTCCCGGCGCGACTGGCTCCCGAGCGCCAGCCAGGCAAACGACCCGAGGTCCGAGCCGGTGTCGGCGACCGCGAGCTCGAGCAGTCGGCGGGTCAGTGCATCGACGACGACCGAATAGACCGCGGACGCGCTGATCGCGGCCACCCGCGCGTCATGCATCGCCAGCATTGTGGGTCGGAGCTCCGCAGCGGCCTCGGCGAGCTCGTCGAGGGAGCCGGCGGCCGCGATCCGCTGGCGCAGGAAGAACGAGGAGCGCGTCCGCGCCGCCAGCAGGTCGATGTCCTCGATCACTCCGAGAACCTCGCCCGTCGGCGAGACCACGGGGAAGTGGCGCAGTCCGCGGTCGAACATCTCGAGCAGGACCTCCCCGGCGAGCCGGTCGGGCCAGCAGGTGTAGGCGGGCGCGGACATCGCCCGCGTGATCGGCACCCCGCCGCCGAGCCCCTCGGCGACGATCCGGCGCAGGTCGCGGTCAGTGACGATCCCGAGCCCACCGTCCCCCAACTGCACGATGAGGCAGCTCGCACCCGATCCCGTCATCCGGCGCGCACCGTCCTGGATCGAGGTGTCGGGTGTGACCACCACCGCGGGCTGGCGGATGAGCGAGCCCACCGGCGTGTTCGCCGGATCGCGCTCGAGCGGCTGGAGCGCTAGGTCCTGGCTCCCGCGGTCGATCCGGGTTTCGAGCAGCTCCCGCCCCACGTAGCGCAACCCGGCCGGCGCCGACAGCAGCTCGCGCGCGATGTCGGCGTCGATCCGGTAGCACAGCGTGTCCTCGGCGGCGCGGGCCTCGAATCCCGGCGGCAGGCCAGAGAGCATCGACGCGTGGCCGAACAGCTCACCTGTCCCGAGCAGGTCGAGCACCCGGCCATCGTGAACGACCTCGACGGCGCCGCTGCGCACCACCCGGAGATGCTGGACCGGCTCGGCGCGCTGGTTGAAGATCGTCGCGCCGGCGCGGAAGAACTCGATCTCGGTGCTCGCGGCGACACGCTCGACGGTGCTGAGCGGTAGGGCGTCGAACGGCGGGTGCGCCCGCAGGAAGCGGGTGACCTCGGACAGGGCGAACGGCTCGGCCGCGCCCGTTTGCCCGGGGTCGGCGACGGTGTCGCTCACACGGTCGCGGGCGGGGCCACCGGCTCCGCTGTGGGCGACGCGTCCTCCTTGATCATGTCCGCGCACTTCTCCCCCACCATCATCGTGGTGATGCAGGGATTGATCGCCGGTAGGAACGGCAGGATCGAACCGTCCGCGATCCGCAGCCGGGCCACCCCGCGCACCCGCAACCGCGGATCGACCACCGCGGTCGGATCGGAGTCCGGGCCCATGTGCGCCGTGCACGCCGGGTGGTAGACCGTGTTATGGGTCTTGTGCATGTAGTCGACGAACTCGTCGTCGGTCTGCACATCCGGGCCGGGCGCAAGCTCCTGCCCGGCCCACTCGGCGAGAGCCGGCTGCGAGCCGATCGCTCGCGCCAGCTTGAGGCCGTAGGTCATCACCCGCTCATCGTGACCGTCGGGATCGGTGAAGTACCGCGGATCGACCCGCGCGCGGTCGCGGAAGTCGCGCGAGCGCAGGCGCACCGTTCCGCGCGAGCGCCCGCGGCACACGTTCGGGGTCAGGCAGAAGCCGTTCTCGGTCGTCGGGTAGCCCCACCGCGCGGTGTTCATGTCGAACGGCACCGACCCGTAGTGCATCATCAGGTCGGGCCGGTCGAGCCCGGGCTCCGAGGTCGAGAACAGCCCGATCTCCCACCACTGTGTGGAGTGGCGGACCATCGGCTTCTTCGCGTCCCATTGCATGATCCCCTCGACGTGGTCGTCGAGGTTCTCGCCGACGCCCGGTGAGTCCACGAGCGTCTCGATCCCGAACTCCCGGAGATGCTCGCCGGGCCCGATCCCGGACAGCATCAGCAGCTTCGGCGTGTCGATCGCGCCGGCGCTGAGGATCACCTCGCGGCGAGCGCGCACGCGCGCGTGCGTGAGGATGTCCGGGGACAGGTATTCCACTCCGGTGGCGCGCCCGTCCTCGATGGCGACGCGGCTGACCCAGCAGTGGGTGCGGATCTCGAGGTTCGGCCGCTGGCCGATGAGCGGGTGCAGGTAGGCGTGTGAGGACGACATCCGGGTGTTGTCGGCCGCCGAGTTGATCTGGAACCAGCCCGCGCCGCTGGTCACGGTCGAGCCCTCGTTGAAGCGGCTCGTGGGCAGTCCCGCCTGCGCCGCGGCCTCGAGCACCGCCACCCCGCACGGGTCCTCGGGCGGGACGGTGCGGATGTTCACCGGACCGCTGCGGCCGTGGTGATCGCCCGGGCCGTCGTTGGTCTCGAGCCGGCGGATCAGCGGCCACGTCTGCTCGTGGCCCCATCCGTCGCAGCCCATCGCCTCCCACTCGTCGAGGTCCTCCTTCGGCGTCCAGAACGCGATGCACGAGTTGTGCGATGAGCAGCCTCCGAGCACCTTCGCCCGCGCGTGGCGCAGGAAGCTGTTGCCCTTCTCCTGGGGCTCGACCAGGTAATCCCAGTCGTAACCCGAGTCGAGCAGGTACATCCAGTCCTCGAGCCGGAGGACCGCCGGGTCCTCGACGTCGGACGGCCCCGCCTCGATCAGGCAGACGGTGACGTCCGGATCCTCTGAGAGGCGCGCGGCGACGACACACCCGGCTGTGCCGCCGCCGGCGATGACGTAATCGAACTCCCCGCCGTCGTTCACGGGGCGGCCTCGCCGAGCGCGATGTCGCCGGGGAGGTCGGGGACCTCGGCCGCGTGCTCGCGGAGGACCTCAATCGGCTTGCGCCGGTAGACGGCGAAGTAATAGATCGAGCCGACGATCACCACGATCCCGATGAACAGGACCGCGATCCACTGCCAGTACCAGTGGCCGTGCCCGCTCGCCAGACCGATCGAGTCGTACACGGCTGCCCGGGGCCACGCGATGTTGATCGCGACGAGGGTGCCGTAGAGAACCGCGATCGCGTTGACCAGGAAGCCGAAGCGTCCGAGCGAGAAATACGGTCCGTGGTCGGGCTTCGGCCACGTCCCGCGGATGCGCCGGTAGAGCATCCCGCCGGTGACCCCGAGATACGCGATGTAGAACATCACGATCGCCACCGAGGTCAGCGCCAGGAACGCGCTCTGATTGCCGATGTTGATCGCCAGCAGGGCGAGCGCCAGGATGCTGACGACGAGCGTGGGCACCACCGGCACGCGACGCCTGCCGGAGACCCTGGCGATGTGGGTGCCGAACGGCAGCCGGCCGTCGCGGGCCATCGCGAACAGCAACCGGACGCACGACGCCATCACCGCCAGGGTGCAGACGGTGATCGCGATCGCCGAGATGATCAAGAAGATGTTTCCGAGCGTGTTGCCGAGCGCCTGCTTGATGATGTACGGCAGACCGAGCAACGGGATGTTCTTGTCGTGGATGTTCGGCGCCGCCATCATGGCGAAGATGATCAGCAGCCCGCCGATCGTCGCCGCGGCGGCCAGCGCCCGAAGGATCGCGGGCGGGGCCGTACGTCTCGGCTCGTTCGTCTCCTCGGCGAGCGTGCCCGCGGTGTCGAACCCGTACATCACGTATGCGCTCATGATCCCGCCGATGATGAACGCGCCGAAGTAGCCCCACTTATGTCCGGCGCCGAGCCCGAAGTTGTGCAGCACGATGCCGGGGCCGCGGGTGAAGTGGAAGATCAGCAGGATCACGAGCACGGTCGAGCCGATCAGCTCGGCCATTACCCCGAAGTTGTTGATCCGCGACATCACCTTGACGCCGAGCAGGTTCACAATCGTGGCGAACACGACGAGGATTGCCCCAAGCAGCAGCGCGTTCTGAGCGCCACCCTTGGTGACGTACGAGCCCGCGTCGGCATTGCTGCCCAAGATCTGGAAGGCCGTGGTCACCTGCGGCAGCACGACCTGCCAGGCGACCGCGACCGCGGCCACCGTGACGATCGAGCCGATCACGTAGATCCAGCCCGTCATCCACGCCGAGAAGTCGCCGGCGACGCGCTTTGACCAGTTGTAGACCGAGCCCGCGAGCGGGTACTGCCCCGCCATCTCGGCGAAGCACAGCGCGACCATGAACTGCCCGAACAGGACGATGAACCACGTCCACCACACGGCCGGGCCGGCGAACGCGAAGCCGAACGCGAACAGCTGGATCACGCCGGTCAGGATCGAGATGTAGGAGAAGCCCGCGGCGAACGACGAGAAGTTGCCGAGCGAGCGGTCGAGCTCCTGTCGGTAGCCGAAGCTCGCGAGCTCGTTGCTGTCCCCGCCCGAACTGGGCGAGCGGTCGGCCTCAACGGTTGCCATCAATCAACCTCACAGTCCCTCGATCTGCGCCAGAAAACGGTCAGGCCCTTCACGCCACCCCAGCGTGCCGTCCTCTGAGCTCGAACTCATTGACCCGGGCCTGATCGGGCTGTTATATATCAGTTGTCTAACTGTGTCAACGAGACCCACGGGGGCGACGAGAATGGCCACGACCGCTGCTCGCAAGATGTTCCTCGGCGGCGATTGGCAGGCCAGCCGCACCGGCGAGACGTTCGACGCGATCAGCCCCGCCACCGGCGACGTGATCGCCACGATTCCGCAGGGCGACCGCACCGATGCGCAGCGTGCGATCCTCGCCGCGCGTAACGCCGCCGACGACTGGGCGCGGCTGACCGCGTTCGAGCGGGCGGCGAAGATGCACGCGATCGGCGACATCGTCGAGTCGCGGCGCGACGAGCTGGCCCGTGCGCTGACCCTCGACCAGGGCAAGCCGCTGCGCGCCGAGGCCTACGACGAGGTCGACGAGCTCGTCGAGTACTGGCGGATGGCGGCGGAGGACGCGAAGCGGCTCGGCGGCGAGCTACCCAACTCGTTCTCGCCGGGTAAGCGCGTGATGCTCGTCCGCCGCGCGCGGGGCGTGGTCGGGGTGATCAGCCCGTGGAACTGGCCGTATACGATGCCCGCCGAGCTGATCGCGCCGGCGCTGGCGTGCGGCAACGCGGTCGTGTGGACCCCTGCGCCCTCGACCGCGGTGTGCGCCGCGGAACTGGCTCAGTGCATCGTCGACGCCGACTTGCCCCCGGGCGTGTTCAACCTGGTGACCGGGCCCGGCCCGGTGGTGGGAGACGAGATCGCGCGCAACCCGGGGACGGACGGAGTCGCGTTCATCGGGTCGACCGCGACCGGGCGGCGTGTCGCCTCGGCGGCCGCCGGCAAGGCCGCGCTGCTCGAGATGGGCGGCAACGGACCGCTCGTGGTCATGGACGACGCCGACCTCGACGCGGCGGTCGAGGCGACGCTGACCGCCTGCTACCTGTGCGCCGGGCAGAGCTGCACCGCCGGCGAGCGCCTGCTCGTGCACCGCGCTGTGCGCGACCAGTTCGTCGAGCTGCTGGCCCGCCGGGTGACCGAGCGCATCCTGCTTGGCGACCCGTTCGACGACGCGACCACGATGGGGCCGGTCAACAACGAGGGCGTGGCCGTGAAGATGGACGAGCACGTGGCGGATGCCCTGGACCGGGGCGCCACCGTGGTCACTGGCGGCGCGCGCGCCGACGGGTACGCGACCTCGCTGTACTGGGAGCCCACCGTCCTCGCCGATGTGCCGGCCGATGCCCGGGTGGCGGTCGAGGAGACATTCGGCCCGGTGGCCCCAGTGGTCGAGATCTCCTCGCTCCAGGACGCGATCGCGCAGGCGAACGCGTCGCCGTACGGGCTGCTGGCGGCGATCTTCACCCGCGATCTGGCGAACGGGCTCGAGTTCGCCGATCGCGTGCGCACCGGCTGGGTCAACATCAACGAGTCGAGCAACTACTGGGAGGCGCACCTCCCGTTCGGCGGCCGGTCGGGCTCGGACAGCGGCATCGGCAAGGTCGGCGGCGCGAGCGTGATGGAGTCGTTCACCGAGCTGCAGACCGTCGTGATCACCCCCGATGGACGCTCGTGAGCACGAGTGACTCGTCTGGCGCCGGTGCCTCGTCGGCCGATTTGACCGCGGCGGTGCTGGCTGCCGTGCTCGAGCGCTCACCGCGCACGGTGACAGAGCTCGCCGACGCCGTCGGCACGGCCGCGATCGAGCTGGAGCCGGTGCTGGCCGCGCTCGAGCGCCACCATCTGGTCTCGTGGGACGGGGCCCACTCGGCGGTCGGCCCCGGCGCTGCGGCGCTCCGCTTCGCCCGCTCCGGCGTCGGCCGCGAGGACCTCCTCGAGCTCGCCCAGCCGAGCATGCGCCGGCTCGCCGAGGAGAGCGGCGAGACCGCGAACCTGTTCCTCGCCGGTCCGGCGAGCACCGAGGCGGTGGCCCAGGTCGACGGCCGCCACCTGCTGGGGGCGACGAACTGGATTGGCCGCGAGCTGCCGCTGCACTGCACCGCAGCGGGCAAGGTGTTCCTGGCGTTCGGCGCGGCCTCGCTCGGCGATCGGGGACTCGACGCGCTGACGTCCGAGACGGTGGTCGACCGCGGCCGGCTCGAGCGTGAGCTCGAGGCCGTGCGCGATCAGGGCTACGCCACGATCGTCGACGAGCTCGAGCCCGGCCTGTCCGCGGTGGCGGCGCCGGTGCGGGATCGCGGTGGCGCGGTCGTGGCGGCGCTGACCGCATCGGGGGCCTCGCTGCGGCTTGCGCCCCAGCGGCTCCGGCTGCTCGGCCGCGTCGCCCTCGAGCAGGCCCACGCGCTGTCGACGCGCCTCGGCCACGATGCGCCGCTCGACGAATACCTCGCCGCCCGCCTCTGACGGCGCACCGCGATAAACGTGACGACGCCGGGTCCCGGCGATACACAGCGCCGCAGCCGCCGCCCGCGACGCAGAGCCCCCCTTAAGTGAAGACGACCGTCCGGTTGCCGTAGACGAGCACCCGGTCCTCGAGGTGCCAGCGGACCGCGCGGGCCAGCACGGTGCGCTCGATGTCGCGGCCGATCTGGGCCAGGCGCTCGGCGCTCTCGCGATGCGACACGCGCGCCGTGTCCTGCTCGATGATCGGGCCGGCGTCGAGGTCCTCGTTGACGTAGTGGGCGGTGGCGCCGATCAGCTTCACGCCCCGCTCGCGCGCCTGCACGTACGGGTTGGCGCCGGCGAACGCCGGCAGGAACGAGTGGTGGATGTTGATGATCGGCGTGCCGACGCGTCCGAGGAAATCGGGCGACAGGATCTGCATGTAGCGCGCGAGCACGGTCAGGTCGTACTCGCCCCCGAGCACCTCGAGCAGCCGCGCCTCGGCAGCCGGCTTGGCGTCCGCGCTGACCGGGATGTGGACGTAGCGCACGCCGAACATGGCCACGTCGGCGCGGAGGTCCTCGTGGTTGGAGACGACGAGCGGGATGTCGCAGTCGAGCTCGCCGCGGCGCCAGCGCCAGAGCAGATCGAGCAGGCAGTGGTCGGGCCGCGACACCATCAGCGCAACGCGCTTTCGCCGGCCCTCGCGGGAGAACGAGAACTCCATCCCGAACTCGTCGCCGACGCTCCCGAACTCGTGCTCGAGTGCGTCGAGGTCGGTGGCCGCGATCTGGAACTCGAGCCGCATGAAGAACTGCCCGCCCTCGGGGTCGGTCGAGTACTGGTCCGACTGGATGATGTTCGCGCCGGCACCGGCCAGCGTCCGCGACACGGCGGCGACGATCCCGCGCCGGTCGGCGCACGAGATCAGGAGGCGCGCGATCGTCTGCGGCGCCGCCGGGTCGGCGATCACAGCACCGAGCGAATCTCGCGCTCGAACGTCCCGATGTGCTCGACGAGCGTCTCGCGCGCGCCGTCGGCGTCGCCCTCGGCGATCGCGCGCAGGACATCGTCGTGCTCGTGCACCCGCGCGAACAGGTGCGGCAACCGGTCGAGCACCAGGTGCCAGATCCGCAGCGACAGATTGAAGTAGCGGGTCAGCGTCTCCTCGAGGTACGGGTTGCCGGCCGCGCGGTAGATGAAGCGATGGACGCGCGCGTCGAGCGCCATCAGTGCCTCGGTGTCGTCGCTGCCCTCGCTGGCGGCGAGGTCGGCCAGCAGCTCGTCGAGCTCGGCGCGCTGGGACTCGGCGATCCGCTGGGCCGCGCGGTACGCGGCGTGCCCTTCGAGCTGCCCGCGGACGTCCGAGATGTCTGCCAGGTCGGTGATGTTGATCTCCGAGGCGAACGTGCCGCGCCGCGGGAACACCGCGACCAGGTTCTCGAGCGCCAGGCGCTTGATCGCCTCGCGGACGGGCGTGCGGCCCATCTCGAGCTCTTCCCCGAGGCGGTCCTCGTCGATCGGAGCACCCGGCGGGATCGCCAAGGTGATGATCCGGTCGCGGAGCTCGACGTACGCGCGGTCGGCCAGCAGCTGCCGAGCGCCCGACTCGTCCCCGACCGAGGTTCTCACAGCCATCGCCTGCCCCTCCCGTGGCACACCCCTGATATATGAGTCATCGATCACCAGTTTACCTGGGCACACCAGACGCGCAAGCAGCGACCCGCGCTCACACGCTGTGCGGTTTTTCTCATGGCACGGCCCCGAGCTCGGGCATATAGTTCGGCCCGAGGTGTTTTCCGCGCGAATCGGGGCGGGGCGTTACGGCGTTGCCCAACCAGTGCGTGCGGGGGTAAGGGCAGCTAAACGGAGGTGTTTCATGGGGAGGCTTAAGTTCCTCGTCACAGTTGGTGTTCTGGTGGGAGCCGTGGCGGTGCCGGCGAGCGCCGCGGCGGTGTGGGTGAACACACCGCGGCACGTGGCCCGCATCATCGTTCACCATTTCCGGACTCCGGACGGGCGGCAGATCGTCGCGGCCCGGTGCGCCGGCGTTCGATCGAGTCCTCACCGTGGCACGGCGGCCGGAGAAGCGTTCCACCGTCTGGTGTGCGCGCAGATCGACCGTGTCGCGCGCGCGTTCATAGTCAGGGTCACAGTCACAGGACCGCTCAGCCTCCGGGTCACGGCGGTTGCCTGCAGCGACAAGCATTCACGGGTCGCCTGCCCCTGACGTAGGAGACTCAATCGCCCAGTTCGGCGCGCCGCCGGACCACGAACTCCTTCAGCTCGGCCTCGATCGCGTCGTCGATCGGCGGTGGCTCACAGCTCTCGAGCGTTGAGCGCCACAGTTCGGCGGCGCGCGCGGGCGCCAGCTCGAACGCCTGCTCTCGTAGGCCTGCACGATCCCTCCCAAGCCGGAGGGATCCCCCGTGGCGAGGCGAACAGCGCTCCGACGGCCGACGCGCAAAAAGGAGCACAGATGAGCGACTTCGACAGAACAGCCTCGCCAGTCGAGGAGGGGACCAAGCGCCGTTCCACGAACTCGCGCTTCGCCGACCTCGGCGACCGCCTCGCCCGGACCTTCAGTGGTCAGCAGCAGCAGGGCCACGCGTTCAGCGGCCGGCGCGAGCGGCCCGCGCTCGAGCCGCCGCACTGGGATCCGGATCCCGTCGAGGAAGTGGAATACGACGCCCTCGAGACCGCGTCCTGGCCCGCCGTGCCCGAGCGGTTCCCGGTCGTTCAGCACGGCTATGACCCGATCGCCGTCGACGATGAGATCGCGCAGCTGGAACGTGAGCTGGGTGAGCTGCGTGCCGGTCGGATCCAGGCGGCCAGCGTCGAGGAGGAGATCGACCGGATCGGCGAGCAGACCGCCTCGATCCTGCGCACCGCCTACGAGCAGGCGCACGAGATCACCCATTCCGCCCGTGTCCAGGCCGACAAGTGCGTCGCCGATGCGGCCGCCAACGCGGTCTCGATCACGGAGGACGCCAACCGCCGGCTGCGTGAGATCGACAGTGAGACGGAGACGGTCTGGAACGAGCGAGCGCGGCTGATCGAGGACGCGCGCAGCGTCGCGGGCCAGCTCATGTCGATGGCCGACAGCGCGCTGGAGCGCTTCCGCGAGGAGACCTCGAAGACGACGAGGACCGAGCTTCCGAAGCCGGAGATCCCGTCGCCCCAGGCCGCGGTTGAGCCGGTCAAGCCGACCGCGCCGGAGCCGTTCGACCACGAGCAGCGCGAGGTTTAGCTCAGAACGCCGAAAACTGGACATTTGTCCAGATTGCGGCGATAGGGGCTTCAGACAGCGCTTGTTTCGGTCGATCTCCTGTGGCGTAAGCCAAAACTGAAAAGGGCAAACCCGGCGCGAGCCGGGGACGCAAAGCCAGAGGTCTCGCGTCGGGCGAGATAGCTCGGTTGCCAGTACGACACCAGGGAAGGTGCGTGCTCATGAAGCGTGGTCTTGGTAGCCGCCGCAGCGTGGCTTTGCGTGCCCTGATCGCCGGCGCTGCGCTGGCCGCGATCCCTACAGCCGCCGCCCAGGCGGACCTGATTTCGACCGGCGCCTGCGATGGCGCCACGCTGTCTGCGCCGTTCGCGCAGTGGGGCGATTCGTCCTCGTACAAGCTCATCCCGGGCGGCAACTTCGAGAACGGCGGCGCCGGTTGGACGTTCACCGGAAAGGCTCACACCGCTGCCGGCAGCGATCCGTTCGGGATCACCGGTTCGGTCGGCTCCAGCTCGCTCTCGCTGCCTGCGGGATCGAGCGCCCAGTCGCCGTTCACCTGCGTCAACGCGGCGTATCCCACGTTCCGGCTCATGGCCCGCCAGAGCGGGCTCCTCTCATCGACGCTCATTCAGGTCGTCTACACCGTCCCCGGGATTGGCCAGGTCGCGATCCCGGTTGGCGCCTCCGCGCTGAGCAACAGCTGGCGGCCCTCGCTGCCGATGCTGACCGCCTCAGCGGTCCCCGGTGTTCTCTCGGGCGGGACCGCTCAGGTGGCGCTCCGCTTCACCCAGCTCTTGGGCAGTGCGCAGATCGACGACGTGTTCGTCGATCCCCGGATGAAGCGCTGACGCTCACCGCTGCGGTCGGCGACTCGCCTCGCCGGCCGCAGCGACGAGCGCCCCCGCCGTGTCTTCGGACCCCGGGAAGCAGACGACTGGCCCGGCTCCATGGTGCGGCGGCTCCATGGTGCGGCGAACTCCTGCCGAGCCGGCCAACGTGCAAAACGCAGACATTCGCGCGCGAAACCCGAGGCCCTACTGCGAAAGCGTTGATAAGCGACCGATTTGCGCCCCCACCTCCCCAACGCCGGCCGAATGTCTGCAAAAAGCACGTGCTCGCCCCGCCGCCCAACCCGACCCCCTCCCCAGCAAGACGATCGCCACCGCTCCGAAACCGCGTCCCTCCCCAGCCAGCCGCCACAAGGGCCGCGCCCAGGAGCTCAGACCGCCGGCCGGAGCGCGAGCGCGGCAATCGTGTCCGGCTCGTCAGCCAGACCGTGGGTCGGGGCGATGACCGTGCACAGCTGCTCGACGACCTCGGGGTCGAACTGCCGCCCCGCGTTCGTGATGAGCTCGGCCACCGCGACGTCGTAGTCGAGCGCCTTGCGGTAGGCGCGGTCGGTGCGCATCGCGTTCCAGGCGTCGCAGCAGGCGATGATCCGCGCCTCCAGCGGGATCTCCTCGCCGGCGAGGCCGTCGGGATAGCCGCTCCCGTCCCAGCTTTCGTGATGCGAGCGCACGATCAGGCCGACCTCGCGCATGAACCCGCCGACCCGGTCGAGCATCTTCTGGCCCTCGAGCGTGTGGGTCTTGATGATCGTCCACTCCGCGGGGTCGAGCTTGCCGGGCTTGTTGATGATCTCCTTGGGGATTGCGATCTTGCCGACGTCGTGCAGCAGCGCGCCGAACTCGAGGTTGCGGCGGCGCTCGACACTCAGCCCGAACCGATCTCCGACGTCGAGCGCAAGGCCGACGACGCTCTTGCAGTGCTCGCCGGTGTATCCGTCGTCGGCCTCGACCACGTCGCCGAGGACCAGCGCGGTCCCCCGATAGGCGTTGTTGAGCTCGAGCAGGTTCTGGAGACGGCGATGACGCTCGCGCGCGAACATCGCGAACAGGCCGAGCAGCGGCAGCAGCGTGAGCGCCGACCACGGGTGCGAGCGGATGTTCTCGGCGACGAGTAGCGCAATCCCCGACAGCGCGGCATCGATCGCGTACACCCACCAGCTCTCGCTGAACTGGCTGGAGAGCTTGGCGCCGCAGCCGATCGCAAAGCGGAAGGTGGAGACCGTGAAGTCGACCGCGAATTGGGCGAGCAGTGCAGCGATCAACAGCGCCGGCCCC
>DASXOS010000177.1:0-11741 GCA_036494115.1 Solirubrobacteraceae bacterium | reverse complement strand
CGGTGTGCAGGCCGGCAGCGTCGTGATCGTCTGGCCGGTGGCGGGGTTCTCGACCGCGATCGAGTCCTCCGTCGCCCCTGCTCCGTTCGTGTGCTGTTCGGTGGTCGTAGCCATGGCTCGTCAGCCTTTCTCTTCGATGCTCAGGGCGCCTTCGCGGGCCGAGTGCTGTCTGCCAACCCTAACGTCTTGCATGTGCGGTTCTTGCGGTGTCCGCGGCGGGGATAGCCTCCACCGCCGGGACGACGTCGCGGACGATGGTGAGGAAGCCCTGCACGAGCAGTTCCTGCGTCTGCTCGCGCGTGAGGCGGCCGCGCTGCAGCCACTCCAGGCTGGCCGCCTCGGCGAACCCGCCGTACGCCCGGACCGAGGCGCGCAGGGCCGGTGGCGCCTGCGCCGGATCGTAGGTCTGGAGCGACTCGATCAGGCGGTCGGCCGCGTGCTCGCGCGCCTCGTCGAGGATCGCCTCGACCTCGGGATCGTGGCCGAGGCCGCGCCCCCCAATCGCCGCCAGCCAGGTGCCCCGGTTGCGCTCGAGCATCGTCAGCCAGCGGTCGACGCTGTCGGCGATCTCCGGCTCGATGTCGTCCTTGCGCCGCGGGGCGTCGTTCAGCCGGCGCGGGACCGGATTCGAGGGCGTGCGCATCATGCTGCGCACCACCTCCAAGTACAGCTCGCGCTTAGTGCCGAAGTAGTGGTGCAACAGGCCCCGGGCAACTCCGGCCTCGGCGGCGATCTCCGACGTCGACACCGACGCGTAGTTGCGCTCCGAGAACAGCCGGCGGGCACAGGCCAGGATCTGCCGGCGACGCTCGTCGTGTTCCAGCCGCTGCCAGCGAGGGCCCGGGGAGGTGGCGCTCACGGGGGCGAGGCTAGCACGAATTGGCACTTTGCCAATTAGGCCGCGGGCGCCTGCGCGAGGCGGCCGCGGCTCCGCGCCTGCGCGGGGCTGCCGCGGGTCGCGCCCCGCCCGGGCGGTTCCGCCGCGGCTCGAACTTTTTGGTTTTAGGTCCACCCCTCGGACCCAGAATCGAAAAGTTCGGCGCGAAAGCGGATCCGAACCGTTCGATCGAGGCTCACTCGTCGAGCAGCCGCCCCGCGGCCTCGACCAGCACGGGCTTGATCAGCTCCCAGCGGGCGTCGACCACCTCGCGTCCCGAGATCGGGATCGCCATCACCAGGCCGCGGATCAGCGACACGGAGGCGTCGATCAGCGCCGGGAACCGGGGGTCGTCCGTCTGGTCGGGGAACAGGGTGGAGGCGGTGGCGACCAGGATCGCGCTGATCCGGCGCTCGAGGTCGCGCAACGTCGCCGCCAGCTCGGGCTCTGACCAGGCCGCGATCCACAGCTCGGCGGCCGCGAGCGCCTGGGGGGAGGTGAACTCGCGCCACGCCTGGTCGAGTACGGCCTCGCGGAGCTCGGGACGGTGCAGGGCGGCGAGGTCGATCTCGTCGAGCGCGTCCTCGGCGAGGCGCAGTGCCAGCATGGTCACGGCCTCGACGAGCAATGCCTCGCGCGTCTCGAAGTGATGCATCAGGGTGCTCTGCGCGACGCCGGCGCGCTCGGCGATCCGCCGCGTGGTGAGCGCGGCGTACCCGTCCTCCAGCAGGCAGGCCGCGGTGGCGTCGATCACCGCCTGACGGGTGGCGGCGCGCTGCTCGGCTCGGGTCGTCTTCCGCGGCGGTGAGGACTCGTCGATCACAGGATCGAAAGGATGGTATCTTCGAGCGCGCGATTCATCGATCAAGCGATCGATGAGCGCCAGTGGGCATGGCGACCGACGACGAACAGATCCAAGCTTCACGGTTCCGACGGGCCGCGCAGATGACCGGCGCGGCGGCCGGGGTGGCGGCGCGGGAGGCAACGGCGAGGGCGATGCGGCTCGGCGGCTCGGACGCCCGCCGGGCCGCCGCCTCGCGCCAGCAGCTGAAGTCGGCCGAGTCGCTGGTCAAGGTGCTTGGGGGCATGCGCGGCGCGGCGATGAAGGTGGGCCAGACGCTCTCGGCCGTCGACCTGGGGCTCGTGCCCGAAGAGATCCGCCCGCAGTTCCAGGAGATCCTGGCCACGCTCCAGCAGGACGCCAAGCCGGTCCCGTTCAAGGCGATCCGCAAGGTGATCGAGGAGGACCTCGACGAGAAGCTCACCGATTCGTTCGCCGAGTTCGACCCGGAGCCGATCGCGGCCGCCTCGATCGGCCAGGTCCACCGGGCCGAGCTCCACGACGGCCGGGCGGTGGCGGTCAAGGTCCAGTACCCGGGCATCGCCGAGGCGATCCACGCGGACATGCAGAACCTGCGCCTCGGGCTGAAGCTGCTGAGCGTGATCGCGCCCGGCATCGACACCGGCGCGATCGCCGGTGAGATCCGCGAGCGGATCAGCCAGGAGCTCGACTACGAGCTCGAGGCGTCCAACCACCGGGCGATGGCGCGTGTGTACTCGAATCCCGCCCACCCCCATCCGTTCATCGTCGTCCCCGATGTCGTCACCAGCCTGTGCCGTGAGCGGGTGCTCGTCTCCGAGCTCGTCGATGGCAAGCGGTTCGCCGAGATCAAGAATGGGCCCGCACCGGCGCGCGACCGGATCGGCGAGATCCTGATCCGGTTCTACATCAACGGGCCGATTCGTCACCGCCTGCTCAACGGCGATCCGCATCCCGGCAACTCGCTGTTCCTCGACGACGGCCGGGTGGCGTTCCTCGACTTCGGGTTCTTCAAGACGATGTCGCAGGCCGAGGTGGAGCAGCTGATCCAGTCGACCCGGGCCACATACGAGGGCGACGCGGAGGCGCTGTTCGAGGTGATCTCGGGGCTGGGCGCGCTTCCCGCCGACAGCGGCCTGGCGGAGCCGTTCCTGCGTAACTATCAGACCATCTTCGGCTGGCTGCTCGTCGACCGCCCGGTCACCGTCGACGGTTCGGTGACCGGCGCGATGATGCGCTCCTACAACGAGATGCGCGACGAGGACCTGTTCCAGTCGCTGACGCTGCCGGCCGAGCACTTCGTGCTGATGCGGGCGGTGATGCTGCTGATTGGACTGCTCGGGCAGCTCCAGGCGACCGGCAGCTGGCTCGACGTGGCCCGGGAGTGGCTGTTCGGCGAGGACCCGGTGACCGAACTCGGAAAGCTCGAGGCCGAGCACTTCTCCGAGCGCCCGTTTCCACGGCCGGCCGCGCCGCACGCGTCGGAGCCGGAGCCCGCGTGAGCGCCACCGCGACCGCGGCGCCGCGAGCCACTCGGCGCACCCCGAGTGTCAGCGGATTTCAGGTCGCACGCGAGACGCTCCGTGACGGGCTGAGGGTCGACGGTCTGCTGATCCGCGGCTCGGCGGGCAGCGACATCGCCCAGTTCCGGTTCGCCGGCCGCACGGTGTTCGTGCTCAAGCACCCCGAGTACGTCGACCACGTGCTCCACGCCGGCGTCGACCGCTACCACAAGTCGATCGAGTACGAGCTCCTGCGCGCGGTCGTCGGGCTGAGTCTGTTCACCGACGAGGACGAGTCGTGGCGACGCCACCGGATGCTGGTCAACCCGGTGCTGGCGAAGCGACACCTCGACGTCCTCTGCGATCTGATCATCGATCCGATCGAGGCATTCATGGTCCGGCTCGACGACGGCTCGGACAGGATCGAGGTGCACATGAGCCGGGCGATGACCGAGCTCACGCTCGACGTGGTCGGCTCGGCGCTGTTCGGCCGCGGCATGGCCGATCTGGCGCGCCGGATCGGCCCGTCGGTGACCCTCGGGTTACGCGCCGCCGAGCGCGCCACGCGCCTAATCCTCCTCACGAATCCGCCGGTGTGGCTGACCCGCGCCTCGACCGCTTTCATCCACCATGCGCCGCTGCTGCCGCCGCCGCTGAATCGGGTTCAGGCCGTGATGCGCACGGTCGACGAGACCGTGTGGAAGGTCATCCACGAGCGCCAGCTCGATCCGGTCGAGCACGCCGACCTGCTTGGGCTGCTGCTGTCCGTCCGCGACGAGCTCGGCCAGAAGTTGCCGCTGCGGCGGGTGCGCGACGAGGTGACGACGCTGATGATGGCGGGTCACGAAACGACCGCCAATGCGCTGTCGTGGCTGTGGTACCTGCTGGCGCTCAACCCCGACGCGCGCGACCGGATGCTCGAGGAGGTCGATGAAGTGCTCGGCGGCCGCCGCCCGACGCTCGAGGACGTCGCGAGGCTCGAGTGGACGAGCGCCTGCACCCAGGAGGCGATGCGCGTGTTCCCGCCGGCGTGGATCGTGCCGCGCGTGGCGATCGCCGACGACGTCATCGACGGCCACCGGATCCCGCGCGGCGCCAACGTCCTGATCCCAATCTACGCACTGCACCACGACGAGCGCTTCTGGCCCGAGCCCGAGGTGTTCGACCCGACCCGTTTCCTGCACGAGGAGGCGAGAAGCCGCCACCGCTCGGCGTACCTGCCGTTCGGCGGAGGCCGCCGCGTGTGCGTGGGAAAGAGCTTCGCGCTGATGGAGATGACGCTGGTCGCCGCGATCATGAGCCAGCGCTTCGTCTACGACCTCGTGCCAGGGCATCCCGTCGAACCCGAGGCGACGCTCACACTGCGCCCCCGTCGTGGCCTCAAGATGGTCGCGAGGAGGAGGCCGCGGTGAAAATCTTCGGCGCCCGCGTGCTCGTGACCGGCGCCGGCAGCGGCATCGGCAAGGCGACCACGGAGCGCTTCGCGCGCGCCGAGGCCGAAGTGATCGCGGTCGACATCAACGGCGACGCGGCGCAGGCCACCGCCCGGCAATGCGGGCCGCCCGCATGTTCGTACACCTGCGACGTGTCGGATCGCGAGGCAGTCCACGACCTGAAAACGCGTGTCGAGGCCGACCTCGGCCCGGTCGACGTGCTTGTCAACAACGCCGGGGTCGGCCTGGGTGGTCCGTTCCTCGACAGCTCGCCCGAGGACTGGGAGTGGCTGCGGGGCGTCAACCTCGATGGCGTGGTCTACGGCTGCCACGTGTTCGGCGAGGGGATGGTGGCGCGCGGCCGCGGCCATGTCGTCAACGTCGCCTCGGGCGCCGGCTACACGCCGCATCGCCACATGGCCGCGTACTGCGCGTCGAAGGCCGCCGTGATCAGCCTCTCGCAGTGCCTGCGCGCCGACTGGGCGGGGAGCGGCGTCGGCGTCAGCGCGATCTGCCCGGGGCTGATCCGCACGCCGATCGCGTCGCACGCGAAGATGGTCGGCGCGCTGGCCACCAAGCGCGAGACCGCGGTCCGCGCGTTCCGGTTCGGCCACTCGCCCGACCTGGTGGCCAAGGCGATCGTCGGCGCGGTGCAGCGCAACCACGCGATCGTGCCGGTCGGGATCGAGTCCGCGTTCTCCTACCGCGTACTGCGGTTCGCCCCGGGACCGATCCAGGGACTGCTGGCGCGGGCGGACATGCCGTGACCGAGCACCACCAGCTCGCGATCGTCGGTGCCGGGTTCTCCGGCCTGTGCATGGCGATCCGGGCCAAGCAGGAGGGGATCGCGGACATGGTCGTGCTCGAGCGCGCCGACGACGTCGGCGGCACCTGGCGCGACAACACGTATCCCGGCTGCCAGTGCGATATCCCGTCTGCGCTGTACTCGTACTCATTCGCCCCGAACCCGAACTGGAGCCGCTTCTATCCGCTCCAGGGGGAGATCCGGGACTACCTCCATCGCGTCGCCGAACGCTACGACGTGCTCCGCTATGTCCGGACCGGGCACGAGGTGCAGAGCGCCGAGTGGATCGAGGACGCCGGGCATTGGCGCCTGGAGACGGCCGGTGGGGAGCTGACCGCGGACGTCGTCGTCGGCGGGATGGGCGGCCTCAGCCAGCCATCGGCGCCGGATATCCCCGGGCTCGACAGCTTTACGGGAACGGTGTTCCACTCGGCGCAGTGGGATCACGATCACGACCTGCGCGGTGAGCGCGTCGGCGTGATCGGCACCGGCGCCTCGGCGGTCCAGTTCGTGCCGATGATCCAGCCGCAGGTGGGCAAGCTGCACCTGTTCCAGCGCACTCCCTCGTGGGTTCTGCCCGATCCCGACCGGGCGGTCACCGGCATCGAGCGCACGCTGTGGCGCCAGCTCCCGGTGACGCAGCGGCTCCTGCGCACGGCGCTCTACGGGGTGTTCGAGCTCACCGTGTTCGGGACGATCGTCAACCCCCGCCTCTCGACGCGGTTCGAGGGGGTCGGCCGCCGCCACCTGCGCGCCCAGGTCAAGGACCCCGAGCTGCGCCGCAAGCTGACCCCGCACTACACCCTCGGGTGCAAGCGGATCACGCTCTCCGATACCTACTACCCGGCGCTCGCCGCGGACAATGCCGAGGTCGTGACCGACGCGATCGAGCGCGTCACGCCGACCGGCATCCGGACGGTCGGCGGCACCGAGCGCGAGCTCGACACCCTGATCCTCGCCACCGGCTTCAAGGTCCACGACAACCCGGCGTTCGCGCGGGTGCGGGGCCGGGACGGGAAGACGCTGGGGGAGGCCTGGGAGGGCAGCCCGCGCGCGTACCTGGGCTCGACGATCGCCGGGTTCCCGAACCTGTTCCTGCTCGTCGGGCCGAACAGCGCGGGCGGCTACAACTCGATCATCTTCACCACCGAGGCGCACGTGAACTACGCGATCGAGGCGCTCAAGACGATGCGCAAGCGCCGGGCCAGGGTGGCCGAGGTCCGGCGCGAGGTCTACGACCGCTGGTCCCGGCAGACCGAGGAGCGGCTGGCCAACAGCGTGTGGAACGAGGGCGGCTGTCGCAGCTGGTACCTGGACGGGAACGGGCGCAACGGCGTGTGGTGGCCCGGGTTCATGGCGGGTCTGTGGCTGCGCACCCGCCGCTTCAACGCCGCCGAGTACGAGCTGCGACCAGCCTGACCCGGCGACGTCAGTGCGTGAGAGTGGGGACCGACAGCGGAATCGTCCGCCCCGAGCGGCCCCGCACGGTGATCGTCGTCGGCCCCTCGCCGTAGAGGAAGCCGGACATCGGGCTGATGACGATCGCACCGTGGGCAAAGCTGAGCGAGAGCCGCCGAGCGGCACGCTTCAGCGTGACGACGAGCTGTTGGCCGCCGTGATGCCTGACTCGGAACGCCGGATGGCGGGACCGGTTGGTCCGCAGCGCGAGCCCCCGCTTCAGTGCCCTGCCCTTGCTGAAGCGCAGCCGTCCCGCGGGAAGCGTGAGCGTGACGGTGCGGACTCCGTGGGCGTTCGTCGAGGTGAGCGTGAACCGCAGCGCCGGCTTCGCGGTTCCGTTCGCCCGTAGGCTGAAGCCCGAGACCCGGATCGGGCACGCGGGAACGGGGCTCGTGCCGGTCGCCGGGAACATCTCCACGTGGTGGGCGCCGGCGTCGGGGACGAACAGGTCGCCCCGCGGATCGACCGCGAAGGTCGCCGGGTTCAGAGGCGCGGCGAAGGTGAGCGGCACCTGGTTCGCCTGGCAGGCGCCAGCCGGGAGCAGGTCGATGCGGCCGCCACTCGTGCCGAACACGTCGCCCGCCTGGTCAACACCGACCTGAGACACCCCGGCCGCGAACGGCACGATCGATGAGCCCGCCGCGCCGGCGCGGACCAGGCGGACCAGTCCGCCGTCCGAGCTCACATAGACGTCGCCACCGGCAGACGCAGTGAGACCCGTGGGATCGCGCATGTTGGGAAACGGCACGGCTTGGGCGGTGCCCTCGCCGGTACCCAGGCGAAACACCGAGCCGAGGGCCGCGAACGGGCCATTGTGGGTCTCGGTCCAGAACAGATCGCCGCGGGCATCGGCCGCGATCGCGCCGATCGGGTCGTTCTGCTGGTAGCGCGTGGCTCCCGCGGAGTCGCCCGGGTGCCACCGTGCGATCGTCGTCGTGAGGGTGCCGCCGGCGACGCTGGCGTACACGTTGCCAAGCCCGTAGGCGACAACCGCGTGCGCGTCGCCGACGATCGGCACCAGGCGAGCGGTGCCAGCGGGCGACCCGATCGGCTGGATGACAACGTGGCCGTCCAGAACCTCATACAGGTTGCCGTGCCCGTCGGTGGCCACCGACTCGGCGTCGCCCGGCGCCACGCCGGTGAACGGCAGCGGCACCTCGCCCGCCGGCGGCGCCTCGCCAGCCGGCTGGAAGTAGACCGAGCCAGAGGACACCGACACGGCGAGGCCCCGCGCCGTGGCCGCCACGCCGGTGACATCGGTCACCCCCGCCAGGGGGAGCGGAGAATCGGGGAATCCCGAGCCGGACGGCGGCGGCACCTGCTCGACGCCGTCATGGCCGCCGACGTACAGCTCGTCAATCGGTCCGACGGCCAGGGCGCGCCCGCTCACACCTGCGATGGGGGTGGGTGCGCTGGCGCCCGGCGCGAGCTCCTCGACGTCGCCGCCGCCGCCGTTGGCGACGAAGACGTCGCCAAGCGAGTCGACAGCGATCCCGGTGGGGAGGATCCCGTCTCCGAAGGGCAGCGGGTACCAGGCCGACGCCCCGACCGGCAGCTCGAGCACCGCGGTTCGATCGGCCACGAACACATCGCCCTGAGCGTCGACGACGACCGCGTTCGGGGCCTGCAAGCCGAACGGCAGCACGCGCTCGACGGTGCCGTCCGCGAACAGCTCGACCACTCGCCCATTGCCGGTGTCGGCCACGTACACGTCGCCGGCGGCGTCGGCGGCGATCCCACCGGGGGCGTTCAGGCCGGTGAACGGCAGTACCCGCTCCACGGTCAATGAGGTCGCGCCCGCGGGCAGCGCGAGCACGCGGTTGCGATCGAGCGCGTACGTGTTGCCGGCGGCATCCGCAGCGACCCCCTCGGCTCCGATGACCGGCGCCGGCAACGTCGGCAGCGCCTGCTCCGGCCCGTACACCGGCTCGATGCCGGCCGCCTCCGCCCCGGCTGGCATCGAGCATGCGAGCAGCGCCAGACACGACAGCCACCCCGCGATCGCCCCCGCGAGGCGCACCGTCAGCTGGTCATGCCGGTGAACTGGCCGCCGGTGATGTTCAGGACCTGGCCGTGCACGTAGTTCGACCAGGGCGAGCACAGGAAGAACACGCCGCCCGCGGCCTCCTGCGGGCTACCCGGACGGCCGAGTGGGATCAGCATCGAGGCCATCCCGCGCATCTGATCGGGGATCCCGAGCTGGACCTTCTCGCCACCGATCTCCATGGTGTTCGACTCGTCCTTGGAGGCGGTCAGGCGCGTCTCGATGTAGCCGAACGCGACGGCGTTGACGTTGATCTTGAACTGGCCCCATTCCTTGGCCAGGGTCTTGGTCAGGCCGACGACGGCGGACTTACCCGAGGAGTAGTTGGCCTGGCCGGCGTTGCCCATCGTGCCCGAGATCGAGGAGACGTTGACGATCTTGCGGAACACCTCACGACCATCCTCCTTCTCCTTCTTCGCGGGCTCGCGCATGTGCGGGGCGACGGCGCGGCACATCCGGAAGGGGACGATCGAATGGATGTCGAGCATCCGCTGGAACCACTCGTCGCTCATCTTGTGGATGGGGGCGTCGAGGGTGTAGCCGGCGTTGTTGACGAGGATGTCGACCTGACCCCACTCGTCGACGACCTTCCCCACGAGCTCGTCCGGGACACCGGGCTTGGTGAGATCGCCGGCGAACACGAGCGTGTCGCCCTGGATCTCGGAAGCGGTCTGCTCGGCGACATCGCCGTCGAGGTCGTTGATCAGCACCTTCGCGCCCTGCTCCGAGAGCAGTTCCGCGGTGGCGCGGCCGATGCCGCGAGCCGAGCCGGTCACGATCGCGACCTTGCCGTCGAGGACTGTCATGTAGCTGCCTTTCGTTGGGGTATGTTGGCATTCTGCCAACAGGGCACCCACGATGTCCGACAGACGCCTCAACACCTCACGGATCGGCCGCGCGGGCCGTCTCGGCGGCATGGCCGCCGGCGCCGCGGTGCGCCAGCTCGGCACGCGCGCCGCCAACACGATGCGCTCCGAGGATGAGGCAGAGGAGGCGCTGGGACGGCAGGCGCTCGAGATGGCGGACAAGCTCGTCAAGGTGCTCGGCGGCATGAAGGGCGCGGCGATGAAGGTCGGTCAGACCCTGTCGGTGATCGACCCCGGCATGGTCCCCGGCCCGTACCGCGATGAGTTCCAGGCGAAGCTGGCCCAGCTGCAGACGATGGCGCCAAGCGTCTCGTTCAAGGAGATGCGCAAGGTGATCGAGCAGGACCTCGGCGAGCCGCTGTCAGCAGCGTTCGCCGAGTTCGATGAAGAGGCGATCGCCGCGGCGTCGATCGGTCAGGTGTACCGGGCGCGGTTGCACGATGGGCGCGATGTCGCCGTCAAGGTGCAGTACCCCGGCATCAAGGACGTCGTCCGCGCCGATTTGAAGAACCTGGGAATGGTGCTGCGCCTGGCCTCGCGGTTCGCGCCCGGCCTCGACACCAAGGAGATCGCCCAGGAGGTCACGGAGCGGATCAGCGAGGAGCTCGACTACGAGCTCGAGGCGATGAACCACCGCGCGCTGGCTCGCGTGTATTCGAATCCCGCCCATCCCCACCCGTTCATCGTCGTGCCCGCCGTCATCACCGAGCTGTGCCGCGAGCGGGTGATCGTCACGGAGTTCATCGAGGGGCGGAAGTTCGCCGAGATCCGGGGCGACTCCGACGAGCAGCGCTCGCGCTGGGGGGAGATCCTGTTCCGCTTCTACGTCAACGGCCCGTACCGCCACCTGCTCCTCAACGGCGATCCGCATCCCGGCAACTCGCTGTTCATGGCCGACGGCCGGGTGGCGTTCATCGATTTCGGCTTCTTCAAGCGCCAGACTCGGGAAGACGTCGACGACCAGCTAGAGATCCTCAAGGCGTGCTACGCCCAGGACGCTGAGCGGCTGTTCGAGCTGACCGTCGCCCAGGGGATCATCTCCAAGCGCCGGCGCGAGCTCGTGCAGCCGCTGATGGAGAAGTACCGAGCGGCCACCTGGTGGTTTCTCGAGGATCGCGACGTGACGCTCACGCCCAAGGATGCGACGAAGATCCTGCTCGAGCACGGCGACATGCGCAAGGCGGGGTTCGGCGACCTCAAGCTGCCCGCCAACCAGATCGTGACGCTGCGCGCGTTCGGCCTGGTGTTCGGGATCCTCGGGCAGCTCCAGGCGACGAACAACTGGTACCGGATCGGGCGGGAGGTCATCTTCGGCGAGGAGCCGGTGACCGAGCTGGGACAGATAGAGTCGGAGTTCGTGGGAGTCAGAGGGTGAGCGCCGCCACCAACGAGCGCGACTACGACATCGTGGTCTTTGGCGCCACCGGGTTCACCGGCGCGCTGACCGCTGAGTACCTGGCCCGCCACGGACCGGCCGGGACCCGGTGGGCGCTGGCCGGCCGCAGTCGCCAGAAGCTCGAGTCAGTCCGCGCGAACCTCGCCGAGATCGACACCGCGTGCGCCGAGCTGCCACTGCTGTCCGCTGATGTCACCGACGCCGACTCGCTGCGCGCGGTGGCCGAGTCGACCAAGGTCGTGATCACCACGGTCGGCCCGTACATCCTCTACGGCGAACCGCTCGTGGCGGCGTGCGCCGCTGCCGGAACCGACTACGTCGACCTCACCGGCGAGCCTGAGTTCGTCGACCGGATGTGGCTCGGCTACCACGAGCAGGCGCAGCGGAGCGGGGCGCGACTCGTGCACTCGTGCGGGTTTGACTCGATCCCGTACGACCTCGGCGCGCTGTTCACCGTCGAGCAGCTGCCCGAGCAGACGCCGATCTCGCTCGAGTGTTTCGTCCGTGTCGGCGGCACGTTCTCCGGCGGCACGTACCACT
>DASXOS010000176.1:0-31314 GCA_036494115.1 Solirubrobacteraceae bacterium | reverse complement strand
GAACCACCGGGAAGCGGCGGCCGCTTGAACGCCGCGCGCCTGGGCATGTCGACACCGCTACCTTCGAGGAGCCAGCATGACCCAGACCGTTCTGCAGATTCCTGAACAGATCAAGCCGGTCGACGGGCGGTTCGGCTCGGGACCGTCCCGGGTCAGGCCGGCGCAGCTGAAGCACCTCGCCGGCGAGGGCGCCAAGGTGATGGGGACCTCGCACCGGCAGAAGCCGGTCAAGCAGCTCGTCGGCCAGGTGCGCGAGGGTCTGCGCGACCTGTTCGGGCTGCCCGACGGCTACGAGGTCGCGCTCGGCAACGGCGGCACCACGGCGTTCTGGGACGCGGCCACCGCGTCGCTGGTCCGCGAGCAGTCGCTGCACCTCACCTACGGCGAGTTCTCCTCCAAGTTCGCGGCATGCACCAAGGCCGCCCCGTTCCTCGACGAGCCGGTCGTAATCGACGCGCCGGCGGGTGACGCACCCGATCCCACCGCGATCACCGACGAACAGCCCGACGTGGTCGCCTGGGCCCAGAACGAGACCTCGACGGGCGTCATGGTGCCGGTCGTGCGCCCGAGCACCGGCAACACGGACCAGCTCGTCCTGATCGACGCCACGAGTGGCGCCGCCGGCCTGCCCACCGACGTCACGAATGCGGACGCCTACTACTTCGCGCCGCAGAAGGGGTTCGCCTCCGACGGCGGCCTCTGGCTGGCGCTGCTGAGCCCAGCAGCCCAGGAGCGCATAAACCAGATCGAGGCTGACAGGCCAAGCGCCACGAGCAGCGAGCGCTGGATCCCGGACTTCCTCTCGCTGAAGACAGCGGTCGAGAACTCGGTCAAGAACCAGACGTACAACACGCCGGCGATCGCCACCCTGTACCTGCTCGCCGACCAGCTCGACTGGATACACGAACGGGGCGGCCTCGACGCGATGGTGCAGCGGACCACCGCCTCCTCGACCCACCTGTACGAATGGGCGCGGAGGCACCCTCACGCCACGCCGTTCGTCAAAGACGACAACAAGCGTTCGCTGGTGGTCGGGACGATCGACTTCGATGACGAGATCGACGCTGCGAGCGTCGCCGCCACGCTGCGTGCGAACGGGATCGTCGACGTCGAGCCGTACCGCAAGCTCGGGCGCAACCAGCTCCGGGTGGCGATGTTCCCGGCCACCGACCCCGCCGACGTGCAGGCGCTGACCGCGTGCATCGACTACGTGCTGGAGCAGGTTCGATGACCCGCGTCCTCGTGGCCGAGAAGATCGGCGAGCCCGGGATCGAGCTGCTCAAGCAGCACTTCGATGTCGACGTGGCGGGCGGCTGGGATCGGGACGAGCTGGCGAACCGGATCGGTGACTACGAGGGGATCCTGATCCGCTCGGCGACGAAGCTCGACGCGGACCTGATCGGAAAGGCCACGCGGCTCCGCGCTGTCGGCCGGGCCGGCGTCGGAGTCGACAACGTCGACGTCGGGGCCGCCACCAAGCGCGGCATCGTGGTTGCCAACGCACCCCAGTCGAATGTGATCACCGCCGCCGAGCACACGATGGCGCTGCTGCTGGCGCTCGCCCGCAACGTGCCCCAGGCGCACGCGTCGCTCACCGGCGGCAAGTGGGAGCGGTCGAACTTCTCCGGGGTCGAGCTGTTCGAGAAGACGGTCGGGATCCTCGGGTTCGGCCGGATCGGCCAGCTCGTGGCGCAGCGGGCGCGCGGGTTCGGGATGCGCGTGATCGCGTTCGACCCGTACGTCGGCGCGGAGCGCTATCGGGAGCTCGGGGTGGAGAAAGCTGACTCCTCCGACGCCGTGTACGCGGCGGCCGATTTCCTCACCCTGCACCTGCCGAAGACGCCCGACACGGAGGGCTGGCTCGACGCCGAGGCGCTGGCCAAGTGCAAGGACGGCGTCCGAGTCCTAAATGTTGCCCGCGGGCCGCTCGTCGTCGACGAGGACCTGAAGGCGGCACTCGACTCGGGCAAGGTCGCCGGCGCCGCGCTCGACGTGTTCCGAAGCGAGCCGATCACCGACCACCCCCTGTTCGGCTATCCGAACGTAATCGTGACCCCGCACCTCGGCGCCTCGACCGCCGAGGCCACCGACCGCGCCGGCTACCAGGCGGCCGAACAGGTGGTGGCGGCCCTCAGCGGCGGCGTCGTCACGAGCGCCGTCAACGTCCCCGCGATCTCCCCGGAGGACATGGAGGTGCTCGGCCCGTTCGTATCGCTGTGCCGGTCGCTCGGCCGGATCGCGATCGAGTTGGCCCGCGGATCGTCGATCGAGCGGGTCCACACCGAGTTCCTCGGCCGGATCGCGGACCACGACACCCGGCTGTTGTCGATTCAGGTGCTCCTCGGCGTCCTCCGCGGCCACACGGAGGAGGAGGTCAACGAGGTCAACGCCCCGGCGCTGGCCGAGGAGCGCGGGATCTCACTCGAGGAGACCAAGCGCTCCCAGGCACGCGACTACACCGATCTCATCCGGGTCAGCATCGTGTGCGGCGACTCGGCGGTGCGGGTCGTGGGCACGCTGATCGGGCGTCGCAACCGCCCACATCTGCTCGAGGCGTGGGATCAGCGCTTCGACGTCCAGCTCGAGGACAACATCACCCTGCTGCGCTATAGCGACGTCCCGGGGATGATCGGCCGCGTCGGCACCGTGTTCGGCCAGCACGGGGTCAACATCGTCTCGGCCGCCGTGGGCCGCCAGTCGGACGACGAGGACGGCGCGGATCGGCTCGCGGCGATGGCGATCACCACCGACACTGCCGTACCGCAGGACGTCGTCGAGGAGATCGTCGCCGGCGACGGGTTCGTCACGGGACGGACCGTCACGTTGTAGGTTCTCGCCATGCGTGCGGTGGTGCTCACCGAGCATGGCGGACCCGAGGTCCTGAAAGTCGAGCAGCGGCCCGACCCCCGGCCGGGGGTGGGTGAGGTGCTGATCGACGTCAGGGCGGCCGGGATCAACTTCGCCGACCTGATGGCCCGGATCGGGCTGTACCCCGACGCCCCCAAGCCGCCGTGCGTGGTCGGCTACGAGGTGGCCGGTGTCGTCGCCGAGGTGGGGGCGAACGTCGACACTGAGCTGCAACCCGGGCAGCGCGTGGTCGCGCCCACCCGGTTCGGCGGGTACGCGGAGAAGGCGGTGACCAAGGCCAACGGCGTCGTGCCGCTGCCCGAGGGCTTCAGCTTCGAGGAGGGCGCCACCGTCCCGATCGCCTACGCCACCGCCTGGGAAGCGCTGGTCCGCGCCGCCAACCTGCAGCCCGGCGAGCGCGTGCTGATCCACGCCGCCGCCGGCGGCGTGGGGATCGCCGGCACCCGAATCGCCAAGCGCGCCGGTGCCGAGGTGTGGGGGACGGCCTCGCCTGCGAAGCACGACGCCTGCCGCAGCTTCGGGGTCGATCACCCGATTGACTACACGCGCTCAAAATGGGAGCGCGGCGTGCCGAAGCTCGACGTGGTGATGGATGCGCTCGGCGGCGCGAGCTTCCGGCGCAGCTACAAGCTGCTGCGCGCCGGCGGCCGGCTGGTGTGCTTCGGCGCGTCCGGCGTCGTCGCGGGGGACAAGCGCAATCTGCTCCAGGCGGCCAAGACCGCGCTCCAGATGCCACGGTTCAACCTGATCAAGCAGATGTCGGACTCGAAGGCGGTGATCGGGCTCAACGTGCTCAGCATCTGGGACGAGTTCCAGTCGGCCGATCGCTGGACCGGGCCGCTCACCGAGCTGCTGGCCGACGGCACGGTCAAGCCGGCGCTCGCACAGGCGTTCTCCTTTGACCGGGCGCCCGACGCCCACCGCTACATCGCCGAGCGGCGCAATATCGGAAAGGTGGTGCTGGTGCCATGACCTCGCTGGAGACCGCCTCCGCCACACCGACTCCGCCGGCGCTCGCCGCCACCACGATGTGCGAGGCGTTCCAGATCACCGCGGCCGCGCGGCCGGACCGGGTCGCGCTGCGCACGCTCGGCGACGAAGTCTCGATCACGTTCGCCGAGTACGCGCACCGAGTGCGGAAGCTCGCCGGTGCCTTCCATGCGCTCGGCGTCGGCCCGGGCGACGCGATCGGCTTCATGCTCACCAACCGCCCCGAGTTCCATCTGCTCGACACGGCGGCGATGCATCTCGGAGCGATCCCGTTCTCGATCTACAACACGTCCTCGGCCGAGCAGATCGCGTTCCTGCTGGGCGACGCCGGCAACCGCGTGATGGTGGTCGAGGCGGTGTTCGCGGAGCGGGCCCGCGAGGCGCTCGCGCAGACCGACACGGTCGAGCATCTGATCGTGCTCGACGATCCCGAGCCGGAGGGGGCGATCACGCTCGAGGACCTCGAGGCGCTGGACCCGGGCGACGACTTCGACTTCGAGGCGGCGTGGCGCGCGGTTCAAGCGAGCGACGTGCTGACGCTGATCTACACCTCCGGGACCACCGGGCCGCCGAAGGGCGTTCAGCTCACCCACGCCAACGAGCTCGCGCAGGGCCGGGGCCTGGTGGCGTGCGGCGAGTTCGCCAACGAGACGGGCACGCCGTCGGTCGTCTCATATCTGCCGCTGGCGCACATCGCCGACCGCGGTCTCACGCACTACGCCCAGATGATCTTCGGCCTCACCCTGACCACCTGTCCCGACCCCTCGCAGATCTTTGCCCACGTCGCCGACGCGCGGCCGACCCGGTTCGGCGGCGTGCCGCGGGTGTGGGAGAAGCTCAAGGCGGCGCTCGAAGCGGGGATCGCCGCCGAGCCCGATGAGACCAAGCGGATCGCCACACAGCGGGCAATCGGAGCCGCGATGGAGAAGGTGCGGCTCGAGCAGCGCGGCGAGCCGGTCCCGACAGAGCTGGCCGACGCCTGCGAACAGGCCGACGCATTGATCTTCGCCCAGATCCGCGAGCGCATCGGGTTCGACCGCTGCATCTCGTACTTGATCGGCGCCGCCCCGGCACCGCTCGAGCTGTTCGAATTCTTCTCGGCGATCGGGGTCGACATCTGCGAGGTGTGGGGGATGTCGGAGCTCGCCAACGTGGCCACGATCGTGCCGCGCGACCGGCTGCGGTTCGGGAGCGTGGGGCGGCCGATCGAGTGTCTCGAGATCAGGATCGCCGACGACGGCGAGGTGCTCGTCCGCGGCGACACCGTGATGGCCGGCTATCGCAACCAGCCTCAGAAGACTGCGGACACGATCGACCCCGACGGCTGGCTGCAGACGGGTGACATTGGGACCTTCGACGACGAGGGATTTCTCACTATCGTCGACCGCAAGAAGGAACTGATCATCAACGCCGCCGGCAAGAACATGTCACCGGCGAACATCGAGCAGCAGCTCAAGCAGGGCAGCCCGCTGATCGGCCAGGCGATCGCGATCGGAGACCGCCGTCCCTACAACGTCGCGCTGGTCGTGCTCGACCCCGACGCCACGGCCACGTTCGCCTCCGAACACGGCCTGGCCGACCCCGACCTGCAGGCGATGGCCAACGAGCCGGCCGTCCTCGCGGAGGTCGCAGCGGGCGTCGAGCGGGCCAACTCACACCTCAGCCGGGTCGAGCAGATCAAGCGCTTCAAGCTGCTCGAGTGCGATTGGCCGCCGGCCGGGGACGAGCTCACGCCGACGATGAAGCTCAAGCGGCGTCCGATCGCCGAGAAGTACGCCGCGGAGATCGAAGCGCTCTACGCGTAGCAGGCCGTCTACGCCCTCACAGGCTTCGGCCGGTACCACTCGATCTGCTTGCAGAGCTGCTCGACCCGGGCGTGGTCCTTGTCGGCGGCGAAGCGGCCATGGTCGACCTTCAGGGCGTCGATCGCCACCGAGGTGCCGTCGCTGAGATCCGCGACGACGACCGGGATCTCGCCCCGGAAGGCGCTGGCGGCGGCAACGGTGCCCGGCCGGAAGCGCAGGACCTGATCCCACTTCAGGTCGCGGCGGCGGCCGGCGTTGACGATCGTCACGCCGTCGGTGCTGCTGACCGTCAGGCTGGCCTGGCGCAAGCGCCGGGAGAGACGCCACAGCCCGTAGGCAGCGGCGAAAAAGATCAGCGCCACCGGGACGCCGATCGCCGGAGACGTCCCCCAGCGAAATGGTGCGATCAGGAACGCGATCCCGCAGACCACCAAACCTGCCGGGAAGATGCTGACGAACCCGCCGATCCCGCCGTTGTCGGTGCTCCGGTACGTGCGGGCGCTACTTGGGGCCATGACCCCCGCTGGCGCCGGTGTCTCCGAACAGGTTGTGGTCGATTGTGGGCTCGATCACCGTGACCACCCCGCTGGGGGTCGTGAAGTAGATCTTGAGTGCGGTCTGGCCGAGCGTCGAGGTGGGCAGCGCCCCCTCGAACTTCCCGGCCTTGCCAAGCGACGAGGCGATGATGCCACCCCCACCGGCCACGATCGTCTCCGCTCCCGTCACGCCCTCGCGGGCCAGGAAGTTGACCGGCGAAGAGGCGCTGGCCACATTGTTCGCCGTGTCGGCGACCAACGCCACCCGGACGGCGCCGATGCAGGCGCCGTCGCTGCCGGCGACGCACACGCCGATCGCCGTATACTCGCCCCACCGGCTCAGCGTGTGAAGGACCTGCGGGATCGAGCGCGTGCCGGTGCCCGTGGCCTTGACGAAGCTGCACCCACCGCCATCCGGGAGGCAGGTCAGCCCGGTGAAATAGGGTCCCAGGGCCTTCAGATACTGCTGGCGCTGGGGATCGGACATCGACCCCCAGTTGGCCGGCTTGGGTGGAAGGAGGCCCTGGGCAACCATCGCGTTGACCGCGTTCGGGTTGAGGAACTGGTCGTTCGTCCACGGCCCGTATGGTCCCTGGGCGCCACCCTGCTCCATCGCAGAGTTGATGTCCTGGCGTTCGTAGGCGATCAGCGCCGCGATCACGCCGGGGGTCCGCTCATTCGCGGGCACGGCGTTGAGCAGCGGGCCCTTGATCTGCCCGGTCGCGAGCTTGTTGGCGAGCGCGTTGGCCAGGATGATGTCGGACGTCGACGGCGTGATCGGGATGTCGACCGGGCCGCCCGCCGGCGGGGCGTCGCGCAGCTCGCCGGCCGCCGACGCGATCTGGCCGCGCAGCCCCTCCGCCTCGTGCATGTAGCTCTCGTACGCGCCCAGTCCGCGCGTCTTGGCGTCGTTAAGCGCCGTCTGCGCTCGCCCCACCGCCGCCGATGCAGCCGACGCCGCCTGACCGGCGGCGCGAGCCTGGTGATTGAGCGTGGCGGCGACGCTGGGATGAACGCCGGGCGCCACGGCCGCCTCCGAGGCACGGATCGCCGTCGCGCCCTGCTCATCGGCGATCCCCTGCTGGCGGGTGATCTCGCCCTGCGCCTTTTCGCAGTCGGAGAGCGCCTGCTTGGTCACGGACTGGGCGTGGCTGAGCGCGGTGCTCAGCGTTTCCAGCGCCTTGGCCGCGCTCCGGCAGGCGCCGGCGTTGCCGTTGAGCGTCGAGATGAGCCGGCCCGCGGCGGAGGCGTAGGCACCCGACGCCGTGCCCGACCAGCCTCCGTCGGCGTCGACGGCGATGCGGGTGCCGGCCGCGAGCGAGCGGCCCTGCTGCTCGAACGCGAGCCCGATCTGACTGATGTCCCGGCCGGCGCCGGCGATCGCCCCGGGGTCGCCCTGCGGGATGTTGAAGCCGAAGCCGGTGAAGCCCGAGAGCGGGTCGCCGCCGGCGGTCAGCGACGATCCACCGCCGGCGCCGAACAGGGGGCTTGTACCCGGTCCGAATGGCGATCCCATGCTCATCACTTCACCTTCAGCGATCCGGCCGCAGACGACTCGGCGGCCTGGTAGGCGATGGCCGCCTCCTGCAGCGCGGTGCTCAGCGACCCGACCGCCGTATGCGCCGTCGACACCGCGACTCCAACGGCGTCGACGAACTCATTCAACGCACCCGCCGCCGGGGTTCCGGCGGCCGCGCCCGCGCCGGCCGAGCTGACCTTGCCGTTGGCGGTGCCGAGCGAGCTGTCGTCGGAGCGGATCAGCGCCCCGGCTGCGGTCAGCTCCTCGCTGACTACCTTGAACGTTGCCATGTCGCCTCCCTTGCCCTGTGAAGCGTCGTCGTGGAAGTCCCGCGGCGGCCCGGTCGCTCGGGCTCGGCCGGCTCGCCCTGCACCGGTGCCACATACGCGAGCTGCACGAGCGCGGGTCGGCCGCGGCGGCGGAGCAACCGACCTCGCCCCGGCGGGAGCGGCTCGGCTCGCACACCGCGGACCAGTGCACCCTCGTGCGGGTCGCCGCTGAGGAGCACCGCCGGCGCTCCCGACTCGACGAGGCGTGACATCACCGGGTCGAGCATCCCCCGGGCGGCGCCGGCAGCCGCGCGCGCCAGCACCACGTGGATCCCGGCGTCCCGGCCCTGGAAGATCAGGTCCGCGAGCCCGCTGAGCGAGTTCATCGGCATCGCCGAGACGAGGTCGTAGTCGTCGACCAGGATGTAGATCTCCTGGCCCTTGAAGTGGCCGTTGCCGTTGGCCGCCTCGCCATGATCGAGCGCCCGGAGACGCTCGACGGTGGTCTCGCGCAGCTCGCTCAGCACCTCCTCGACCTGGGGTGGGCGGGACACGAGCCGGAACGGCAGACCAAGCCCGGCCAGGTCGGCCAGGCCGCGCCGGAAATCGATCGCGACGAGGCGAGCGGCCCTCGCGCCGGACGCCTGCCGGGCGAGCGAGACCGCCACCGTGCGCAGCAGCGAGGTTCGACCCGAGCCCGGCTCACCCAGCGCCAGCAGGTGCTGGTCGCCGCCGGCGAGATCGAGCCCGACCGGCGCCAGCGTCAACTCCTCGATCCCGATCGGGAAGCCGCCGCTGGCCGGCGGCAGCACCTCGTCGAGCGAGAGCATCTCCGGGAGCACGCGGACCGGTGTGGCCGGCTCGCCGTCCCAGCGACGGGTCAGCTCGCGGGCTAACTCGGCCACCGCCTTGCCCATCCCCTCCGTCTCGGCCCGGCCATCGATGCGGGGCAGCGCGACCTGGAAGTGCAGGCCGGCGGGGGTGACGCCGCGCCCGGGCGCTCCAGCGGGGACGGTCTCGGCGATCCGGCGGCCGAAGTCGGACTCCATCGGATCGTTGAGGCGCAGCTCGAGCCGGGTGCCGAAGGCCTCGCGGATCGCCGGGCGGATCTCCGCCCACCGGCCCGCCGTGATCACCAGGTGGATCCCGTGCTGGAGTCCCGCCGCCGCGATCTCGGTGAGGTCCTCGGTCAGGTCCTCGTAGTCGCGCAGCAGCGCCGCCCAGTTGTCGATCACCAGCAGCACGTCGGCGGCATGCTCGGGCTCGAGCAGCCCGCTGCGCCCGCGGGCGCGCGCATCCGCCATCGAGTCGATCCCGAGCTCCCGGAAGCGATCCTCGCGCTCCACGATGAGCGCGCGCAGCTGGCGGACCGTGGCCCGGACCTGCTCAGGTTCGACCTTGCCGCACACGCCGCCGACGTGCGGCGCCGCCGACAGGGCACGGAGCAGCCCACCCCCGAAGTCGAGCGCGTAGGCGCGCAGCTCGATCGGCTCGTAGGTGACGAACAGCGAGGTGAGCATCGTGCGCAGCAGCGTGCTCTTGCCGGTCTGGGGCGCGCCCACGATGGCCACGTGGCCGCCGACCCCCGCGAGGTCGAGCACCAGCGGGTCCTGACGCTGCTCGGTCGGACGGTCGAGGAGGCCCACGGTGGTGCGCACCCCGCCCAGAACAGCTCCATCCTGCGCCGCGGGGCGCTCCCACCAGGCGGGGGCCTCGAGCACGGAGGACAGAGCCTGGTGGGCCGGCAGCGGCGGCAGCCACACCTGGTGGACGCGATCGCCGCCGTCGAGCTCGCTGCGGAGCCGGCTGACGAGCACGTCGAGCTCGGTGGGGAGCGTGTCGTCGCGCTCGCCCGGCTGCTGGGCGCCGCGCCGCCCGCCGACCTCGAAGCCGCCCACCAGGGCATGGTTGCGGCGGCCGCCTTCCTCGTCGTGGGGGGTGGTGACGAGCGCGGTCTTGAACCGCTGATAGATGTCGGTGTCGACGCTGAGGTAGCCGACGCCGGGATACGGGGGCAGCAGGAACGCGTCCTGGGTGTTCAGCACCGTCTTCGACTCTTGCGCCGAATAGGTCCGCAGGCAGATCCGATAGCGAAGGTGGCCCTCGAGTCCGCGCAGGCGGCCCTCCTCGAGCCGCTGGCTCGAAAGCAGCAGATGGATGCCGAGGCTCCGTCCCACGCGGCCGATCGCCAGGAACAGCTCGATGAACTCGGGCCGGTTGGCGAGCAGCTCGCCGAACTCGTCGACGATCACGAGCAGGTGGGGGAGGGGCTCGAGGGTCGGATCGGTCGCCTGCAGTGCCCGGTAGGCGGCGACGTCGTCGAGGTTGCCCGCGGCGCGCAGGATGGCCTGCCGGCGCTGCTGCTCGCCGAACAGCGCGGCATGCATCCGGTCAACCAGGCTGAGGTCGTGCTGGAGGTTGGTGATCATGCCCGCCGAGTGGGGCAGGCTGGCCAGCTCGGCGAACGCGGCGCCGCCCTTGAAGTCGACGAACACGAAGCAGAGCTCCTCCGGCGTGTGCGAGGCGGCGAGGCTGGCCACGATCGTGCGCAGCAGCTCGCTCTTGCCCGAGCCGGTCGCACCCACGATCAGCCCGTGCGGGCCCATCCCGCCCTCGGCCGCCTGCTTGAGATCGAGCACGAGGCGGTCGCCGTCCTCGGTCAGACCGACGGGTGCACACAGCTCGCCCACGGGCTCGTCGAGCAGGTCGGTGAGCCGGATCTCCGCGGCCAGGTCGATGTTGGTCGCGGTCTCATCGAGGCGCAGCGGCGCGAGCTCGCGCGACACGGTCTCCGCGCTGGCCGCGCTCATCTCGTCGAGCACGATCGGGCCGATCCGGTAGCCGGAGGCGCCGGTTCGCTCGAGGATCGCGGGGCCGCGGTCGGGCACGTGCACGCGCAGGTCTGCCTCCGGTGGCTCGGCCGCGTCCTCGCCCACCAGGCAGATGGTCCGCACCTTGAGCCGCCGGCCGCGGGCGGCCAGCTCGCGGACGAGCGGCAGCTTGGCGACCGGGCTGCCGGCGTGGAAGTCGTCGATCACCAGCAGCAACTCGGGCGCATCGACCGTGGTCACGTTGCCCTCGATCGCCGAGGCCTCGATCCGGCGCAGCTGCTCGACGCGGGGCTGCACGTGGAGCTCGAGCAGCTGCGAGAGCTCGGTCGGGTTCAGCGCCAGCAGCAGCGACGGCGCCGCCGCGCTGGCGTCCTGCTCGCGCCCGCGGGCTGCTCGTGCTTGCGGGAGCCACTTCAGCCACCCCCAGTCCTGCTCGCGCTCGGGGGTGAAGCAGGCCATGATCCGCAGGTCGGCCGGGGCGCGGAACGCGGCGGCCTGCGCCAGCAGCGTCCGGGCCAAACCGACGATCTGCTGGCGGTTGCCGGTGAGGGTGATCACGCTGGCGTCGGCTAGCGAGGCGACGACGCTCAGGTCGTCGACCGTCTCATACGCGCGGATCAGCTGCTGGGCCTCGTCGTAGAGCTCGGGCTGATATTCGGTCAGCGGGTCCTCCGCCAGGGCGAGCTCCACCGGACAGGCGATCGGCACCGACGCGCGGCCGAGGCGGAAGGCGAGGAAGTCGCCGTCGGTCGGCCGGCGCTCCCACAGGTGGCGACGGTGGGAGACGAGCCCGGCGAGCCGAGCGGGGTCGGGATATAGTCGCTCGTCGACCTGCCGCTGGCGCTCGGTGACCAGCTCGAGCTGCCGGCGCCGCTCCTCGAGGTGGGCGCGATACAGGCGGCGCTCGGAGCGAGCCGACTGCTTGCCGCTGCGCCGCTGCGCGAAGTGCGAGGCGACGACCGAGAACACCGCAATCGCCACGAACACGCCGGCCACGATCAGGAACAGCTTGTTGGGCATGATGATCGCGAACGCGACGATCCCGAGGCTGCCGAGCACGGGCAGGATCATCTGTACGAACGTCCCCACGCCGCGGCGGTTCAGCGTCGGCGGGCGCGCGACGACGATCTTGTCCTTGGGCAGGGCCGGCGGGAACGAGCGGGGGGGACGGTGGAAGGCGCCGGGCTCGCTCATGAGGTCTCCTCCGGAGTCCGGTGCCGCGCGCCGGCGCGCGGGAGGAACACGGTGCAGTCGCGCAGCCCCTCGATGACGTTGCCGTCGAGATCCATGGCGGCGCCGAGATCCTCGATCGACGAGAAGCCGTTCACGGCCGCCCGAGTCTCGACCACCTTGGTGACGAGCTCGTCGTCGACTCCGGGCAGCTTCGCGAGCGCCCCCGCCGACGCGTTGTTGACGTCGATTAGGCCGGCATCGGTCGCGCCCGGCAGATCCGGACGCCCCACACCCATCTCGGCGGCGAGCGCAGGGTTCTCCCGCACGAGCCGACGCGCCCGCTCGCGGTCCCTCAGTCGCTCCTCGGCGCGCTCGCTGGCTCGCACCAGCGGCGACGCCAATCGTCGTTCATAGGCGCTGCGGATCGCGAACGAGGTGGCGATTGCGCCAACCCAGCCAACGATGATCAACAGTCCGCCGACGCCGTGGTCGTGTGCGTTGCTGACGACGGCCTGGATCCAGCCGGCGAGCGTGATGACGCTCCAGATGATCCCGAGCATCACCCAACGGGCCATGCTCGCGCGCGTGCCGGCGAGGATGGGAGCCCAGGCGCCCAGTCCAAGCGGCGCCAGTGAGATCCAGGGCCAGCGAGGACGCTGCGTCTCAGGCATGGAGCGTCCTCCACAGCGAGATCAGGCGATCGCTGAAGTCCGAGCCGGCGGCGAGGTCGAGCGCGGTCACGCTGAGCGTCTCGGCCTCCGCAGTCAGTCCGTTGTCGGCGGCGAGCTCAGCCGCGTCGAGGAGGGCGTCAAGCGCGAGATCGATCTCCCCGAGCGCGGCGGTCGTCCCGGCTGCCTCTTGCCACCCGGCCAGCGCCAGCCTGATCGAGCCGGTGCCAGCTCGCCAGCGGGCCAGTTCGAGCGCCGCGGCCGCGCCGTGCAGCTGGTCTCCGAGCTCGGCGCAGGCCTGGATGGCGGGCTGGAGCTGCTCACAGGCTGCCGACAGATCGCCGCTCGCCGCGGTCCGCCGGGCCAGCTCGTGGGCATGGTTGGCCTGTTCACGGAGGGCGCGCCGACGGCCGGGATCGCCGAGCGCCACGGTCCCGGGAGCCTCGGTGCGATGCCCGTTGCCATTTGACGCGCCGCTCCAGGCCGTCAGCGCCTCGGCGTCGAGCAGATGAGCGCCCGGGCCGGCCGGGTTGAGCGCGATCGTCGCCTCGGGCACCAGTTCGGCGACGGCCGCGCAGTCGAGCGCCACCGCGGCATTCGCGGGGTGGCGATCCCAGGCCCGCAGCGCCTCGAGATCGGTGAATGCGCATACGAGCGTGCGGCCGCGCGGCCCGCGGCGGGTCTGGACCACGATCTCCCCGTCGCGATGGGCCAGGGCCGGGACGAGCAACGTGGCGCTCGGAAGCGCCTCACGCAGCCCGGCCGGATCGCGTCGCAGCAGCGCCTGCACGAGCCGCGGATTGACGACCTCCGCGAGCTCGACGCTCATCGCCGCTCCCGCGCCGCGGCGAGCAGCCTCGCCACGTCGGATGATCGGTAGCCGACGTCCATGTTCTCGAGCACTCCGGTGAGCTCGTCGAGGTAGGACCGGCGCCACGTCCCCTCGGCGTCGTCGCGCGTAAGCAGCCGGCCACCCGCGTCGAGGAGCCCGTCGATGCACCGGTAGGCGTCGCCGAACCGGCCCCACCCGAAGCTGCCGTAGATCATCTGGTAGAGGCCGTCCTTGGCGTTTCCCTGGGCGAGCTTGTGCCGGCCGCTCAGGAACTGCAGCTCGGAGGCCCACAGCAGGCTCCCGATCTCGTTGATGGTCGCCAGCTGCGGCTCGACCTCGGCGAAGGCGGCGTCGTCTCCGTGCTCGATTGCCGCGGCGAGCGACTGCATCAGGCGCCCGGCGCGGGCGCGTTCCGCCTCGCGGGCCCCAAGGTCGAGCCACGGATGCTCGGCGCTGATGACGATGCCCCGGCGCAACAGACGCGGGCGCAGTGTGCGCAGCTCATCAGCGTGCACGACCGAGCCAAGCGGGCCGGCCGGGTTGAGCGCAACCGTCCGGGCACCGCGCCGGGCCAGCCACTGCAGCCACTGCTTGCGATTCGCCTCGCCCTTGGCGAGCTCGGCGCTGGAGACGAGCTCCACCGGCGCAGCGGCGGGATGCCGGCTCTGAGTCCAGGCCGCGGCCGCCTCGTTGTCGCTGAACGCAAGCATGACCCGGCCGGCGGGTCCGGGCTCGGAGTGCGGCAGGCCGTCGTCGGCGGCGACGAGCACCGGGTGGCTGCCGAGGGCGAGCACGACCTCCCGCTTGGCCTCGAACAGACGGCGTTCGTCGTCGGTCCGGCTCGCGTCGAATGCGGCCGCGACGGCGTCGAGCAGCGTCCGGTTGTCCTCGGGGCTGATCGTCATCGCGGTCGTGCTCATCACCAGTTCCAGGGCTCCGCGTCGTGGACTGCCGTGCTGACGCCGTGCGCGACCGTACTACCCGCGCTCTCCAACCCGTGGACGGTGGCGGAGCCGGCGCTCTCGAGGCCGTGGACCGTGGCGGTGCCCGCCGTCTCCAGGCCGTGGACGGTCGCTGTCCCCGCCGTCTCCAGGCCGTGCACGGTCGCGGTGCCGGCCGTCGCGAGCGCGTGCCCGATCGCCGCACGGTGGTCCCACACCCACTCGGCGCCCTTGTCGACCAGGTAGGTGCCGCCCACCGCGATCGCGCCGACGATGACCACCTCGCCGACGCCGGGGACGAAGGCAGTGCCGGCGAGCGCCGCCAGCGCGCCGTCGCCGGCGGCCAGCGTCGCGGCGCCCTCGGCGATCGCCGGCGCGACGACGGCCGAGCTGCCCTCGGTCAGCGCGGTGCTGACGGCCAGGTTCCCGAGCGGCTCGACGACCGCTTTGCCGACGCCCTCATCGCGGTTCTGGTACATGTCGAGCGCGGTCAGACCGTAGGCGAGGTAAGGCACCTTGCCGAGGACGCCGAACTTCTCCTCGGACGGCCCAGCGGTGAGCGTCTTGGTCAGCGGATTGTTGGCGAGCTTGCCGGCGTTCTCGGTCACGTTCCAGGTCGGGTCCTCGGCTCCGTCGAACGCGGCGGGCGGCTTCCCGTTCAGGATGCTGGCGACGGCCTGGGGATCGCCCAGCGCGGTCTGCGCCTCGTCGGCGAGCTTCGCGCCCGCGATCGCCAGCGCCGAGTCGTAGCCCTTGATCAGCCCAACCGCTCCGGCGCCGCTGAAGTCGTTGACGTGCCCGACCCACGTCAGGACCGGTTCGGCCCAGCCGCTCTCCACCTGCTCGCCGCCCTCGAGCTCGCCGGCGGCTGCATTCAGCTGGCCGATGATCGTGCGTGCCTCCTGCTCGTAGGCAGCCACCGCCTGCTGCCCGCGGGTCTGAACACCGACCAGCTGCTCGGAGGCCTGGAACGCCGCGGTCCCCTCGCTCGTCTGCCGCTGGAGCGCCTGCGTGGCCTCGTGCTGCGCCTGAGCCGCCACCGCGGGATGGGCGGCCGCGGCAGCCCGCTGCTGGGCGGCGTCGGCGGCGTTCCCCGCCTCGTTGGCGGCCCGCTGGTGGGTTTCGGCGGTCTGCTGAAGGGTCGCGCAGTCGGCGAGGGCCTGGCGCGCCACCTGCTGGGCGTGCTGGAGCGCATGGGAGAGCTGCTCGAGCGCGCTCGACGCCTTGCCGCACGCGTCGGCATCGGTCGTGAACGCGCTGATCAGCTTCTCTGCGCTGCCGGCGAAGGCCCCTGACGCCGGGCCCTCCCAGCCGCCGGCAGCGAGCGCGGCGCGGGCCCCGTTGGTCACCGCCTCGCCTTCATTGACGAGCGCGACCCCCAGCCGGCGCCACGCCGTCGAGGCCGCCATCAGCGCGCCTGGATCCCCCTGCGGAACCTCGAAGCCGAACGAGGACATCTCAGCGCGCCCTCATCGGACCGCCGAACGACGACGCCGCGGAGTTGTCGGAGCTCGTGTAGTTCCCGGAGGCCTTGTTCAGCGCCTGCGAGAGCTCCTCGACCGCGGTCTGAAGGCTCTCGAGTTGTGCGCGAGCGTCCGCGATCAGCGTCTCATAGGCGCCAGCCGCGGGCGTCCCTGCGCCGGCGCCGGCGGTTCCGTTCACCGCCTGACGTGCGCCCGCGAGCTCGCCGATGCTGCTCTTCAGCGACCCCGACGCGGTCGCAAGGCTCTCCGGTTCGACCTGGAACCAGCTCATCTGCGTCCATCGGCCCGCCGGCTCAGCGGAACATCGACGTGTTCGCCGTCTCCGTCTCCTGGTAGTTCGTACCGGCGCGCAGCGTGGCGTTGCCGATTTGGGTGGCCGCGAGCTGGATGTTGTTCGCCGCGGTCTGCCACTCGCCCATCGCCGTCTCGAACGCGCTGTTCGCGACGCCGCGCCACTCGCCCTGCACGCTCAGCGCGGTCTGCTGCAGCTGCGAGATGAGCTGCTCGATCTCCTGGGAAAGGGTCTGGATCCGCTGGCCGGCGCTCTGGACGGCCTCGGTGACGACCATGATCTGGGACATGCCTTACCTCCTGTTGGCGTGGTGCTTCTGGTGATGCTTGACCTTCGCGTGAATCCGCATGCGCCGCAGCGCGCGCTCGCGCTTAAGCTGCTGCTGCAGCGTCGCGATCTGCGCCTTCTGGGTGGTGTCCGTGGCGCGGAGCCGGGCGATCTCCGCTGCCTGACGCTTCAGGGCGTCCTGATCTGACTTCGGTGCCCTCAGCAGCGGCGTGCTCGCGGGTTGGGTAGCGCTGTTGCCACCCGCGCTGGCGTGCGTGGTGCTCTTGCTCCCGCCACCGGAGTTGGCGGCGGATGCCACCACGACACCGATCAGAACGAGCACGATCGCCAGCAGGGCGACCGCCACGATCAGACGGGGCCACTCTCGGACGCGCTTCATCAACGGCACCAGGCGCTCGCCAGCTGATGGGCGAGATCCTTGATCGCGATCCGCGTCGGCTGGTCGAGCTCGTCGATATTGAGCAGACCGGCATCCAGCTGGCGCATCAAACCGTCGTCGCGCGGGATCGCCACGTAGCGCCGGGTGGTGCCGTTGCGCTCCGCGACCTCGATGACCCTGCGGATCGCATCGTCGGGGCGCCGCGGGACCATGTTCAAGGCGAGCGTGACCGGGACGTCGGAGCGGTGTTGGGCCAGGTAGCCGAGCATCCGTCCGGCGCGGCGCAGACTGCCCCGGGTGGGCGTGGCGATCGCGACGATCTCATCCGCCGCGCCGAACGCCCAGCGCGGGATGGTGCCGCGGAGGCCGATGCCCGGGCTGAGGTCGAGCAGGATCACCGGGAAGAAGCGGCGCAGCAGCTCGAGCAGATCCTGCATGTCGGCGGACCCAAGCTCCTCGATCTCGTTCGGATCGGTGGGTCCGGCCAGCAGCTGGGCCCCGCCGGGGAGCGACAGCAGATACGGCGCCAGATCGCCGGGCGAGGTGATCTGATCGCGGTTGCGGAGCACGTCGGTGAGGGTGCCGGCGCGTGCCCCGTCCTGTGGCGTGGAGTCGGCCGCCGTGCCCCATTCGAGGTCGGCGTCCACCACCAGCACGCCGCAGCGCAGCGAGTCGGCGAGCATGTCGGCGAGCGACAGGGTGAGCGTGGTCTTGCCGACCCCGCCCTTGATCGAACCGAACGCGACGGTCACGCCGCGCGCCAGCCCGCGCACGCGCAGCTGGCGCAGCTCGCGGTCGAGGTGCTCCTCCTGCTTCGCCGGGGGGCTGGTGAGCAGATCCTTGGTGCGTGACACGAGCCGTGTCCACGTCGTGTCCTTGACCTCGCGTCCGTCGACGATCCGGTAGACGTCGTCGGGGAGCAGCTCGGTGCTGAGCGGATCCTCCTCGGCAACGGGATGGCCCGGATCGAGGCTGTGGCCGTTGCCGTTTCCGCGTCCGTTGCTCGGGGGTGGCGGGGACGGCGTGCTGCGGGGCGCATCGGTGAACCCGTTCGGCGCGCTCAGCGCCTCGCGGAGATCGACACGGACCTCACTCGCCGAAACGCGGTCGCCGCCGGTCTCTGTTCGGGCATCTCCTGCCATGTATCTGCGCTCCGTATGTCGCGTTCCAAGGCCCCCCATCACAAACACGACAGATGTTCCGTGGTTCCGCACCTGCTCCTGGGGAACCGCCTCGGAAGGAACTCTCTTAGACCGGTGTCAGAAATACCCATGCGGGTTTTCGACTAAACGGCGAAAGCTGCCGTTTTGCCCCGCTGACGCACCGTTTGACGGTGTTTCAGGGAGCGAGGTCGGGCGCGTTTTGAAACGCTCCCGTGGTCAGCCCGAGCTCGCCCCAGCCGAGCGCCAGGGCGGCGGCCAGCTCGACCACCGAGTCGCGCAGGCCGCGGGGTGCGTCACCGAGCACGAACTCGCCCCGCAGCGCCTGGGCGGCGGCCGGCTCGTCGGGGATCCCGATCAGGCCGCTGGCCCGCGGGAACAGCGCGTCGAGGCGCAGCAAGTCGTCGGAGCCCTGCTTGCCTCGGCGCAGCCGGTTGCACACGATCGTGATCGGCCGCCCCGCGCGTTCGAGCAGCCGAGACGCCTCGGCGGCGAGGCTGGCGGTGGCGCCGCTGGCGTCGGTGACGAGCACGAGCTGGTCGGATGCGAGCACAGCCGCCTGGACGCCCGGCTGCCCGAGCCCGGTCCCGCAGTCGACGACGAGCACGCCGGCGAGCCGCTGCAGGGTGCCGATCACCCGGGCATAGATCGAGCGGTCGGTGCGCGCCATCTCGCTGGGGTCGCGCGGCGAGGGCACGATCCGCAGGCCCCCGGGGAGCGCCCATAGCGTCCGGTCGAGCTCGGCGAACGTGACCGCCCCCTCGGCCAGCGACGGGAAGATCCCGCGGTCCCGCGGGTCATGGCCGCCGGCGCCGTGGCCCGCCGGGGCCACCCGGCCAAGGGAGCCGTAGTCGGAGTCGGCGTCGAGGGCCAGCACCTCGTCGGCGCGGAGCGCGCCCAACGCCTCGCCGAGCATGATCGAGAGCGTCGTCTTGCCGACGCCGCCCTTGGGCGAGAGCACCGCGATCGTGGCGCAGCGGGAGAGGGTGGCCGACGCCACCGCCTGCTCGAGCGCCTGGCCACGGCCCTCGGAGACGACGCCCGGTTCGGGGAGCTGCGGCCGAAAGCGAGCGCGGCGGCCGCCCGCCGAGATGTGCCCTTGGAGCAGGTCGCGGGTGCGCTCGAGTGGCGAGCCCACCGGCTCACCGCGCGGTCCCGGCGCGGTGATCCGCTCGGCCGGGACGTCGACCTCGCGGCGGAGCACGAGCACGGCCCCGTCGAGCACGCCCGACTCCTCGAGTGTGCGGTCGGGTTCGACGGGCTGCTTGCCGGTGAGGGCCACAGTCCAGGTCTCGGTGGCGGCCGGCGTGGACACGCCACCGGCCGCGAGCAGGCTCGGGAGCAGTTCCTCGACGGGGGTGTCGGCATCCACGACGAGATCGCTGGTCCGCTCGGGGCCGATCAGCGTGATCAGGACGGTTCGCACTGGACCTAGATCATGCCGAGTCGCGCGTCGCTGCGGACTGGCCTGGGTGACGGTACATCGATGTACCTTAGGACACCCTAGGTATGCGGGGAAAATCTCATGAGGAAGGTGGCGGGCGGGGGGCTGTGGGCACCTTGATACGCTGTTGCGAGATGGCATTCCGCCTCGACCTGCGACTTCTTCTCCTCCCCCGCAAGGGGGAATAGCGCGCCGGCGGCCGCACGTAGCCGCGAACCAGCACCGAGAAGAAGCAAGTTCGAGAGACAAAGGAATGACATGACCCCGTTTGAGGACCCCAACCGAGTACTGATCTTCGACACGACGCTGCGTGATGGCGAGCAGTCGCCCGGCATCTCGCTGAACACGCAGGAGAAGCTCGAGATCGCCCAGCAGCTGGCGCGCCTGGGGGTGGACGTGATCGAGGCCGGCTTCCCGATCACCTCGCCCGGCGACTTCGAGGCGGTCGAGGCGATCGCCAGGACCGTCGAAGGCCCGATCATCGCGGGGCTGGCCCGCACCCACGTGGCCGACATCGATGCCGCCTGGGGCGCGGTCCGCGACGCCGAGCGCCCGCGGATCCACACGTTCATCTCGACCTCCGACATCCACATCAAGCACCAGCTGCAGACGACGCGCGAGGACGTGATCGGGCAGGCTCGCGCGGCCGTCGCGCACGCGCGCGAGTACGTCGAGGATGTCGAGTTCTCGCCGATGGACGCCACCCGCGCCGACGTCGAGTTCACCGCCGAGGTGTGCCAGGTGGCGATCGACGAGGGCGCCACCACGATCAACATCCCCGACACGGTCGGCTACACGATGCCGCACGAGTTCACGGCCTACCTCGAGCGGCTCTACGAGTTCGTGCCTGGCCTGCGCGACGTCGTGCTGTCGGTGCACTGCCACGACGACCTGGGCCTGGCCGTGGCGAACTCGTTCGCCGGGCTAATGGCCGGTGCAAGGCAGGTGGAGGCGGCGATCAACGGGATCGGCGAGCGGGCCGGCAACGCCTCGCTCGAGGAGATCGTGATGCTGCTCCACACGCGCGCCGCCGACGTCGGGCTGTACACCGGCGCCGTCACCCGCGAGATCGCCCGGACGTCCCGCCTCGTCTCCCGGCTGACCGGCTATGCCGTGCAGCCGAACAAGGCGATCGTCGGCCGCAACGCGTTCGCCCATGAGTCCGGGATCCACCAGGACGGGGTTTTGAAGGAGCGCACCACCTACGAGATCATGGACGCCACCACGGTCGGGCACGACGCCAACTCGATCGTGCTCGGCAAGCACTCCGGCCGCCACGCCCTGCAGCAGGCGTTGGCCGAGCTGGGCATCCAGGTGTCGGGGCAAACGCTCAACACGGCGTTCAAGCGCTTCAAGGCGATCGCGGACAAGAAGAAGACGGTCACCGCGATGGATCTCGAGGCCCTGGTGACCGATGAGCTGCGCGAGGAGATCGCCGGCTACGCGCTCGAATGGTTCGACGTCGAGGCGTCCTCGCGGCGCCCGCCGCACGCCACCGTTGGCGTGCGCACACCGGACGGGCAGGAGGCCGTCGGCTCGTTCACCGGAGACGGCCCGGTCGACGCGATCTTCCGTGCGATCAACGCCGCCACCGGTGCGGACGCCCGGCTCCGCGAGTTCCGGGTCGACGCCGTCACCGGCGGCCAGGACGCGCTGGGCGAAACCTCGGTCGTCGTCGAGATCGGCGGGATCAGCGGCTCCGGGCAGGGTGTCTCCACCGACATCCTCGAGGCGGCCGGCCGCGCCTACGTGCGGGCGGTGTCGAACGCCCTGCGGCGCGTGGAGCTCGCCGATGGCGAGGGCCCGGGCGCGGACCGTGGGGAGGCGCTGGCCACGCCGTAGCGGCGTTCGCGCTCCCGTATGGGGCTGGCGCCTCGAGGGGTGGCCCTCCGGGCCACCCCCGGGGGGATGTTCTGCGTCGTATCTGGCATCGAGGAGGGGTTTGCGTCGCCTCGACGGGCCGCTGACGACCGTAGCTCGACAGGTCCGCCGGTCGAACGGGCGAGTGTCGAACTGTTGCTCCAGGACGCACGCAGTTCGGCACTCGCTTCAGTCCCCGGCGGAATTGTCGAATTACTGGTCGTAATCCGGCGCCAAACGGGACCGAAAGCCACTCGTACCCCTCCTCCTCATGGCCAGATCCCGGGCAGCCCAACAACCCGGGGGGCGCCCGCAGGGCGGCCACCTGGGCGCCAGCCAATACAGCATCCGAGAGCCGGGGAGGCCAGCGTCAGGGCGCCACCGTGAGGGCGCCGTTGCCGTCGCCACCGGCGAGCTGCAGACCCTGGCGATAGCCCGCTGCGAGCACCCGGGCACGAGGCTCGCGGTCCATGAAATTCGTGCCCATCACGGCCGCCGACTCGAGGTTCGGCGCCACCGTCTGCACCGCGGCCCCGCGGCGCCGGAGCACGAGCGCCTCGACCGACACCGCCGAACGGGCCACGTTTCGGATCACGCTGAGGATCGACTGGCTGCCGGTGATGCTCGCGGTGGGGTTCAGGCACAGCACGTACGTGTCGCGGCCGGCCGGGGCGGCGTCGAGGTTGGTGGGGCTCCAGACCCCGCCATCGACGTACTCACGGCCGGCGATGCTCACCGGCGCGAACAGCCACGGGACGGTGCATGAGGCCTCGACCGCCTGACCGACCGAGGCGCGCGGCGCGCCCGGCCGTCCGAACACGACGCGCTTGCCGGAGCGACGATCGACCGCGATCACCCGCAGCCGCCCGTCGAACCGAGCGCCCGAGTCCTCGACGCGTTGCCGCAGACCCTCGAGGCTGTCGGTCGGCCGCGGCAGCCGCCGCAGCAGCGCGGCGCGCATGACCGCGCCGCCGGGCGCGGCCAGCCCGAGCGCCAGCGGAGCGAACGTCGACGCGGCGGCCATCGCCCAGGCGCCCGCCCGCTTGGCCGCCTGGACTGCCGCAACAGCCAGGCCGCTGACCGGCTGGGTGTGTGCCAGCTCGATCTCCGTGCCGACCGACGGCGGCCGGCGCGGTGCGTTCCCGGCGACCAGGTGCGCGGCGACGATCGAGCCCGCCGAGGTGCCCACGAAGTGCTCGCATCCGCGCAGGTCGAAACCGGTGCCGTCCTCGATCCCGGCGAGGACGCCCATCATCCATGCCTCCCCGAGGACACCACCCCCGCCCAGTACGAGCACATCCGGCCGCGAAACCATGTGGCGGCTGAGGCTATCGAGGCACCGCACCATCAGTTGTCGAACGCCGTCGCGACTGACAGCGCCACCCGCAGCATACGCACGTACGTGATAACGTACGCTGGTATGGCGGCAATCGCTTCGGAACCTCCTGCCACCGCGCCCGAGGCGCTGGGCGCGCGGGTGCGCGCGCTGCGTGAGGCGATGTCGCTGTCGCTGCGCGACCTGGCCGAGCGCTCCGGGGTGAGCGCGCCGATGCTCTCGCAGGTCGAGCGCGGGGAAACGAGCCCGACGCTCCAGATCGCGGGTCGGATCGCCGCCGGGCTCGACCTGCGCCTGTCCCAGCTGCTCCGGCTCGACGAGGGCGGGGCGGTCACCGTCGTCCGCGCTGGTGAGCGACGCAAGGGGCCGAGCCGCGGTCGCAGCGGCCACCGCTATGAGATCCTGACGCCGCCGCTACCCGGCCAGCGCGCCGAGCTCTCGCGTCACACGCTCGCGCCCCGATCGGTGACCGGCGGCCCCGGTGACCCGCCGATGCATGAGCCCGGCAGCCGCGAGACCGCGCTCGTCCAGTCCGGCATGGTCGTGCTCGCCTGTGATGGGCAGCGTTACGAGCTCGCCACCGGAGACTGCGTGACCTTCGACGCGGACCTGCCGCACCACTTCGAGAATCCTGGAACCGACGACGCCGTGCTGCTCGCCGTGGTGAGCGCGGGGCTACGGAGAAGCTGATGCCGAAGACATTGCTCGACAAGATCTGGGATGCCCACGAGGTCTCACCGGGACTGCTGTACATCGACCTGCACCTCGTCCACGAGGTCACGAGCCCGCAGGCGTTCGACGGGCTGCGGCTGGCCGGCCGCCCGGTGCGCCGGCCCGACCGCACGCTGGCCACGGCCGACCACAACGTCCCCACCGACGGGACCCCGGTGGCGGCCCGGATCCGCGATCAGTTGTCGCGTGTACAAGTCGAAACGCTCGAGCGCAACTGCGCCGAGTTCGGGATCCCGATCTACTCGCTGGGGTCCGACCACCAGGGGATCGTGCACGTGATCGGCCCCGAGCTCGGCGTGACCCAGCCCGGGATGACGATCGTGTGCGGCGACTCGCACACCGCCACCCACGGCGCGTTCGGGGCGCTGGCATTCGGGATCGGGACGAGCGAGGTCGAGCACGTGCTCGCCACCCAGTGCCTGGGCCAGTCCAAGCCGAAGTCGATGCGGATCCGCTACGAGGGCGAGCTCGGCTTCGGGGTCACCGCCAAGGACCTGATCCTGGCCACGATCGGCCAGATCGGCGTTGCCGGCGCCGTCGGCCACGTCGTCGAGTACGCCGGCCCTGCGATCGAGTCGCTCTCGATGGAGGGCCGGATGACCATCTGCAACATGACGATCGAGGGCGGCGGCCGGGCCGGGATGATCGCGCCCGACGAGACGACGTTTGAGTGGGTGACCTCAAAGCCCGGCGGCCCGGACGAGGTCCCCGACGAGTGGCGGGAGCTCCACACCGAGCCCGGGGCGGAGTTCGACCGCGAGATCGTCGTCGACGCCGCGGCGCTCAGCCCGATGGTGACCTGGGGGACCACGCCAGGGATGGTCGTGCCGGTCACCGAGGCGGTGCCCGACCCTCGCTCCGAACAGGATGAGCGCGCGCTCGAGTACATGGGGCTCGAGCCCGGCGTCCCCATGGAGGAGATCGCGCTCGACCGCGTCTTCATCGGCTCGTGCACGAACTCGCGGATCGGCGACCTGCGCGCCGCCGCAGCCGTGATCGACGGGCACAAGGTGTCGGGCGACGTGTACGCAATGGTCGTCCCCGGCTCGCAGCAGGTCAAGCTCCAGGCCGAGCGCGAGGGGCTCGACGAGGTGTTCAAGCGCGCCGGCTTCGACTGGCGCGGCGCCGGGTGCTCGATGTGCCTGGGCATGAACCCGGACATCGCCGCTCCTCAGGAGCGCGTCGCCTCGACCTCGAACCGCAACTTCGAGGGCCGGCAGGGACGCGGTGCGCGTTCGCACCTGGTCTCGCCGCAGATGGCGGCTGCCGCTGCGATCGAGGGCCGGTTCGTGGATATCCGAGGATGGGAGGCCCGATGAAAGCCATCGAGACGATCACCGGCAAGGTGTCGGTGCTGAACCGCGACGATGTCGATACCGATCAGATCGTGCCCAAGCAGTTCCTCAAGCGGGTCGAGCGCACCGGCTTCGGCGAGTTCCTGTTCTACGACTGGGCCAAGGAGCCGGGCTGGGATCTGCCCCAGAACCCGATCCTCGTCGCCGGGCGCAACTTCGGCTGCGGCTCGAGCCGCGAGCACGCACCATGGGCGCTCGAGGACTACGGCTTCCAGGCGATCGTCGCCCCGAGCTTCGCCGACATCTTCCGCTCCAACTGCACCAAGATCGGCCTGTTGCCGATCGAGCTGAGCGCGGAGGAATGCGCGGCGATCCGTGAGGCCGGCGAGGCCCAGGTCGACCTCCGCGAGCAGCAGGTCCGCTGGCCGGGCGGAAGCGCCTCGTTCGAGATCGACGCCGGAGCCAAGCACCGGCTGCTGAACGGCCTCGACGACATCGCAGTCACGCTCGACGAGCAGTCCGATGCGATCGAGGCGTTCGAGCACGATCGGGAGCGGGTCGGCCCGGTCACAACCGGGCTGTGAGCGTGCGAACCGGGCGAGACTGGAACGCGGCCAGTTACGACCGCATCTCGGATCCCCAGCTCGGCTGGGCTCGGGAGCAGCTCGAGCGGCTGCCGCTGACCGGCGACGAGGTCGTGCTCGACGCCGGCTGCGGCTCCGGCCGGGTGACCGCGCTGCTCGCCGACCTCGTCCCTCGTGGCCGGGTGTACGCGGTTGACGCCGCACCGTCGATGGTCGAGCACGCCCGCGAGACCCTCGGGGACCGGGCGACCGTGTTCTGCCAAGACCTCGTCGAGCTCGAGCTCCCCGAGCCGGTGGACGCCGTGTTTTCGAACGCGACGTTCCACTGGATCCCCGATCACGACGCACTGTTCGCGCGCCTGCATGCCGCGTTGAAGCCAGGCGGCCGGCTCGTCGCCCAGTGCGGGGGCGCGGGCAACATCGACGACTTTCGGACGGTCGCCGACCAGGTGGCCGGTGATCCGCGCTTCGCTTCGTACTTTGCGGACTGGCAGCAGCCGTGGAACTACGCCAGTGACGACGAAACGATCGATCGGCTGCGGCGCGCGGGCTTCACCGACATCTCGTGCTGGCTTCAGCCGAAGACCGTCGTCCCCGACGACCTCCACGAGTTCTCGACGACGGTCTGTCTCGTGCGCCATCTCGATCCGCTGCCGCCGGAGCTGCGCACACCGTTCGTCGACGAGGTCCTTCGCCGCTACGGCAGCCCCGAGCTGCACTACGTCCGTTTGAACATGACCGCAAGGAGACCGTGATGGCCCGCCGCATCGTGTTGCTCGCCGGCGACGGAATCGGCCCTGAGATCATCGGGCCCGCGGTCGAGGTCCTCGATGCCGTCGTGCCGGGTGAGCTCGAGTACGAGGAGCATCTGTTCGGCGGCGCTGCGATCGACGCCCACGGCACGGCGCTCACCGACGAGACGCTCGCCGCCTGCCGCGCCTCGGACGCGGTCCTGCTGGCGGCGGTCGGCGGTCCCAAATGGGACACCACTGACCCGTCGAAGCCGCGCCCCGAGCAGGGACTGCTCGGTTTGCGCAAGGGACTCGGCCTGTTCGCGAACCTGCGGCCGGTGCGCCCGGTGCCCGCGCTGTACGAGGCGAGCCCGCTCAAGCTCTCGGTGATCGAGCGCACGAACCTGCTCGTCGTCCGCGAGCTGACCGGCGGCATCTACTTCGGCGAGAAGACCCGGGACGCAGACTCCGCCTCCGACGCCTGCGTGTACACGCGCGCGGAGATCGAGCGGATCGCGCGGGTGGCATTCGAGGCCGCGCAATCGCGCGTGACGAGCGTCGACAAGGCCAACGTGCTCGAGACGAGTCGCCTGTGGCGCGAGGTCGTCCGCGAGGTCCACGCCCGCGAGTTCCCGAACATCGAGCTCGAGCACCTGCTCGTCGACAACGCGGCGATGCGGCTCGTCGCGGCCCCGCGACACTTCGAGGTGATCGTCACCGAGAACATGTTCGGCGACATCCTCTCGGACGAGGCCGCGATGCTGACGGGCTCGATCGGGATGCTCCCGAGCGCGTCGCTCGGCCTCGACGGGCCCGGAATGTTCGAGCCGGTACACGGCTCGGCGCCCGACATCGCCGGCACCGGCAAGGCCAATCCGCTGGCCATGTTCCTCTCTGCGGCACTGATGCTGCGACACGGATTCGCCATGGAACCGGCGGCCGCGGCGATAGAATCGGCCGTCGACCGGGCGTTGGCCGAGGGGCTGCGCACGGCGGATCTGGGGGGCGGCGCGAGCACCGCGGACGCGACCCAGGCAGTCCTCAAACACCTCTAAGGAGCAGCTGTGGAACAAGCGGACCTCATCTGGCTGAACGGAGAGCTCGTCGCCTGGGAGGACGCGAAGGTCCACGTACTCACGCACGGCCTGCACTACGGGACCGGAGTATTCGAGGGCGAGCGCGCCTACGAGACCGCGCGCGGCCCGGCGATCTTCCGTCACCGCGATCACCTCGACCGGCTGTTCAAGTCGGCCGAGCTGTACTACATGCCGATCCCGTACACGCTCGAGGAGTTGCGCACCGCCACCCACGAGCTGATCGCCGCCAACAGCCTGCGCGAGTGCTACATCCGCCCGATCGCGTTCCGCGGTTACGGGCAGATGGGCCTGTACCCGCTCGATGCGCCGGTCGACGTCTCGATCGCCGCGTGGGCATGGGGTGCGTACCTGGGCGAGGACAGCAAGCGGACCGGCGTCCGGGCCAAGGTGGCGAGCTGGCGCCGGATCCCCCACGACGCCCTGATCCCGCACGCCAAGGCATCGGGTCAATACCTGAACAGCGTGCTGGCGAAGATCGAGGCCTCCAAGGCGGGGTACCAGGAGGCGATCCTGCTCGACTCGCGCGGGTTCGTGTGCGAGGGCTCGGGCGAGAACATCTACGTCGTCCGCGACGGGCAGCTGGTCACGCCGCCGCAGACGGCCGGGATTCTCGACGGCATCAACCGCAAGTCGGTTCTGCACATCGCCCGGGACCTGGGCATCGAGGTCGTCGAGCGCGACCTCGCGCGTGCCGAGCTGTACCTCGCCGACGAGGTGTTCATGACCGGAACCGCGGCGGAGATGGTCGCGGCCACCGAGATCGACGACCACACGATCGGCGCAGGCGTTCCCGGGCCAGTCACGCGCCAGCTCCAGCAGGTGTTCGACGATGCCCTGCACGGCCGCGACCCGCGCTACGAGGAGTGGCTCGACGTCGTGGAGACGTCCTCAAAAGTGCCGTCCAAGGCAGTCTGACTCAGGCCGGCCTCGACGCCGGGAGACCCACCCGATGACAGAGATCCAGCTCTACGACACGACGCTGCGCGACGGTATGCAGGGCGAGGGGATGTCGCTGTCAGCTCAGGAGAAGCTGCGCGTCGCGCACCGCCTCGACGAGCTCGGCATCGACCTGATCGAGGCTGGCTTCCCGAGCTCGAACCCCAAGGAGCTCGAGCTGTTCGAGCTCCTCGCCCGCGAGCGCTTCGAGCACGCCGAGGTGGCCGCGTTCGGTATGACCCGGCGCCGCGACGTTCGCGCCGACGAGGACGCCGCCCTGCGGGTGCTCGCCGACTGCTTCGCGCCCGTGTGCACGCTCGTCGGCAAGAGCTGGGGCCTGCATCTCGCGAAGGTGGTGAAGGTCGATCGCGACGAGAACCTGAGGATGATCGAGGAGTCGGTCGCGTTCCTAGTGGGGCAGGGCAAGCGGGTCGTGTACGACGCCGAGCACTTCTTCGACGGCTTCGCCGACGACCCGGGGTATGCCGTGCGGTGCCTGGCCACGGCCGCCCAGGCCGGCGCCGAGACCGTCGTCTGCTGCGACACCAACGGAGGCACGCTGCCCGACCAGGTCGCGCTCGCGATGGCCCGCGTCGTCTCGGAGCTGGCCGGTGACGGCGTCCGGGTGGGGATCCACACCCACGACGACGCCGGGTGCGGGGTGGCCAACACACTCGCCGCCGTCGCCCGGGGCGCCACCCATGTGCAGGGCACGATGAACGGCTACGGCGAGCGGTGTGGCAACGCGAATCTCGTCACGATCATCCCCAATCTCCAGCTCAAGCTCGGTTACGAGTGCGTGACCAAGGAGCAAATCGCCTCGCTGACGCCGGCCGCACACTTCTTCGACGAGCTCCTCAACTTCACCCCCAACCCCGACCAGCCGTACGTGGGGCGCAACGCGTTCGCCCACAAGGGCGGGATGCACGTCGCCGGCGTCAGTGCCGATCCGGCCACGTTCGAGCACCTCGACCCGGCCGTCGTTGGCAACCGTCGCGAGGTGCTGATCTCAGAGCTGTCGGGCAAGGGCACCGTGCTGGCGCGCGCCCGCGAGGCGGGGATCGTGCTCGACGATGCGGCCGCTGCCCGGCTCGTCGAGCAGGTCAAGGAGCGCGAGCATCGCGGCTACCACTACGAGGCGGCCGACGGATCGTTCGAGCTCCTGCTGCGCCGCGACACCGGGTCCTTCGAGCCGCTGTTCCGGCTCGAATCGTGGCGGGCGATCGTGGAGAAGCGCGCCGATGGCCGGGTCGAAACCGAGGCCACGATCAAGATCTGGGTCGATGGTGAGCGCTACGTGCGCACGGCCGAGGGCAACGGTCCGGTGAATGCGCTGGATAAGGCGCTGCGCGACGCCCTGGTCGAGATCCACCCGCATCTGGCGGACATCGACCTCGTCAACTTCAAGGTCCGCATCCTCGACGAGACGAAGGGCACGGGTGCGGTGACGCGCGTGCTGCTCGATGCGTCGGACGGGGAGCAGTTGTGGGGTTCGATCGGAGTCTCCGAGAACATCATCGAGGCCTCATGGGAGGCGCTCGTCGACTCGCTCGAATACGGCATGCACGTCGCCGGGCTCGCCGCGAACCCGGTCACGGCTGCGGGATCGTGAGCTCCGGCCCGGGGACGGCCTCACGCGAGGCGCTGCCGCTGGCCCGGCCGGTGATGGGCGAGCGCGAGGAGGAGCTGGTGCTCGAGGTGCTGCGCTCGGGGCGGCTGTCGCTGGGGCCGATGCTGCCCGCATTCGAGCAGGCGTTCGCCGCCCGGATCGGGGTCCCGCACGCCAGCGCCGTCTCGAGCGGGACGACCGGGCTTCACCTGGCGCTGCGCGCCGTCGGGGTGTCCGAGGGTGACGAGGTGATCACCAGCCCGTTCTCGTTCGTGGCCAGCGCCAACGTGGCCGTGTACGAGCGGGCCCGGCCGGTGTTCGCCGACATCGAGCCGGTGACCCTGAACCTATCGGTCGACGCTGCGGCCGCCGCCGTCTCGGATCGCACCGCGGCGATCCTGCCGGTCCACATCTTCGGCTACCCGGCCGATATTCCGGGGTTCGAGCGGCTGGGACTGCCGATCGTCGAGGACGCGTGCGAGGCGCTCGGTGCCGTCCATCCCGACGGCGTGCCGGTGGGTAGCCGCGGGCACCTGGCGGTGTTCGGGTTCTACGCCAACAAGCAGCTCACCACCGGCGAGGGCGGCATGATCACCATGTCGTCAGCCGCGTACAAGGAGCGGATCGACTCCGAGCGCAACCAGGGCCGGGCGCCGAACATGGACTGGCTCGACCACGACCGGCTCGGTTTCAACTATCGCCTCTCGGACATCGCGTGCGCACTCGGGATCGCGCAGCTCGAGCGGTTGGATTCGATGCTGGCGGGCCGCGCGCGCGTGGCGGCCCTGTACCGAGAGGCGCTGGGGTCACTCGAGGGACTCGATCTGCCGTGCGCCGACGCCGGTGGCAACCGCCGGGGGTGGTTTGTGTACGTCGTCCAGCTCCCGCGCCGCGTCGACCGCGACGGCATCGTGCGCGCGCTCGGCACGCGCGGGGTCCCCTCGAAGCCGTATTTCCCCGCGGTTCACCTGCTGAGCTATTACCGCGAGCAGTTCGGCCACCGGCCCGGGGAGTTCCCGGTGTGCGAGGACGTCGCGGCGCGCTCCATCGCGCTGCCGTTCTTCCCGGGCATGACCGAGGGGCAGGTCGAGCGCGTGGCCACCGAGCTTCGGACGGTGCTCGAACCCCCGCGTTAGCGCAAGTCTCGGGCCGCCTGCTCGTTCTTGTTCTTAAGAGCGATGGGGAGGCCATGGATGAAAGCTGTGCTGCTCGGACTGGCGAGCACCTGCCTAACCGCCTGCCTTTTCGCCTGCGTGATCGCCCCGGCCGCGAGCGCCGACTTTCCCTACATGCCGAACTCCGGTGGCAACGCGCATGACCCGGCGACGTGGAAGCTCCCGCCCGGCGAGGCCCCCTCGAACTTCGGGAACGACTGGAAGCTCGCGGCCACGCCCGAGCAGAGCACGCAGAGCGACACACTCGTCAATCCCAAGGCCGACGAGCTGTGCGGCGTGCGCGGCGCCAGCGTCGTCGACACGAACGCCACCTTCCCGGCGGGCACGGGTTCGTGTATACCCGCCGGCTCGCCGGTGAAGACAGCGTTCGAGCAGACGCTGGGCCGGCCCGACGTCGTGATCGCCGTTCTCGACTCCGGGATCGAGTGGAACAACTCGGGCGCGATGACCGCACTGCGCGACAAGGTCCGCCTCAACCAG
>DASXOS010000175.1:0-12910 GCA_036494115.1 Solirubrobacteraceae bacterium | reverse complement strand
CGTGTCGTTCAACGACGACCCCCGCGCCGTCAACGTATCGCCCCCGCCGACCAGGCTCTTCTGAATCGCCGACCGCGTCTTCGGATCGAACGTCTTGAAGATGTCGTCGAACTGCACCGGCACCGACGTCTGATGGATCGGCACCGTCCCGCCGTCCGGGAAGTCCTTCGACGAGTGGCCGCGGGTCAGCGCCACGTACTTCAACCCCAGTACCGACCGGGGCAGGACGGTGACCGACGAATCGACCGGCACCTTCCCGTTCGCTTCATTCAGCTTCAACGTCAGCTGTGCGCCGGTCTGGCCGTTTCCCAACGGGACCGGCTTCATCGACGACACCAGCCCGATCTGGAAGCCGCCCTCGCGGACGTCGTTGCCCTCCACAAGGTTCGAGCCGTCGGCGATGTCGACCTTCAGCTCCTTGGTGGGGACGAAGGGCAGCCCCGAGTTCGAGTTGTAGGCCAGAAACACCGCCACCATCGTGATCAGCACGGTCACCGCACCGACCATGACCGGGTTCGTGAACGCGGACTGTTGAACCTTGCGCTTCATGGCGCGAGCAGGTAGCTGAGCAGCTGCTGGGCCTGGTTGCCCGTCGAGCCGCCGCTGCTGGTCGTGGTGGACGTGGAGGACGGTGTGGCCGATGAGGTGCTCTGGCCACTGCCCACCGCGGAGAGAATCCCGCCGAGCGCGGCCCCGAGGCTCGATTTGCCGCCGCCGGACGAACCGCCGCCGGAGGAACCTCCCCCGGATGAGCCGCCGCTCGTGGAGGAGGCCGGAGCGTTGGACTTGGCCTGCGCCGCCTGCGCCCGCGAGCCCTTGCTGCGCGTCGACGCGCTGCGCGCGGTCGGGTTGGCCGACCCCTGCAGCTTGCAGGCCGTCGTCGTCGGGCCGGTCTCGCCCGGCGGTGCGCCGCCCGGATCGGGCACGCACGCGCTCGGATCGGAGGGGTCGGTCTCGTTGACGCCAGGCTGGTTCTTACCGAGCCACGCATAGCACTCGCGGTATTTGGATCCGTACTGCTTGATGCCGTTGGCGACGCTCTGCAGGGTCGCGTACTGCGAGCACCGCGGATCCACGAACGCGTCGACGGCGAGCATGTGACCGAACTGGCCGAAGCCGTTGATCGCCAACGTCTGGTTGAACGCATACTGGAGCAGCGCCTCCAGCCCGGTGTATCCCTTGCCGCCCGGGCTGCGGCTGTCGGCCTCGACGGCCCGGCTGCGGTCGTCGAGGTCATGCAGGACGATCGCGAGGTTCTGCGATAGCTCGGGGGTGGTCTTCGCGAACCGGTTGAGGTCGGTGACCGTCGGCGTCGCCGCCTTGACCGCCTGCTTGCCGGTCACTGATGCTTTGCCGAGAGATCGCAGGGCCGGGATCGAGGAGTGCGCGAACCCGGGCAGGTCGGTGAAGAACCGGTTGAGCTCGCCGGAGGCCTCGTTCAGGTTCCGCAGCACCGGTATGTTGGCGTCCGCGGTGGCGCCGAGCTTCGCCATCGACGGCTTCAGCTGCTCGAGGAACCCGGGCAGCTTCTGGAACGTGAGCTGCAGGTTGGTCTGCTGCTTGGCGGTGGCGACGGCCGTGCGGTTCGCCATCTCGATGAACCGCCCCACCTGGGCCTTGTTGTTGGCCAGGGCGGTGATGACCTGGTTCGAGTTCGAGGTCAGCTGCTGGAGCGTGTGCGAGTCGTTTGCCAGCAGGTTGAGCAGGTTGTCGGTCTCGTTCAACGCCGGGACGGCGCGTCGCAGCGCCGCGGCGAGATCATCGGAGCGTCCCGCGACGGCGGCACCGAGCTCATTGATGATCAGCGTGAAGCGCTCCCGGTACGGCATCCGCATCACGTTCTGGAGCAGGTCCCCGGGAATCGTCGACTCGGTGTTCTTGACCGGGATGATCCCTCCGGGCTTGATCACCTTCCCGGAATGGCCGGGCTGACACTCGACGAAGTACTCGCCGATCAGCGACTGCGGCCGCGACTGGCAGAACGCGTCGGAGCGGAACGAGCCGAATCCGCTCTGGGTGACCTGGACCGTGACCTGGGCGTAGCACTGAGTGGTGTCCCCGTTCGCGCAGCCCTTGGGCAGGTCGATCTTCTCGATCTTGCCGGCCTGCACGCCCGCGACCTTGAAGTCCGCGCCGGTGACCAGCCCGAACGCGTTGTCGAGCTCGATCTTGTACGTCCCGGCCGCGCTGCCCTTGTTCGTGGCACCGGTCGCGAACACGAGCAGCGCCCCGGCGGCAAGCACGATCACCGCGCTGAGGAGGATCCGCTTCACGGGCCGGTCGGCACCTGGCTCGGATTACACGGGAAGCCGCTCTCCGGAAACCACACGCCGCCCCGTTCGTCGGAGCCCGGGCAGCGGTCGCCGTAGCCGCTGGTGAGAAGCGGCTGGCCGCTCGCGGTGCCATGGCCCAGGAACTGCATGAGCAGCCCGGTGATCCCGGACGGGATGTTGTTGAGGATTCCGTTCTCGAACGACTGCAGTCCGATCACCGGCGCCACGCGGCTGGTCCCGCCGTTGGCGTCGATCGTCCCGGGGTGGGTGTAGCCCTCGAACCAACCGGTGAGGTCGACGGCGTACGGCCGTGCCGTGGCCAGCTCCGGGGTGGAGTCGTTGAGCGCCGTCGTCGACTGCGGGAACGCCCCCGGACGTGTCTTGCCACCCACCCTGACGTCCTTGACCGTGGCCCCGGCCAGCTTCGGCGAGAGCTTGACCAGCTCGGTCAGGTCGTTGTTCTGGCCCGGCCGGCTGATGATGTTGGCGAGGTCGCGCACCGTCGGCACCGAGTCCTCGGCGAACGGCTTGAGCTGGACGAGGAGCTTCTGCAGCTTCGGCGCCACCGGCTTGGAGACGTTCACGAGCGGGGTGACGTCGGCGAGCGCGCTCCGCAGGTTGACGAACGTCGTGTTGGCCAGGCGCATGAAGCCCGGCAGCCGCTGCAGCGATTCGCTCAGGCCGTTGCGCTGGGCCGCGGTCGCACCCGTGACGGTCGACAGATGTTGGACGAGCGCGCTCAGGTCGGTGCGCCGCTGGGCGATGTCGCTGACCAGGTTTCCGGACTTGACGATGAAGTTCGTGAACTTGTTCGTGTCGCGGTTGATCTCACGGAACAGGACGCTCGAGGAGGCGATCGCCGGGTTCAGGTACTGCCAGGCGCGCTGTATCTCCTGCCCCTTGCCGGCGTACTGGGAGGCCGAGCCCTGGATCACGTCCTGCAGGGCCTTCCGGGTCGGCGGGTCAAGCGTGTTGAACAGCTGGTCGAGGTCGACCGCGCTCGTGGTGTCCTGGGTGGGGATGACGCCGCCGGTCTTGATCGCCGCACCGGTCGCCGAGCCCACCCGCAGGTCGACGTAGCGGTTCGCGATCCCCGACAGCGAGGCCTGGCGCACGGTGGCGATCGTCCCGGCGTGCAGGGGATCGAAGGCCTTCTGCTTGATGTCCAGGGTCAGCTTCGCCTGGCCCTGGGGCGTCAGAGAGATGCTTGAGACGCTTCCCACCGGGTTGCCCGCGACCATCACCTGGTCGCCGGTCACGAGCTGGCTGGCGTTCTGGAAGATCGCGTTGACCGTGTAGTCGCTGCCCGAGGAGAGCAGGATCACCGCGACCACGACAACGGCGAGCACGACCGCCGCGACCGCGGCGGCCCGGCCGATCACACTTGAGTTGCGCAACGCCGCGACCTTGCCAACTTCGCTCCTCCCGCGCAGGGTTTGGGGGCCGTCCCCTGCGCACCTATTTGGGCCAAGCTAGCAAGGGGTTCTCGGCGGTGTCAAAAGGGAACCGTTCGTCTCAAACGCCCGAAACGACGGGCGATCCTGGCCTCGACCGGTCTACGAGCGGCGGGTGCTTGAAGGGGACCCGTGCGGGGAAGAACCGGGGGATTCTCCGCGAGCGAGAGGACGCGAGGTGCCCGGGGCGGGATTCGAACCCGCAAGCCCTCGCGGACAGCGCATTTTAAGTGCGCCCGGCTTCACCGTTTGCCAACCCGGGCAGGCGCGCGCATCTTAGAAGCTGTTCGCGACGATCGACGCCGGGCATCAGCCGCCAATCCCGGTGTGGAAAACCCTTACAAACCGCAACTACTGCGCTGCTACGGTGTCTCCTCGTTCGAGGGTCCTGGACCTCCGCCGGGACCCCCGTGCTTCGGCGGATGGAAGTCTCTGCACTGAAATACTCAGGCGGGATCGGCCTCCACGGCCGCTCGCCGCTACTCCGGTTGCAGTCCGACGAGCGCCTGGTGGCGCTCGTCCGACGTGGCAACCAGCATGCGTTCGAGGTCCTGGTGGCCCGGTACAGCTCGCGCCTGCTCGCCTTCTGCCGTCACCTGCTCGGCTCTCGCGAAGACGCCGAGGACGTGCTCCAGGAGGTGATGGCCGCCGCCTTCAACGCGATGCTCGCCGACGACCGCCCGATCAACGTCCGGCCGTGGCTGTACCGGATCGCGCGTAACCGCTGTCTGAACCACCTGCGCCGGATCCAGGCGGTGGGCGTCGACTCGATGGACATCCACCTCTCCGACAATGGAGCGACCACCGCCGACAAGGTCCACGAGCGCGAGGAGTTCCGGATGCTCGTCGGCGACATCCACGAACTGCCCGAGACGCAGAAGACCGCCCTCGTGCTGCGCGAGATGGACGCGCTGTCCTACGACCAGATCGCCGAGGCGATGGAGACGACCGTCCCCAGCGTCAAATCGCTGCTGGTCCGCGCCCGCATCTCCCTGGCCGAGGCCGCCGAGGCGCGGCTCTTGTCCTGCGACGAGGTCCGGATCGAGCTCGGCGAGGTCGCCGAGGGCCTGCGCCGGCGTCCCACCCCGCTCGTCCGGCGCCACCTCCGCGCGTGTAAGCGGTGCGACACCTTCCGCGGTCAGCTCAAGGAGACGAACAAGGCGCTGGCGGCGCTGCTGCCGATCGGGCCGTTCATCCTGCTCAAGAAGATCGCGCTCACCCACCTCGGTCATTCGGCCGGCTCAGGTGCCACCGCCGCGGGTTCGACCGCCGGCTCGGGCGCCGCCGCGGGTTCGACCGCCGCTGCCGGCACGGGCGCCGCCGCAGCCGGCACGGGCGCCGCCGCGGCGGGCGGTGCGCTGTCGTTCGGTTCGGCGGGCGGCTTCGTCTCGGCGGGCCTCGGCGCCGCCGCAACCAAGGCGGCGGCCACCCTGGCCGCGGCCGCGATCGTCACCGCCGGCGCCGTCGAGGTCGACCACTCGAACAGCACCCCGCACCCCGCGCCGCACCCGGCGACGCTCCAGGCATCGGTCCCGACGATGCAACCGGCGCCGGCGGCGGCTTCGCACACCGCCTCCGCGCATCACCAGCTCGTCAAGCAGGGCCCGGCCGCGACGGCGAAGTCGAACCAGAAGCAGGCCAAGCCCGCCGCGAAGAAGACCACCGCAGCGACGACCACGACCACGACCACGACCGCAACCACGACGACGACCCCGACCACGCCCACGAAGCCGCCGGCGAAGTCCGTCAAGCAGACCACCCCCGTCACGCCGCCCGGCCGGACCCAGACCGAAACCGATCCGACGGTCCTGGCCAGCGTTCCGGAGAGCAGTCCGTCGAGCACCACGACTCCGTCCTCCCCGCCCCCGACGACGACGTCGCCGAGCGACGGGGGCGCCGCGGCCACGCCGCCGCCAACGACGACCGTGGACGCTCCACCGACGACGACCCAGATCGACCCACCGCCCACGACCACGACAGATCCCTCGGGCACGCCGGATCCGAACGCGCCGTGGGTTCCGGCGCCGGATCCGAACCAGCCGGGTCAGTAGTCAGGCGATCCGGGAGCCGGGCTCCGCGCCTCGGTCCGGGCGCAGCAGCACGACGCCCCGTTCGTCGTCGAGGGCGCCCAGCACCAGCACCTCGGAGGAGAACGGCCCGATCCGCCGGGCCGGGAAGTTGACGACGGCGACGACCAGCGTGTCCTGTAGCTCCTCGCGCGCGTAGCTGGTGATCTGCGCCGAGGAGCGCTTGATCCCCACCTCGGGACCGAAGTCGATCGTCAGCTTCCACGCCGGGATCCGCGCCTCGGGGAAGTCGTCGACGGCGATCACGCGGCCGACGCGCATGTCGACCTGCTGGAAGTGGTCGATGTCGATCACGGGCCCGGCTCGCCGCCGATCATCAGCCCGCCGCGGGTGCTCCCATCGACCTTGAGCGCGTACTCCCCCGCCCTGAGGCCGGGGACGAGCACCGACGCCTTGCCGCTCGCCGGCACCGACAGGGTGCGCGGCGCGGGCGTCTCGAGGACGACCTGATGGGACTTGCCGTCCCCCGAGGAAACCGTCAGCTGCACGGCCAGGAAGGCCGGCGCGGTCACGAGCCGCGGCGAGAGCTGACCGCCGTTCACGATCTTGAACGTGGCCGGGACGCGGGCGTCGGTCTTGGGCGTGCTCGTGGTGCCGGACGGGGCCGCCCCACCGCTGGCGCTCGTCGAGCTGCCCGAAGGGGAGGCGCCGCCGCTGGCGCTGGTCGAGGTCCCGGCCGGCGTCGAGGTCGAGGTCGCACTCGATGCGCCGGTCGAGCCGGTCGACGTCCCGATCGTGGAGCTCGCGCCGGGCGCGGTGGAGGTGCTGAGCGAGCTGGCGGCGCTCGAGCCGCTCATGCTCGAGTGCGAAGAACCCCCGCAACCGGCGATCACCAGAAAAGCGGCAAGAAGCGCTGAGAAGGCGACGAAACGGCTCACGTTTCCAGCATAAAGGCCGATTGTTATGCCTGTAGATGAGGTCACGCGATGCCAACGAGGATCGAACATCCCCCCGGCAAGGTGGTTGAGTACGACTCGATCCGTCGGCGGCTGTGGATCCTCGGCCAGCGGTGCCATCATGGCGCCACCGGCAGCCTCGTCGCGGTGGCCGGCTGCCTCGGGGTCATGGTCGAGCGCGACCACCGCGCACTCGCGCTCCTCGCCACCGGTACCGCGCTGATGGCCCACGACTGGAAGGACCGCTCGATCTGGTTCGAGCGGGGGTACGGCACCCAGCCGTAAGGTGTGCCGGCGCTGCGTGGGCGCCGCCCGAACGTTTCGCCGGGAGATGGCGAGACCCGGGGGTCGTCAGGCGAGGACGCAGGATCCGACGTGCAGCAGCGCTGCACGAGGATCCGAGGACAAAGCCTGGCGGCCATCCGGGGCCGCCAGAACCGGTGAAATGTCCGGGTGGAGCCCACTGGCGCCCGCATGCCCATCGCCCTCATCACCACCTACCTCACCCCCTACCGGGTCCCCCTGTTCGAGCTGCTGGCCGAGCGTCACGGCGTCGAGGTGCTGTGCTTCGGCGGCGGGGGGCGCTACGTCTCCTCGTGGCTGGTGGACCTCGACGCCCAGCTCGCCGCGGCTCCGTTTCCGGCGCGCCGCCTGGGCGGCCCCCGGGAGGCGCTCGCGCTGGGGCGTCGCTACGACGCCGTGATCGCCCCGTTCGCGGGGGGCGCGATCCTCCCGTTGTCGTATGCGGGCGCGCGTCGCTACCGCCGGGGTTTCGTGCTGTGGGCCTCGGTGTGGTCACAGCCGCGCTCGCTCGCGCACGCGATCGCGCTCCCCGCCACCCGCCACATCTACCGCCATGCCGACGCGGTCGTCGCCTACGGCGAGCACGCCCGGCGGTTCGTGGCCGGGATTCGCGGCCGCGACGACGATGTGTTCGTGGCGCCCCAGTCGGTCGAGCCCGAGGTGTTCGGCCGCGCGGTCTCAGCGGAGGAGATCGCGGCGTTCCGCTCCCGGTTCGAGATCCCGGATGGTCCGGTGGTGCTCTACGTCGGGCGGCTCGTCGCGGAGAAGGGCATCTCCGTGCTGCTCGAAGCCTGGCGCACGACGGGAGCCGAATGCGGAACCCTGGTCCTGGTCGGCGACGGCCCGCTTTTGGGCCAGGCACAGGCTGGTCCGCGGACATGCGCGCTCGGATCCCTCCCCCGCGCCGAGCTGCCCGTCGCCTACGCGTCCTGTGAGTGTGTCGTCGTCCCGTCGATTCCGACGCCGCGGTTCCGCGAGCCCTGGGGCTTGGTCGTCAACGAGGCCATGCACCAGGGCCGGCCGGTGATTGCCACCACGACCGTGGGTGCCGCGGCCGGCGGCCTCGTCCGCGACGGCGAGACCGGGCTCATCGTCCCACCCGGCGACCCCGCCGCCCTGACCGACGCGGTCCAGCGGCTGCTCGGCGACGCGGCGCTGCGCGAGCGGCTCGGCGATGCCGCCCGGAGTGCGGTTGCCGCCTACACCTACGAGGCGATGGCCGCCGCCTTCGACCGGGCGTTGGCGCTAGCGGTTCCCGACTGAGAACAGCGCCTCGAGGTCGTGCCGCGAGTAGGCCTCGAACGCGACCATCGTCTGCGTGCGCTTGACCCCCGGCATCTGCGACAGCCGCGCCGTGACCACGTGTGCCAGCTGCTCGGGGTCGCGCAGGCGCAGCATCGCCACGAAGTCCCACTCGCCGGTCACCGAGTAGGCCTCGGCCACGCCGTCGACGCCCGCCAGCTCACCTCCGAGCGTGGCCAGCGCCGAGCGCTCGGCCTCGATCAGGACGATCGCGTGGGTCATGTCGTATGGGTTCCCCCCGGCTCGAGCACGACCACGCTCGACTGCGTCGCCGACTCGACGTCGGACTTGAACGCCTGCGCGTCGGTCTCGATCGCCGGGAACGTGTTGTAGTGGCACGGGATCACGGTCTTGGCGCCGACCAGATCGGCTGCATCGACGGCGTCGGTGCGATCCATCGTGTAGTGGCCGCCGATGCACATGAGTGCGATGTCGATGGGGTTGCGCTTGCCCACCAGCTGCAGGTCCGAGAACAGGCAGGTGTCGCCGAGGTGGTACACGACCGTGTCGGCGAAGCTGATCAGCAGCCCGGCCGGGGTGTTGACCTGGCCCTTGGGCGTGGTCGAGGTGTGCCATGCCGGCACCAGCTTGACCCAGCCCCAGTCGAACTTCTCGGTGCCGCCGAGGTTCGGGTCACGCGCGGTGACGCCCTCGTCGCCGAGCTCGCCCGCGATCTCGGTGATCGCCACCACCTCGGCGTCGGTGCGCTTGGCGATGTCCACCGTGTCGCCGTAGTGGTCCTGGTGACCGTGGGTGAGCAGGATCGTGGTCGCGCTCACGTCCTCGGCGCCGATCGCCGCCTTCGGGTTGCCGCTCAGGAATGGGTCGATCAGCACCGTCGTGTCGCCGTCGGTCAGCGTGAAGCATGCGTGTCCGAGAAACCGCACTTCCATCGATCAGTCCTCCTGTGTCGTTGTCTGTGAGAGCTCACGGGCGAGCTCGAATCCGACCGCCACCCCGACGAGCATGCCGAGCCGCGTCTCCTCCGCCAGCAGGGTGCGGAGCGCGCGCTCTCGCTCCTGTGGGTCCTCCCCGCTCGCGGCCTCGCGTATCGCCTGGTTGTGAGCCGAATCGAACCAGCCGCCCTCCTCGAGTGCTGTTGCGAGCACCCGCTGGAGCGCCGGGGCGGACCGGGCCACGATCTCCTGCGCGTCGCGCAACCGGTCCGGCGTGGTGATGGCGTCGATCGCGGCGTCGATGTCGGCGTCGGTGTAGGCGCGGTCGGTCACTCGATAGCGGCATCATAGGCGTGTGGCCGTGGCCCTGACATCGCTCTCGCATGGTGCCGGGTGCGGGTGCAAGCTCCCCGCAGCCGCGATCGGACCGCTGCTGCGCGGGCTCGTCGGTGCCGCCGATCCCAACGTCATGGTCGGGTTCGACACGGCCGACGACGCGGGCGTCTACCGCGTCCGCGACGACCTCGCGCTCGTCCAGACCGTCGACTTCTTCACGCCGATCGTCGACGACCCGTTCGATTTTGGGAGGATCGCCGCCACCAACGCCCTCTCGGACGTGTACGCGATGGGCGCGACGCCGGTGAGCGCCCTGAACCTCGTCGCGTTCCCGGTGCAGACGCTCGGCCCAGAGGTGCTGGCGGAGATCCTCCGCGGAGGCGCCGCGGTCGCGGCCGACGCCGGCGTGGCGATCGTCGGCGGCCATTCGATCGACGATCCCGAGCCGAAGTACGGGATGGCGGTGACCGGCGTCGTCCACCCCGACGAGCTGCTCACCAACGGCGGCGGCCATCCGGGCGACGCGCTCGTGCTGAGCAAGCCGCTCGGCGCCGGCGCGGTCTCGACGGCCGTGAAGCGTGGGGTGCCGGACCCGCCGTTGGCCGCGGCGGTCGAGGTGATGACCACCCTGAATCGAGACGCTTCGGCGGCGGCCCGGGGCGCCGGTGCCCACGCCCTGACCGACGTCACCGGGTTCGGGCTGCTCGGGCACCTGCGCGAGCTGGCGGCGGCGAGCGGGCTGGCGGCCTCGGTGGACGCGAGCGCCGTTCCCGCGATCGACGGGGTCCTCGAACTGCTGGACGATCCTGCTGAAAGCGCGGTCGCGGGCGGGACGCGGCGCAATGCCGAGCACGCAGCGCAGTTCGCCACGTTTGCGCGCCAGGTGCCCGTGGCGCGCCGCTGGCTGGTGTGCGACGCGATGACCTCCGGGGGCCTGCTCGCCGCGGTGCCCGCGGACCGCGCGCAGGAGATGCCCGGCTGGGTGATCGGCTCGCTTGAGCCCGGCGCGCCGGGGAGGATCCGAGTCGATTAGTACTGAAGCCGCGCGAGCGGGAAGCCGATCGCGAACCCCGCCAGCACGCCGACGGCGTCGGAGATCCAGCTCGAGTCGGTGACCGCCAGCGGCATCAGCGCGACCACCACCGCGATCACAGCGGTGCCGAGCAGGTCGCCGTCGTACTCCTCGCCGGCGCGGAGCGCGAGGAGATCCGGGACCGCCCACGCGCACAGCATCGCCAGCGCGGCGCCGTTGGCGCCGAGCACGACCGGCACCTGATAGGCGGCGGCGGTGGCGGCGGTCCCGCCGACGCCCCCGACGAGGAACAGCGCCAGGACCGGCGCGGGACCGTGCCGGCGTTCGAGCAGCGAGCCGTACAGGGCCATCGTGGCCAGACAGACGAACGCGTAGCCGGTGTTGTCGTAGGTGAACGGCGCGGTGAACAGCCGCCACCACTCCGAGCCCGGCTTGCCGACGATCGCGATGTCGGTCAGGTTCACCGCCGAGGTCCGCCAGATCAGGCAGCCGACGATGCCCAGCACGACGAGCACGATCGTGCTGTAGGGCCGGGATTCCGGCCTGATCCCGGGGATCTCCCCGGGCCTGAGCCGGGGCAGCGCCGGCGCCGGAGGCCGGCGCGAGCGACGGCGCTTCTCGCTGACCCGGCCGTCACGGTCGAGCTTGGGCGCCCGCTTGCGCAGCCGATTCCCGCAATACGGGCACTCGGTGATGTACGGGCTGACTTCCGATCCGCAGCTCTTGCAGATCACGAACAGATCGGGACCGCCGGTGCTCACGATCCGATTGTAGAGCGGGGGCCCAGCCGCCCAAACCCCGTGTCCGAATTTCGGGCGGATCGAGCTGGAGATGCCCCGTTAGACCCGGGTCGCGGCCACGATCTCGGCCATGACCTCGCGCAGATCGTGGTTGGCCTCGTAGACGACGACCTGCCGAGCGGCCCCGTTCCCCCGCTCGAGCAGATCCTCGACCGCCTCCAGGTCCCCCTCGGAGCCGAGGTCCCGGCAGTGGTCGCGCATCCGGTCGATCAGCCGCCGGGCCAGCTCGCGGGTCTGGACTCGGGTGTTGTCGGGCAGGTCCACGAGCTCGCCCTCGAGCCCGTGCCTCGCCGCCAGCCAACGGTTCTCGTCGAGCATCTCGAACGGGTACCGGGACAAGCGCGATCCCGCGTCGAAGTGCTCGGAGAGCTCCTTGACCAGGGCCTGGACCAGCGCCGCCAGACCCAGGGTGTGCTCAACGTGGGTCTGGGAGTCCATCACGCGGACCTCGACCGTGCCGAACATCGGGTGCGGGCGCACGTCGTGCCACAGGTAGGTGTAGTCCTCGATCACCTTGGCCTCGATCATGAACTCCATCCGCTTCTGATAGTCCGCCCAGTCCTCGTAGGACGGGGGAATCCCGGTGCGCGGAAAGGCGCGGAAGATCGGGATCCGGGTCGAGGCCAGCCCGGTCGCGTCGGCGCGCCAGAACGGGGAGTTCGCGGACAGCCCGAGCAGCACCGGCACGTGCACTCGCATGCCGTTGGCGATATGGATCGCCTTGTCCGGGTCGTCGACCCCGACGTGCACGTGCATCCCGAAGATCAGCTCCTGGCGAGCCACGAAGCGCAACGCCGAGACCAGGTCGCGGTAGCGCGGCCGGGCCACGATCCGCTGGTCCTCCCACATCGCAAAAGGGTGCGTACCGGCGGCCCCGATCGCCAGATTCTTCTCCGAGGCGGTCTGGATGACCTGCCGGCGCAGCGAGCGCAGCTGCTCCCCGGCCTGCACGGTGTTCTCGCAGGGATCGGTCGAGACCTCGAGCACCGACTCCATCAGCTCGGGCTTGATCTCCCCCGAGGGCGCGGGCTCGAGCAGGGTCTCGATCGCGTTGACGAGCTCGAGCGATTCGGCGTCGAGGATCATCAGCTCTTCCTCGATCCCGATTGTGTACTCGGGGCCTGTGAACTGGTGCTGCACCGCGGGCAGCCTACCCAGACAATGCCCTTAAACTGGGCGCATACGGTCACCAGCGCGCGGAAGGACAGACAGCATGGCTCTCGGATATGACGGAAAGCTCTACATCTTGGCGTTCGACCACCGGGGGTCGTTCCAGAAGAAGATGTTCGGAATCGAGGGCGATCCGACGCCCGAGCAGACACAGACGATCGCCGACGCCAAGCACCTGATCTTCGAGGGCATGCTCGAGGCCGTGAACCGCGGCGCCGAGCCCGGCGCCACCGGCGTGCTCGTCGACGAGCAGTTCGGCGGCAGCATCCCCGAGGATGCGCGGAAGAACAACCTCAAGCTCGCGATGCCGGTCGAGAAGTCCGGCCAGAACGAGTTCGACTTCCAATACGGCGACGACTT
>DASXOS010000174.1:0-12925 GCA_036494115.1 Solirubrobacteraceae bacterium | reverse complement strand
CGGGGACGTTGAACCCGATGCTCAAGTACCTGGGGCCGTACGTAACGGTGTGCAACGACTGGAACTACTGGTGGACGTATCTGTCGGAGCACATCTCCGAGCAGACCAAGTACGGGTTCGCGCAGCGCGCGCTCCTGAACTTCGGCGACCCCAACCAGGTCGACAGCGTCGGCTCGCAGGGCGCGACGCAGCCGGCCGGCACGTTCGGCGGCCCCGAGTACCTCCACACCCAGAACTACGGCGCCGCGATCGACAACCAGGGCAACGCCGATTGTGAGACCGGGCAGCGGGGTTACCCGAAGAAGCTCAACTACTTCGATCCCCAGGGCCGCAACCTGGCCGTGGATCAGCACACGCCCGGCGACCAGGGACCGACGTTCACCGGCCGCGCCCGGGTGCCGAAGGGCGAGACGTACAGCCGGAATCCCACAACCGGCCCGCAGACCGTGTACAACCCCTCCAATCCGTAGACCGAAGGAGGCGAACTGATGGCCGAAGCGATCGTAGTGGGCACCGATGGCTCCGATAGCGCCAAGCGCGCGGTCGGCGAGGCCATCCGGCTCGCCTCCGCGCTGGGCGCGGAGCTGCACGTGGTGTCCGCGTTCGAGCCGCTGCGCGGCGCCCGGATCGCCGGCGCGCCCGAAGGGGCCGCCAAGGTGTGGCAGCCGCTTCCGGATGCCGATGTCGAGGCGACGCTGAGCGAGGCCGCCGCCGGGATCCGGCTCAAGGGCATCGAGGCCAGGACGCACGCGATCCAGAAGGATCCTGCCGATGCACTCGTTGAGGTGGCGGAGAAGATCGACGCGGCTCTGATCGTCGTCGGCAACAAGGGGCTGCACAGCGCTACGCGGCGCGTGCTCGGCAACGTGCCCAATCAGGTCGCGCACCGTGCGGCGTGCAGCGTGCTGATCGTGGCCACCGACCGGCCGGGGCCGGAGCAGCCCGCCGCCAGTTAGTTCCCGAGGATGAGCGCGAGCCGGCGCTCGAGCGCGTCGGCGAGCACGTCGCGCACGGTTCCCTGCTCGAAGCGCTCAACCAGCGCCGACAGGAAGCCCTCGATCACGAGCCGCTTGGCGACCTCCTCGTCGAGCCCATGCGAGCGCAGGTAGAACAGCTGCTCGGGATCGACCTGGGCGACCGCCGCGGCGTGCGTGCAGCGGACATCGTTGGCCTGGATCTCTAGCCCGGGGATCGCGTCGGCGTGGGCGCGCTTGGAGATCAGGAGGTTGCGCGACTCCTGGAACGCGTCGGTCTTCTGCGCGCCGGGGTCGACGATGATGTTGCCCTTCCACACCGCGGTGGAGCGCCCCTGCAGCACCCCACGGAAGGCCAGGTCCGAGGTCGTGTTGGGCGCGGCATGCTCCTGGTTGGTGTCGAAATCGATGTGCTGGCGGCCGTGGGTGGCGTACGCGCCGGTGACGCGCGCATCGGCGCCCTCGCCGGCGAGCTTCGTCTCCATCCGGACGTGACCGTTGGACGACCCGAAGCCGAGCGCGACCCAGTCGAGCGACGCGTCACGGCCGACCTCGGCGCGCTGTGCACCGAAGATCCAGCTGCGCTCTGACAACGCCTGTCCGGACACGTAGCGCAGATGGGCGTTGTCGGCGACGACCAGCTCCGTGACGACGTTGAAGACGCCGTCGAGCTCAGCCTCGCCTGACAGGTACTGCTCCCAGACCGCGGCCTGGGCGCCCTCCTCGAGCACGATCAGCGTGCGCTGGTTGAACAGGGTGCCGGAGCGGGCCTGGACGCTGGCGATCGAGATCGGATCCTCGACCGCGACGCCGCGGGGGACGTACACGAACGAGCCGCTGCGGTAGCCGGCGTCGTTGAGCGCGACGAACGGATCCTCGTCGGAGACCACCGAGCCGAGGTGACGGCCGATCAGATCTGAGTGCTCCTCGAGGGCATTCTCGATCGTCGTGACGATCACGCCCTCGGGCAACGCCTGCGTGGCCTGCGGCAGGTTGAACAGCGGCTCGCCTGCGTCCGCGGGCTCGGGCACCGCCACTGGCTCGTACGCCGCCAGGTCGAGGCCGGAGATGTCGGTGAACTCCCAGCCGAGCCGCCCCTTGAACGTGGGCAGCTCGACCGCCGGAGACGCGCTAGCCAATCGAACCCTCCATCTGCAGCTCGATCAGTCGGTTCATCTCGACGGCGTACTCCATCGGGAGCTCCTTGGTGATCGGCTCGATGAAGCCGTTGACGATCAGCTTCCCGGCCTCGTCCTCGGGAATTCCGTGTGACATCAGGTAGAAGAGCTGGTCCTCGCCGACCTTCGAGACGGTCGCCTCGTGCGCGACATTGACATCGTCCTCGCTGATCCGGATCGTCGGGTACGTGTCCGAACGCGACTGCTCATCGAGCAACAGCGCGTCGCACACCACCTTCGAGCGAGCCCCGTGCGCGCCCTTGGCGATCTCGAGCAGCCCGCGATAGGACCCGCGCCCGCCGTCCTTCGAAATCGACTTGGCGAAGATGTTCGAGGTCGTGTTCGGCGCGGCGTGGATGATCTTCGCTCCCGCGTCCTGGTGCTGACCGGCCCCGGCGAACGCGATCGAGAGCACTTCGCCGTGGGCGCGCTCGCCCATCAGGTACACGCTTGGGTACTTCATCGTCAGCTTCGAGCCGAGGTTGCAGTCGACCCATTCGACCGTCGCGTCGGTCTCGGCGACCGCCCGCTTGGTGACCAGGTTGAACACGTTGGTCGACCAGTTCTGCACGGTCGTGTACCGGATCCGCGCGCCGGGCTTGGCGATCAGCTCGACCACCGCGGAGTGCAGCGAACTGGACGAGTAGGTCGGCGCCGTGCAGCCCTCGACGTAGTGAACGTACGAGCCCTCGTCGGCGATGATCAACGTCCGCTCGAACTGGCCCATCGACTCGGTGTTGATCCGGAAGTAGGCCTGGAGCGGCATCTCGACGTGAACCCCGGGGGGCACGTAGACGAACGACCCGCCTGACCACACCGACGAGTTGAGCGCGGCCAGCTTGTTGTCGTTGGGCGGGATGATCGTCGCGAAGTACTCGCGGACGAGGTCCTCGTGGTCGCGCAGCCCCGAATCCATGTCCTTGAAGATCACGCCCTGCTTCTCGAGGTCCTCGCGCACCTGGTGGTAGACCACTTCCGACTCGTACTGGGCGCCCACGCCCGAGAGGAACTTCCGCTCGGCCTCGGGGATCCCGAGCCGGTCGAACGTCTTCTTGACGTCCTCGGGGACATCGTCCCAGGAGCGCTCGGCGCGCTCCGAGGCACGCACGAAGTAATGGATGTCGTCGTAGTCGACCTCGGCGAGCATCGGCGAGCCCCACGTCGGCTGCGGCCGGGACAGGAAGTGGTCGAGCGCCTTCAGCCGGAACTCCCGCATCCACTGCGGCTCCGACTTGAACTCCGAGATCTTCTCGACGGTTTGCCGAGTGAGCCCCTTCGGCGCCTTGTAGAGATAGTTCTCGGCGTCGTGGAATCCGTAGCGCTCGTCATAGTCGGCGTTGATGCCTCGGAGCCGCGCGTTCTCGGCCGGTTCCTGGGTCAGGGGAGTCACGATCTCGGGAGTAGCCACTACTCCACCTCCAACTTGATGGTGTCGTCTTCGATGATCACCTCGAAGGTGTCCACCGGCTCATAAGCGGGCAACGTTAGGGGACGGCCGGTCTTCAGATCGAACTGAGACCCGTGCCGCGGGCACTCGATCGTGCACCGGTCCTGGTCGAGCAGACCCTCGACGAGCGGCCCGTCGTCGTGCGAGCACCGGTCCTCGATCGCGTACACGGTCCCGGCGCAGTTGAACACTCCGATCTCGAGGTCCTCCCATTCGACCAGTCGCATCTCGCCGGGCGAGAGCTCGGTCACGGGGCAGACTTCGATGACTTCGGGCAATGGGATTTAAGTCCTAGTGGATTGATCGGATTTGCTCTCTCGGATCATAGCGCTCAAGTTGCGCGCGTCCGGCTCGATCATGGGGGGAGATGTTCTTCGGTGCCGCTCCGTTCAACCACTCCGAGGCCGATCCGATCCCAGCGTGCCCGCCGCCCCAGGTGCTCGAGGCGATGCACAGAGCCGATCAGGCCTATGAGCGGCTGCGCGAGACTGGGCGCGAGCTCCGTTTCCGGCTCGATCCATTGTCGGGAGTCGCGATCGAGCTGCTCGACACGACGAGCCTCGAGCGCTATCTGCTGACCCCCCACCAAGCACTCCAGGTGGCCTCCGGCGGCGGCATCTCCCCCCTCGCCGACGCCGGCTAAAGGGCGCCGCGAACCGGGCGATTACCCGGATCACAACGCCCCGTTGTTCCTACATCCCATACACCACGGGGCCGCATAACCACGAACTCCGATTTCGTTCGAGGGAACCGGAGCGGGGGCGGGCGCGACTGCGTCCGCCTCCGAGTGGTCCTCAGTTGGCGACCGGAGCCTGCCGCCGGGCCGGGCGCTCGCGGCCGCCCGCGTCGCCGCGGCCGGTGCCCTCGGGGCCGCCCTCGCCACGCGCGAGGCGACTGTGGCGGTAGGAGTAGCCGAAGTAGATGATCAGCCCGACCACGAGCCACACGCCGAAGCGGATCCAGGTCGTGGACGCCAGGTTGAGCATCAGCCACACCGAGGCCAGCACGGAGAGGATCGGGACGAGCGGCACCATCGGCGTCCGGAAAGGCCGCTCCAGGTCGGGCCGCGAGCGTCGCAGGAAGATGACCCCGAGTGCCACCAGCACGAATGCGAACAGCGTGCCGATGTTGACGAGCTCGGCGAGCGTCTTGAGCGGGAAGAAGAAGGTGAGCGCCGCGACCGCGACGCCGGTCACGAGCGTCGTGCGGTACGGGCTTCCATAGCGTGCGGAAACCCTCGAGAACACCGGCGGGAGCAGCCCGTCTCGACTCATCGCGAAGAATACGCGCGCCTGGCCCATCAGCAGCACCAGGATCACCGAGGTGATGCCGAACAGCGCGCCCCACGACACGATCGTCGCGATCGTGTTCTGGCCAACGGACTGGAACGCCGTGGCCAGCGGGGCCTTCACGTCGATCTTGTTGTACTTGACCATGCCCGTCACGACGAGCGAGACGGCCACGTACAGGATCGTGCAGATAATCAGCGAGGCGAAGATGCCGATCGGCAGATCCCGCTGCGGCTTCTTCGACTCCTCGGCATTGGTGGCAACGATGTCAAACCCGATGAAGGCGAAGAACACGAGCGCCGCACCGGCGAAGATGCCGCTCACCCCGAACGCACCGGGGGCCGCCCCGAGTGACTGGATCAGGGTCGTCTCAGAGCTCCCGCCCGGCGCCGGCTTGGAGCCTGACGGCGGGATGAACGGGTGGTAGTTGCCGGAGTGGATGTAGGACAGCCCGGCGAAGATCACGACCAGCACGATCACAACCTTGATCGCGACGATCACGGCGTTCACCGAGCTCGACGCCTTGATCCCGAAGCACAGCAGGCCGGTGAGGACGAGCACCGGCACGGCCGCCATCAGGTTGTGGTGGTCGGCGAATATCCAGGCCGGCGGGTGGGCGTGGAACGGCGCCGACTGGAGCACGACTTGGAAGTACTGCGACCAGCCCGAGGCGACCGTCGCGGCGCCGAACGCCAGCTCCAGCATCAGGTCCCAGCCGATGATCCACGCGACCAGCTCGCCGAGGCTGGCGTAGGAGAAGGTGTAGGCGGAGCCCGCCACCGGGACCGTCGAGGCGAACTCGGCGTAGCACAGCGCAGCCAGCGCGCAGGCGATCGCTGCGGCCACGAACGAGAGTGCGATCGCGGGTCCAGCGATCGTTCCCGCAGCCTCGCCCGTGAGCACGAAGATGCCCGTGCCGATGATCACGCCGATCCCGAGCGCCGTCAGCTGGACCGGGCCGAGCGCCCGCCGCAGGCCGCGGTCAGGATCGTCGGTGTCCTGGATCGACTGCTCGACCGACTTGGTGCGAAGTACGTCCATGCCGAGCAGTTGCCCGGTTTTTACGCTCAGTTAACCTGCGGCTATCGCGACGGCGTCAGGCGGCGCGGCCCGACTCAGGCGTTTCCGGCTCCCAGTCCACCGCGTGTCCGAGGCTGGCGCTCTTCAGCACCTTGAGCGACAGCAGCGCGCACTTCAGCCGGGTGGCCGAGATGTCGATGCCGAGCAGGTCGAGTACGAAGCTGCGGTCGAGCCGGAGAAGCTCATCGACCTTCATCCCCTTGACCTCGTCGGAGGTCATCGAGGCAGCGGCCTGCGAGATGGCGCAGCCGTGACCTGAGAACGCGACCTCCTCGATCCGCCCCTCGTCGTCGACCACGAGCTGCACGCGCAGCTCGTCGCCGCACAGCGGGTTCAGGTCGTGCGCCTCGAGGTCGGACGTGTCGAGCTCGCCCCAGTTGTGGGGGTGCTTGTAGTGCTCGAGGATGTTCTCGCGATACAGGTCGTCCATCGGTGACTACAGCTGTAGCACGTCGCGAACGGTCTGCAGACCTTCGATCAGCGCGTCGACGTCGGTGCTCGAGTTGTGAGCGGCGAACGACGCCCGGGTCGTGGCCGAGACGCCGAGCCGGCGCATTAGAGGCTGGGCGCAGTGATGCCCGGCGCGGACGCACACACCACGGCGCCCCAGGATCTCGCCGACATCGTGGGGATGGGCGCCGTCGAGCGTGAACGAGATCACCGCGCCACGATCGGCGGCGGCGGGCGGCCCATAGATCTCGACCCCCGGCACCTCGGTGGCGAGACGGTGGAGGGTCTCCTCGACGAGTGCCTGCTCGTGGGCACGGACCTCGCTGATTCCCAACGACTGAAGCCAGTCGACGGCGGCGCCGAGGCCGATCGCCTCGGCAATCTGAGACGTGCCGGCCTCGAACTTCCAGGGCAGGTCGGTCCAGGTCGACTCGTTCGGCGACACGAGCTTGATCATGTGCCCGCCACCGATGAACGGCGGCATCTCCTCGAGCAGCTCGCGCCGCCCGTGGAGCACGCCGATCCCAGTCGGGCCGTATGTCTTGTGCCCGGTCCATGCGTAGAAGTCGGCGTCGAGCGCCTGCAGGTCGACCGGCAACTGTGGGACCGCCTGCGCGCCGTCGACGACCACGACCGCGCCCGCCGCGTGGGCCTTCTGGGTGATCGCCGCGATCGGGTTGATCGTGCCGAGCACGTTCGAGACGTGGGCGACCGCCACCAGCTTCGGCCCGCGGGCCAGCAGGACGTCGAGCGCGTCGAGGTCGAGCTGTCCGTCGTCGAGCACGGGCACGTAGGCGAGCTCAGCGCCCCGCTCGGAGCAGAGCAGCTGCCACGGCACGATGTTCGAGTGGTGCTCCATCTCGGTCAGCACCACCAGGTCGTCGGGGCCGACGTTCTGGCGGCCCCATGTGTACGCCACGAGGTTGATCGAGGCGGTCGCGTTGGCCGTGAAGATCGTCTCCTGGGGTGTCGACCCCAGCCAGTCGGCGATCCGCTGCCGCGCGCCCTCGAACAGATCGGTCGCCTCGACCGCGAGTGGATACACGCCGCGGTGGATCGAGGCGCGCGTCTCGGTGTAGTACCGCGTGATCGCGTCGATCACGGTCTGTGGGGTCTGCGAGGTCGCGCCCGAGTCCAGGTAGGCGAGCCGGTAGCCGCCGATCTCGCGGCTCAGGACCGGGAACTCGGCGGCGACGTTGCGCAGGGCGGCGGTGGTGCTCACGAGGTGACAGGCTCCAGGGCGTCGGTGATCCAGCCGTAGCCCTTGGCCTCGAGTTCGTCGACGAGCTCCGGCCCGCCCTCCTTGACGATCCGCCCCTGGTAAATGACGTGCACGTGGCTCGGCTGCACGAGGTGCAGGATCCTCTGGTAATGGGTGATGATCAGCACGCCCATGTCGGGACCGGCGACGGCGTTGACGCCGTTGGCCACGACCCGCAGGGCATCGATGTCGAGACCGGAGTCGGTCTCGTCGAGGATCGCCAGCTCCGGATGCTGGAGCGCCAGCTGCAGGATCTCCATCCGCTTCTTCTCGCCACCGGAGAAGCCCTCGTTCAGGTACCGGGCGGAGAATTCACGCGGAACGTTGGTCAGCTTCATCGCCGCCTCGACCGTCTGGCGGAAGTCCTTGAGCGGGATCGGATCCTCGCCATGGGCCTCGCGGTGAGCGTTCAGCACGGTGCGCAGATACTTGGTCACGGTTACACCGGGCACCGAGACCGGGTATTGGAACGCCATGAACAGCCCCATCCGTGACCGCTCGTCGGGATCCGACTCGGTGATGTCCTCACCGTTCCAGATGATCTGGCCCTCGGTCACCTCGAAGTTCGGATGACCCATAACCGCGTTCGCCAGCGTCGACTTGCCGGACCCATTGGGACCCATCAGGGCGTGGATCTCGCCCTTGTCGACGCTCAGTTCGAGCCCGCGCAGGATCTGCTTCTCGCCGGCGCGGACGTGGAGGTTTCGGATTTCAAGATCTGCCATTTCCAGCCTTCGGTTGGTTCACGGTTCAGGCCGCTGCCGTCGGTACCCGCTCTGTCCGGCGGGAGAACTCGACCAGCTCTGCCAGGGTTGTCGTCTGCAGCGAGCGGAGAATCCCGCCCTGCACGCGAGTCCAGAGCAGCTTGGTCGCGCAGCCGCGACCGGCATCAGGTTCATGTGAGCACAGCACGCGCTCGGTGTGATCGTGCACGAAGCACTCCATCGGAGCGATCGATCCCTCGAGCGCCTGCACGACCTCGCTCATCGGGATGTCCTCCGGCGCCCGCGCCAGCCAGTAGCCGCCATGAGCACCGCGGGCGCTCATCACGAGCCCGGCCTTGCGCAGCCGCGCCACCACCTGCTCGAGGTACGCGAGCGGCAGCCCCTCGGCATCGGCGATCGCCTTCAGGCTGGTCGGATGCTCCGGCACCTGCCGTCCCAGCTCGACCATCAGGCGCACGCCGTACTCGGCCTTGGAGGAGAAGATCATCTTGAATGTAAATCCTACCAGCCGGGTAGGTTTTTTCCTGGGTCCGCCTGGCGGGCCCAGTGTTTTTGCCTCCCGCTCGACGAAGAGGACGTTCCGGCATGGATGACAGGGCCCTGGCGACGACAGAGGAGATCGCGCGTGTAGCGGAGGTCGCGCGAGCCCGCGGACGTTTCGGGATCGACACCGAGTTCATGTCGGAGGGGCGCTACCGGGCCCTCCTCTGCCTGGTCCAGGTCGCGGTCGAGGACCCCGATGAGGAGAACGGCAGCCACACGATCCTGATCGACACCCTCGACAACGTGGACGCCGATCCGCTCGCCCGGCTGCTCGCCGATCCCGAGATCGAGATCGTGCTCCACGCCGGGCGCCAGGACGTGGCGATCCTGCGCCGCGTGTGGCGGACCGACATCAACAACATCTTCGACACCCAGATCTCGGCCGGCTTCGCGGGCGCGAGCGCTCAGGCCGGATACGGCAACCTGCTCGGCTCGATCCTCGGGCGGCGCGTCGGCAAGACCGCCAGCTACACGCGCTGGGACGCGCGGCCGCTCACGGCCGAGCAGCTCAGCTATGCCGCCGAGGACGTGGCCCACCTGCTCGAGCTCGCCGATGAGCTCCAGCGCCGCCTGCGCGAGAGCGGCCGCCTGGAGTGGGCCCGCGAGGAGTGCCGGCGGCTCGAATCGGCGACCGACGAGCGCGACCCCGAAACCGCGTGGGAGCGGCTGCCGCGCGTCGGCCAGCTCGACCCGCGGGCCCGGGCCGTGGCCCGCGAGCTCGCGGCCTGGCGCGAGCGCACCGCGCAGCGCGAGGACCGGCCCGTCGGCTCGGTGCTCGCCGATCCGGCCCTGGTCGAGGTCGCCAAGCGCCAACCGTCGAACATCCATGGTCTGGAGCAGATCCGTGGGATCCACCCGTCCGGGATCCGCCGCCGCGGTGACGCCATCCTGCAGGCGATCGCGGCCGGGCGCGAAGGCGAGCCAATCCCCCGCGAGGAACCGCGCGGGCGTTCGGATCCGGCGGACGCGCCACTGATCGCACTGGCCGAGGCGCTGCTGCGGGCGCGTGCCCTGCAGGCCGGCCTGGCCTACGAGCTGATCGCGTCGCGCGCGGAGCTCGAGCAGATCGTCGGTGCCGCCCGGCGGGGCGAGCCCGAGCCTTCGATCCGGACTGTGACCGGGTGGCGGCGCGAGCTGGTCGGCGAAGACCTGCGCAACCTGCTCGACGGACGCAGCGCGATCACGGTCGGGCCTGACCGTCGGCTCGAGCTGAGCCCCGCCTCAGATCTGACCCAGGTCTAGAACCAGGCGGGCTACGGCTAGTTCGAGGAGCCGCGGTCGAGCTCGACGCTCATCGCCGCGGAGTGCTCGAACAGGGTCTTCGACAGCGCCTTGGAAATCGTGTGCGAGCGGTGGATCCACCCGAGCTCGATTCCCTGCAGGTCACCAATTGCGGTGCCGTACGTCGCGCGGAGCTTGTGCCCGGGCGACTCCGCCGCCCGCTCGTCCCCCGTGTCGGCGGTCACCCCGTCCCAGCCGTGGCTGTGGATGTAGTCGTGCTCGGCGTTCACGAAGTCCTCGGAGCTCTTGAACTTGGTGTCGACGACCACGAGTTGGAGCGCGCAGAACGCGTCCGCGCCCTTGTCGCACTGGGTGTCCTGGGCGACGATCTTGGCCCCCGGCAGCAGCGGTAGCTGATTGGCCTTCGGAGCCTTCGTACTGCCTCCAGGGCCACAACCAACCAGTGCCACCGACAGCGCAAGCAGGCCGATGGCACTTACTCTTCCGGCGGTCATGGGATGCAGCGCAAGCGTAGCCGAGCGCCACTAGACCACCCGTGGTTTCCGCCTCCCGCTACGCCCTCGGGTTCATCTCGCTGCTGATCGTTGTCGGCGGCATGGGCGCGTCCGCGGTGACCCTGCGCCAACGCTTTTTCTCCACCTGGACTGGAGCGCTGGCACGCCTGGCCGAGGTGCTGCTGGGGCTGTCTCTGCTGATTGCGCTGAGCGAGCTACTCGGCACGGTCGGCCTCTTCCGTCTGGGTTGGCTGGTGGCGGGATCGCTGGCAATCGTGGTCGTGGTCGGCAGGTCCGCGGCCACACACGCTCGCGTGCGTAGCGAGTGTGGCCGCGGACTTGTCGACCGCGCCGCCACAGCCGTCGGCCTCACCGGCGCCGCAGCCGTCACAGCAACATGGGCCGCACAAACCCTGGCGAGCTACGACTATGGGATCAGGACATTCGACAGCCTGTGGTACCACCTGCCTTGGGCCGCCTGGTTCGCCCAGACCGGGCACGTCACGCCGCTGCGGTTCACCGACGTCGAATACCTGACGCCGTTCTACCCGGCCACCTCGGAGCTGCTCCACGCCGTCGGCCTCATTCTGTTGGGCAGGGACACGCTCTCCCCGGGGCTGAACCTGATCTGGCTCGGCCTCACGTTCCTGGCCGCGTACTGCGTCGGGCGCCCCCGAGGGCTCGGCGGCGCCACCGCGCTCGGGGCCGCGATCGCGCTCGGCACGCCGATGATGGTGTTCTCCCAGGCCGGGAGCGCCGCCAACGACATCGTCGGGATCTTCTTCCTGCTGGCGGCGGTGGCGATCGTGCTGAACGCGTCGTACGAGCGCGAGGCGATGGTCCTCGCCGCGCTCGCCGCCGGGTTCGCGATCGGCACGAAGCTGACCCTGGGAGCGGGAGCGGTGGCACTCACGGTCGGCGTCATCGCGACCGCGCCGCGCGGGACCCGCGGCCGGACGGCGCTCTGGTGGCTGGTGCCTTTCGTGCTCGCCGGCGGCTTCTGGTACGTCCGCAACCTGATCGCGGTCGGCAACCCGCTGCCGTGGGTCAACCTTCCCGGGCTCGCGGTCCCGGTCGCGCCCCTCCAGGTGCACACCGGCTTCTCCATCGCCCACTACGCGGGGAGCGGCCACTTCTGGACGAGCGTCGTCCCCCATGCGCTGCTCGGCGGACTGGGTAACTGGTGGCCGGCGCTGGTGGCCGGCGCGATCGGCGGTCCGTTGCTCTGCCTGCTTCCGGGCGCGGGCCGGACGCAGCGGATGGTGGCGCTGGTGGCGCTGGTCGCGCTGGTGGCGTACCTGGTCACACCCGAGAGCGCGGCCGGCCCCGCGGGCAACCCGTTGGGGTTTGCCTTCAACCTCCGCTACGCCGGCCCCGCCCTGACGCTGTGTCTGACCGTGCTGCCGCTGGCCCCGGTCCTGGACGGCGCGCGGATGCGCTGGGCGACACTCGTCGGGCTGCTCGTGGTGTTGGTGGCGACGATCGCACAGGCGCGACTGTGGCCGCCGGGCTACACGCTCGGCGCGGTCCTCATCGGCGCCGTGTTCCTGGCGTTCGCTCTGGCGTCGCGTTTCGTACGCCTGCCGGGGAAACGCGCCGGTGTTCTCGCGGGCGCTACGGCGCTCGCCGTGGCTCTGCTCGCCGTGGCCGCTGGCGGCTACATCGGTCAGCGCCACTACCTCCGCGTCCGCTACGCCTACCAGCCCGGGATCTCGTCGCTGGCGCCGACTTGGGACCGCTTCCGCCGGGTGCGCAATGCGCGGGTCGGGATCGTGGGGACGTTCGGCGGGTTCTTCTCCTATCCCCTGTTCGGCCTCGACGACTCCAACCACGTCGAGTACATCGCCCACCACGGCGCGCACGGCTCGTTCACGCCGATCGCCTCGTGCCGTGAGTGGCGGACCGCGGTCAACGCCGCCGACCTCGAGTACTTGATCACGACGCCGGCCCGCGATCCCTGGAACCCGCGCACGCTCCACCCCTCCCCCGAGGGCGCGTGGACGCGCTCCGATCCCGCCGCGCACCGTATCTACAGCCGGACGGTGACCGGGCAGCCGATCGAGGTCTTTCAGATCCGCGGCCCGCTCAACCCAGCCCGGTGCTAGACAGGATGGAGCCGCCGCGAGTGCGGTGGCGTCCGGTTGGTTGGCGAGAGTGGTCGGCGCCTGCGCATGTTCGTGGGTTGCCGGGGTGGGCCCGGTAGAGCCACATACGGAGGTCGCCGACCATGAGTGACTGTACG
>DASXOS010000173.1:0-2861 GCA_036494115.1 Solirubrobacteraceae bacterium | reverse complement strand
CTACTACCTCCTCAAGCCGTGGGATCCGCCCGAAGAGGAACTGTTCCCGGTGATCGAGGACCTGCTCACGACCTGGGAGGCCGGCGCTGCGCTCGAATCGGGCGGCGTGCGCGTGATCGGGCACAGGTTCTCCAAGCAGACCCACGACGTGCGCGATTTCCTGGCTCGCAACCGAGTTCCGGCACGCTGGCTGGACGTCGAGCGCGACGCCGAGGCGCGTGAGCTGCTGACCGTCGCGGGCGTCGACACGGCAGGGCTTCCGGTCGCGCTGCTCGAGGACGGCTCGATCCTCGAGCGCCCCACCACGCTGGAGCTTGCCGAACGGCTTGGGATCTCCGCACAGCCGACGGGCGACCACTACGACCTGGTGATCGTCGGCGGCGGGCCGGCCGGGCTGGCCGCCGCTGTGTACGGCGCATCCGAGGGCCTGCGCACGGTGATGGTCGAACGCGAGGCGCCCGGCGGGCAGGCGGGCCAGTCGAGCCGGATCGAGAACTATCTGGGCTTCCCGGTCGGCTTGAGCGGGTCAGACCTGGCGCGCCGGGCAACCGATCAGGCGCGCCGCCTCGGCGCCGAGCTGCTCACCGTTCAGGAGGCCGTGGCGCTCGAGGTGGAAGGCGCGGGACGGGTCCTGCAGCTGACCGGCGGTGGCGCGCTCAGCGCCAACACGGTGCTGGTGGCCTCGGGTGTGTCGTACAGGAAGCTGAACGCTCCCGGCTTCAAGGAGCTGACCGGCGCGGGCATCTACTACGGGGCGGCGCTGACCGAGGCGCGCGCGTGTGCAGACCAGCACGTCGTCGTGATCGGCGGTGCGAACTCCGCCGGACAGGCCGCCGTCTATTTCAGCGGCTACGCGGCGCGGGTGTCGATGCTGGTGCGAGCCGACTCGCTGGCGAAGTCGATGTCGCAGTATCTGATCGAGCAGATCGCGGCGCTGCCTAACGTCGAGGTCCGGACTGGCGCGCAGGCGGTCGCCGCCGAAGGCCAAGACGGGCACCTGCACGCTCTGAAGATCCGGGCAGCCGATGGGACGGAAACGGTCGAGCGGGTTGACGCGTGCTTCGTGTTCATCGGCGCCGCCCCACGGACCGATTGGCTGGACGGAGTCGTCGCGCGCGATGAGCGCGGGTTCATCCTCGCAGGACCGGACGTTCGCGACAACGGCTGGCCGCTGTCTCGCGACCCGTATGCGCTCGAGACAAGCGTCCCCGGGGTGTTCGTCGCCGGCGACGTGCGGACGCGCTCGATCAAACGGGTGGCGAGCGCCGTCGGAGAGGGCTCGATGGCCGTGTCACTGATTCACGAGTACCTGGCGAGCGCATGAGACGTCCTGTGTCAACCCCCAGCGTTTGGATTGCTGATTTCGAGGTGTCGTTGGAGGGCGTTGTGGCGGTCGGGGTCGTAGGGGACTCGGTCTTGCCAGCAGCGCCAGAGGACGCGGGTCCAGGCGCGTCCGACGGTTCGGATTGCGCGTGGATGGTCGTGTCCGCGGGCTCGTGCGTCGGCGTAGTTTCGGTGCGCCCAGGGGTGCCAGTGGCGGGTGGCGTCGGCGAGGGTGCTGGTCGCGTCGCGCAGCCGGTGGTCGCAGCCGCGTCTGAAGCAGGCGACCCTTTTGCGTCCGGATTCGACGGCGACGGGTGCCATGCCGGCGTCGGCGGCGAGGTGCTCGGCGGTGGGGTAGCGCTCGCGGCAGTCGCCGATCTCGGCGAGCAGTGTGGCGGCGCAGATCACGCTGTCGGGGCGCTTGAAGAACGACAGGAAGATCTCGCCGTCGGGATGGGCGCGGACGGCGTGCGCGATCTCGCTGGTGAGCAGGCGGATCTGCTCGACGATTGGCTTCAGTGCGGTGACGAGGGCGAGTACGAGGCCGCGGCGGGCGTCGGCTTCGAGCTCGGCGGCGCGTCCCGTCGGGGCGTTGCGCAGGCGGGTGAGCAGCGCGGCCGGGTGCTTGCGTCCGCAGTAGTGGTGGCGCGCGAGGAACTGTGCCAGGCGTTTCTCCCCGAGTCCGCGGGCGTCGGTCGGCGAGGGGTAGCGCTCGAGGAAGGCGAGGCTGATCGGACTGTCGAGATCGCTGAAGATGTCCGCGGCGCCGGGCCAGAATCGCTCGAGCTCGGCACGGAGTTGGTTGCAGAGCGCGACGCGCTGCTCGACGAGGATCTCGCGGCCGCGGGTGAGCGCCCGGAGTGCCTTGGTCTGATCGCTATCGGGCACCAGCGCGCTGAAGCGGTGGCTGTCGGTCCGCGCGAGCTCGCAGAGCACGAACGCGTCGAACCGGTCGGATTTCCCGCCAGCTGCCCGGAACCGGTCGCGGGCGGCAGCGACCTTGTTCGGGTGGATCGGCAATACGGTCAGGCCGGCGTCAAGGAGTCGCTCGACCAGCAGCCCGTCGGGCCGCTCGACCGCGATCCGCTGCACACCAAGCGTGACCATCGTCTGGCACAGCCTGCTGATCCCGGCCTCGTCATGGGTCACCGTTGCGGCCCACAGTCGCTCGCCGTCACCGTCGGCGACGAGCACCTCGTGGGTGTCCTTGGCCCAGTCCACTCCGGCAACCACACATTCGGCCATGCATCCTCCTCTACGCGATCGACTCGACTGATCGCCGACCGGGAGCTACCGTTGCGGGTGCTCATAGACGGGCCCTCAACGGGGCTACGTCCTGTTGCCGCTTCTGGCAGCCCCCACCGTCGGGAGAGGCAGGTCTCATGCGGGCCATCACCGTGGCAAGCGAGCGAGGCCTTCTCCCGGCGGCGGTCGGCCGCGCGACCTAATCACAACGGCCGCAACGGGAAGGTTGACCTATGAGCTAGTGACGGTTCCTGGCTCGCACAAGCTCATCGAGGGAGACCCTCGACCCCTTT
>DASXOS010000172.1:0-2906 GCA_036494115.1 Solirubrobacteraceae bacterium | reverse complement strand
GTTCGCGCGCCGCCGCGAGCGGGCGGCGCGTGCCCGCCCGACGGTGAGCGCCCAAGGTTTCCGACGATCAACGACACCACGGTCACGAGGTAGATCTGCCCGATCAGGGCCTCGATGATGGCGACCGAGCGGCCGACGTGGAGAGCCGCCGTCAGGTCCCCGTATCCCACCGTGGTGAGCGTGGCGTAGCTGAAGTAGAGAAAGTCGGATGGGTTCCCGTTGATGCCGTGCTGGAAGAAGGCGTCTGAGGTCTGGGCGGCGATGATCCCGAAAAGGAAGTTGAAGATCAGGCCGATGAGCAGGTAGATGCTGAGGACGCCGATGATCGTCCGCACCGTGACCCGGCTGCGGGCGCGCATGTCGATGATGATCCCGATCAGGATTGCGATCGGCGCGAAGGCGATCAGAAGCAGGTTGATGAGCCGGGCCTCGAACTCCCCCAGCGAGCCGAAGCCGATGACCGCGACCGCGGACACCGTGACGGTGACGGCGATCAGCGCGAGCAGAAGGCGGTCGAGCACACCGTGGATGCGCCCGACGTTGAGCGCGAGCGCCAGGGTTCCGCCCTGCAGCGCGACGATCACGAACCGCGCCCAATCGGTGTCGGGCGCCGCGAGCTGGAACGCGATCGTGAGCATGATCAGGGCCAGGATCGCGCTGTAGCGCACCGTGTCGGCACGGCGCAGGGCCGGATACATCCTCGACATCGCCCCGAGGACTTCGCGCAGCGCACCCCGCCCCCTTCCGCTGCGACAAGGCGCCCGGGGCGCCGGTAGGGTCAGCTCGAGGATCGGGTGGGCCGGAGGATTAGATGGGTGGAGAGCTGATGACCGCAATCTCGCTGCCGCTCGTGCACGGAGGCGAGACGCTCAAGGCGATCACGATCCCGATCTTCACCGGCGTGATCGGCTACATCATCAACTGGACGGGGGTCTGGATGCTCTTCCACCCGATCCGGTTCGTGGGGTTCGAGGTGCCCGGCCTGGCGCCGCTCGCGCGGCTGCTCCCGCGCAAGCTGCAGGACATCCCGGGGATCATGCACGGAGGCGTCGGCTGGCAGGGGATCATTCCCTCGCGGGCGGCGAAGATGGGCTCGATCGCGGCCGACAAGGGCCTGGCGAAGCTCGGCACGCCCGGTGAGTTCTACGACCAGCTCGAGCCCGACAAGATCGCCGAGCACATCCTCGCGACGTCGCAGCGCGACATCCACGACGTCGTCGAGCGGATCATGAATCGCGAGAACGCCCAGCTGTGGAATGACCTCCCGCCGCGGGTCCGGCAGGCGGTGCACGCGCGAGTTCAGTCGCAGCTTCCGGACATCGTCCGCGACGTCACGCAGGAGATCGGCACCAACATCGACCAGCTCCTCGACGTGAAGCTCATGGTCATCCGCAAGTTCGAGGCCAATCCCGAGCTCGCCACCCGCGCGTTCCTCGAGATCGGCCAGCGCGAGCTTGGCCTGATGATCAACTTCGGCTTCGTGTTCGGGCTCCTGCTGGGGATCCCGGTGGTCTTCATCGTCCACGCTGTGCCGGAGTGGTGGGTTCTGCCGATCTGCGGCGTCGTGGTCGGTTGGATCACCAATCTGCTCGGCATGCAGCTCATCTTCGAGCCGGTCGAGCCGCGCAGGATCGGCCCGCTGAAGGTCCACGGCCTGTTTCTGCGCCGCCGCTCGGAGATCGCGAGCGTCTATGCCAAGATCATCGCCGACGACGTCGTCACGCTCGGAAACGTCGGCGACCAGTTGCTCCACGGCCCGCGCTCCGACCGCATGCGCCAGATGCTCGAGACGTCGCTGCGCCCGGCCGTCGATCGCGCCACCGGCCCGGTGCGCCCCGCGGTTCGGGTGGCGATGGGCACCAGGCAGTACGACACGATCCGCGACTCGGTCGCCACCGAGGCCGTGGACTACACGATGACGCCGCTCACCGACCCCGAGTTCTCGGAGCGCCAGAGCAGCAGGGTGCGTAGCCTCCTCGAGTCCCGGATGCGCGACATGTCATACGCCGACTTCGTCGAGCTCCTGCGCTCGGCGATCAAGGAGGACGAGTGGATGCTCTACGCGCACGGCGCCGTGCTTGGCTTCGGCGCCGGCCTGGTCCACCTGGCGCTGTTTGGTGTGTAACTAGGGGTCAGATCCGATGAACGACGAAGCTCACAGGCAAGGCACGGCTCAGGGGTCTGACCCCGCGCGTGACGGCTTCCGTGATGCCCTCCCCGGCCTCGCGCGGATCTACGCGTCGTCGTGGTGGAACACCGCCGAGTGGACCCTCGAGACGACCGTGCGATCGGGCGTGCGCCTCGCCCGCGCGGCGATGGGCCGCGAGTCGGCCAGCCAGCTCGTCGACGACACGGCGGCCGACATCCGCGCCTACGCGCGGCGGATTCTCGGGATTCTCGAACGCGAGGGCCGGGGGGGCGGGACGTCGGACCTGCTTCGCGAGGACGGGCCCGCTGCTCGGGCGGCCGCCGATGCGACCACCTCCCTGCGGGCACAGGGCGAGGAGCTCCTGCGCCGCTCGGCCGACGTTGACTACGACGAGGATGCCCATCCCGCCTACGAGCGCATCCTGGGCGAGCTGGCGCCGGACGAGGCCCGGATCCTGCGGCTCCTCGTGCTGAAGGGCGCACAACCCTCGGTCGATATCCGGGCGGGGCTCCCGCTCGTGTCGGACCTGGTCGCGCCCGGGCGGAACATGATCGGCGCCGATGCCGGCGTCCGCTACACCGAGCGCATGCCCGCCTACCTCAACAATCTCTCCCGGCTCGGCCTGATCTGGTTCTCGCGCGAGCCCGTTCGGGACCGCCTCCGGTATCAGGTGCTTGAGGCGCAGCCTGACGTGCTCGAGGCGCTCCGGAAGGGCGGGCGCACCGCCAGAACCGTGCGCCGCAGCATCGTCCTGACG
>DASXOS010000171.1:0-28612 GCA_036494115.1 Solirubrobacteraceae bacterium | reverse complement strand
GCGGGTGAAGAAGCTGGTCACGGACGCATGGCTGAGAGCGGTCGCCAACCGGACCCCGACGAAGAAGGGCGCCGTGATCCTCAACCGATTGCTCGACGCCGAGGACGACCGTGGCTACACGCGCTCGAAGGCGGAGCGGATCCTGCGCGGCCAGCTCAAGCGCGCGGATCTGCCCCAGCCGCTCGCCAACCAGTTCATCGAGGGCCAGCTGGTCGATTTCGTCTGGATCAAACAGCGGCTGATCGTCGAGGTCGATGGGTACGGCACACATCGTGACCGGGTCGCGTTCGAACGCGACCGTCGCCGCGACCAGGTCCTGACCGCCGCCGGCTACCGGGTGATCCGGATCACCTGGCGGCAACTGACCCAGGAGCCACTCGCAGTGATCGCACGGATCGCCCAGGCGCTGCTGCAGGTTCCGCTCGCCGCGTAGCGAAAACCGGTATCACAGGCCTACCGGCCACCCCGGCTGCCATCCTACGGCGACCCCATGCATTACCTCGACGCCGTGCTCGCCTTCGTGGTCGCGACGGCCGTGGCGGCTCTGCTCACCCCGCTGGCGGCCCGCCTGGCCCGGCGGGTGGGCGCGATCGCGATGCCCAGCGAACGTGGGCTGGCGATTCGCTCGACCCCGCTGCTCGGCGGCCTGGCGATCCTGGCCGGGGTGCTCGTCGCGGCCGCGATCTGGATGCCGGAAACAATCCGGCTGCCGCGCACGCCGCACACCGCCGGCACCGGTAGCACCGTCGACACCTGGACGGTGCTGGCCGGCGCGGTCCTGATCGCGGTCGTGGGCGCAGTCGACGACGCGCGCGATTTGCCGCCGCTCGCCAAGCTGCTGGGGCAGATCGCGGCGGCGCTGCTGGCGGTCGAGGCCGGGGTCAAGGTCACCGACGTGACGATCCCGTTCATCGGAGCGCTGCAGTTCCCGAACGCCGGTGGCGCGCTCAGCGTGATCTGGCTGGTGGGGCTGATGAACGTGGTCAACTTCTCCGATGGGGTCGATGGCCTGGCGGCTGGGCTGTGCACGATCGACGGGATCGCGTTCGCGATCATCGCGTTCGGCCTTCACGTCAACGGCGCCGGAGTGCTCGCGGCCCTGACCGCCGGTGCGGCGCTGGGGTTCCTGTTCCACAACTTCAACCCGGCGAGCATCTTCATGGGGGACTCGGGGTCGAACCTCCTTGGCTACCTGCTCGGGGTGGTGGCAGTGATCGGGTCGCTGAAGACGAACGTGGTCGTCGCGCTGATCGTGCCGCTGGTCATCCTCGCGGTGCCGTTCCTCGACACCGGCTTCGTGATCGCCAAGCGGCTCAAGTACCGCCGCAAGCCATGGTCGGCCGATGCCAACCACTTCCACCACCGGATGGCGCGGATCGGGTTCAGCCAGCGCAAGACGGTGGCCTACCTGTATGCCTGGACGGCGCTGCTCGCCGGCGTCGCGGTGGCGCTGCGCGTCGTTCCCTACTCCGATCACCAGGGCCACTACCGGGTCGGCTGGCTGCTGTTGATGATCGCGCTGGGCGTCGTGGCGCTCGCCGCGAGCGTCTACCTCGTGTACGTGCTGGAGATCCTCAAGTTCAAGGGACTCCGGGCTCGAGACCTTCGCTCGGAGCGCCCCGGAGCAAGCGAGCAACAGATCGAGGAGCAGGCCGAGCAGGATGTCGAAACCGGCGAGTTCGACCGGGTGCGATAGTCCCCCGCGTGGACAAGGCAAACCTCGAGCAACTCAAGCGGTTCACGACGCTGGACGGCTCGCAGATCCGCGAGCTGGCGGGACCGTCCTGGACCGAGGCGCGCAATCAGAGCCTGGCCGAGGCCACGGTTCCCGCCGGTGGCGAGACCGCCGAGCACTACCACGCGCGCACCGAGGAGCTCTACTACTTCGTGTCCGGAGCGGGGCGGATGCGGCTGGGTGACGACGAGGCTGAGGTCCGCGCCGGAGACTGCGTGGTGATCCCCCCGGGCACGCCGCACAAGCTGCGCAACCCGCACGGCGAGCCGCTCGTCCTGCTGTGCTGCTGTGCGCCCGCGTACTCGGACGATGACACCGTGATGACGGGGCGCTGAGCTGAAGGCGTTCAACCGTACGCAGCGCCTCGCGCTCGCAGCGATCGCCGCCGTGACCGTGCTCGCCGGGATCGCGCGCTACGCCAGCGGCGTCTCGCCGGTGCTTGGGTTCGTACTGGCGGCGCTCGCGCTGGCGGGCCTGGCGTGGGTGGTGTCGTTCTCGACCGAGCAGGTCGGCAGACGGTTTGGGCCCGCGATCACGGGGTTCCTGCAGTCGACGATGGGCAACCTGCCGGAGTTCTTCGTCGTGATCTTCGCCCTCAACGCCGGCCAGAAGGTGGTCGCCGAGACCGCGATTCTGGGATCGATCCTCGTCAACGCCCTGCTGGTGCTGGGGTTGGTGATCATTGCGGGCGCGCGTCGCGAGCGCGACGGCGTGATGCGCTTCAGCGCGCGGCTGCCGAACGACACCGCCACGCTGCTGCTGACCTCAACCTTCATCATCGTGCTGATCGGGCTGGCGACCGCCTCCCACGACCCGTCCAGTCACCACACGAAGACGATCTCGATCGTCGGCGCGGTGGCGATCCTGATCGTCTACGGCATCTGGCTGTTGCAGTACCTCCGCTCCGGCGAAGCGCCGGAGGGGGGCACAGAGGGTCCCGAGCTGCCCACGGCCGTCAGCGTCACGCTCCTGGCCGTGGCGGGCGTCGGCTCGGCGTTCGTCTCGGACTGGTTTGTGCACGGGCTGCAGCCGACGATCGACCAGCTGCACATCTCGAAGGCGTTCGCCGGGCTGGTGATCGTGGCGATTGCGGGCAACGCCGTCGAGAACGTGGCCGGGATCTTCCTCGCTGCCAAGGGGCACGCGAACCTGGCGATCTCGGTCGTCAAGAACTCGGTGGCCCAGATCGCGGCGTTCCTGTACCCGCTGCTCGTGCTGGTGTCACTGCTGACGACGACGACGCTGACCTTCGCGCTCGCCCCGGTCTACATCGGCGCGTTGTTCGGCACCGCGCTGATCATCTGGCAGGTGACAGGGGACGGCGAGGCCACCGTGTTCGAGGGTGCCGCGCTGATCGCGACATTCGTGATCCTCGCCACGGTGGCCGCCTTCGAATAGCCGTCCCTACGGCACCGAGACCGTGGTCCCGTTGAACACCACTCGCCCGATTCGCGTCGCGGTCAAGGATGCCGAGTCGACCTCGGAGATACCGGGGCTGGCGCCGTTGCCCTTGACGCACTCCAGGATGATGCGGGTGTTCACCGGCTCATTGGTGAACGTGTCGGTGAGGCCCAAAGTCTGTTCGGTGATCGGCGACGAGGGGTCGGGTGGACCGCTCGTCTCAGCAAAGCCGTTGGCGTTGTTGCCGTTCGTGTCGGTCAGGTCGCACCGGAAGTCCTGCGCGTCGCTGTCGACAACCGCGGCCGCCTGGGCGTCGACCGTGTAGTTACCGGCCGGCAGGCGTCCCGTCTCTGCGATCTGCCTCAGGTTGCTGCCGACGATGATCGGGAACACAGCCGGGTTCGACTCGTTGCTGTCGGACACCGAGTTGGCGTACGACGGGCTGGACAGCACCGCCCATGCGGTGGCTGGCGGCGGCGTGCCGGTGCTCGCCGTCTTGGCCACGTAGGTCCCGCCATTCAGCGTGACCACATCGCCGATCGCATAGGCGGTCGTGTCCTTGAACGAGCCGCGGAAGTTGAGGCCGCGGCCATTCCAGCTGAGCGCGCTCTCTCCGACTGCGCAACTCTGGGCCTTGGACGGGTCGATCACCCGCAGTGCTCCGGTCGATTTGTTGAAGCAGGAGTGGATGACGGCGGTCCCGGAATCCGGGATCGTTGCGTAGGCCGCGCCGCCGGCCGCGAGCAGCGCAGCGCCGCCCGCGACCAGGACCAGCCCACGTCGGCGCACAGCGATCTGAGCGCGGACGTGCTTTGTAAATCAGACATGGGTGATGCCCCTTCCCCGGTGTAGGTGTGTGGCGAACCGCCGCGGAGGTGCCCCCCAGCGCCCATGGCCAACTTAGGTCGGTGCCACCTGCTACGGCGTGATCTTGGTCACGAGGACGCCGCCGACCCCGCACAGCTTCCCGGCGTCACGGAATCGGCGGGCGGGGCCCATGCTATTCTGACGTTTACGTAAGAATCAGATTCGTGGGCCGCGGGTCCGCGAAGCAGGCGGAAGGGAGACCGTGGCCACAACCGCACCCGAAGCTCAGCGGCGCAGGTTCGGCGTCCACGCCGAGCACGATTCCTACAAGTGGTGGGCACTCTCGTGCACCAGCCTGGGCATGCTGCTGGCCACGATCAACTCGGGCACGCTGATCATCGCGCTGCCCGACCTCGAGCGCAGCCTGCACACCAGCCTGCTCGAGCTCGTGTGGGTGATTCTCGTCTACATGATCGCCTCGACCGTGCTCGTGCTCAGCGCCGGTCGTCTGTCGGATCAGTTCGGCCGCAAGAAGGCCTACATCGGCGGTTTCGTGATCTTCGCGCTGGCCTCGCTCGGCGCCGGCTTTGCGGCCAACGGCACTCAGCTCATCCTGTGGCGGATCCTCCAGGGAATCGGCGGGTCGTTCCTGTTCGCGAACGCGGCCGCGATCGTCACCGACGCCTTCCCGCGTGAGCAGCTGGGGCTGGCGATGGGGACCAACACGATGGTCGCCGCCGTCGGGCTCGTGATCGGCCCGGTGCTGGGCGGTGCGCTCGTGCTCATCTCGTGGCACTGGGTGTTCTGGTTCAACGTCCCGTTCGGTCTCGCCGGGAGCGTGTGGGCGGCCCTGATCCTGCGCGAGCTGGTCGGCCGCGCCGAGGACACCTCGTTCGATGCGCTCGGCACGATCACGTTCCTGATCGGCCTGACCGGCCTCGTGTACGGCATCTCCAAGGGCGGGATCTCCGGCTGGAGCGAGACCGCCGTGATCGCCAGCCTGGCCGCCGCGGCTGTGTTCCTGCCGGCGTTCGTGCTGATCGAGAACCACGTGCGCTCGCCCATGCTCGACCTGTCGATCTTCAAGAGCAGGCTGTTCTCCGCGGCCGCCGCCGCCGCGTTCATCAATGGCCTGTCGCGGTTCGCGCTCATGTTCGTGTTTGTCTTCTACTTCCAGGGCGTGCTGGGCAATTCGCCCGTGCTCGCGGGCGTGAAGCTCGCTCCGCTCGCGGTGGGGATGCTGATCTCCTCGCCGCTCGCCGGGATCTGGGCCGACCGCCGCGGATCGCGCTCGATGGCCGTCGCGGGGATGCTCGTGACGGCTGCCGGACTGGGGCTGATGACGACACTGAACCGCGACACGTCATACACGCCCGCTGGGATCTACATGCTGATCGTGGGTATCGGATCAGGGATGTTCAACTCACCGAACACGGCCGCGATGATGGGATCGGTCGCCGCCCACCGCCGCGGCATCGCCGCCGGGGCCCGAGTGCTCGTGCAGAACACCGGGGCGGTCATCTCGATCGCGTTCGTGCTCGCGGTGGTCACCTCGTCGGTCCCGAAGCACGTCCTGTTCGCGGTCTTCTCGGGCCTCGCCAACCACATCTCGACCGCCCAGCTCGATCCGTTCATCTCGAACATGCACACCGCCCTGTGGTGTCTGTGCGCGGTGTCGGTGCTCGGCGCGTTCGTGGCCGCCGCGCGTCCCTCGGACAAGAAGCAGGCCGCCGCCAATCCGGAGCCGGCGGTTTCATGAGCGCCACCGCCGAGCGCACGCTGCGGATCGGCGAGGTCGCGGAGCTGACCGGGACGACGCCGCGCACGATCCGCTACTACGAGGAGATTGGCCTGCTCGCCGGCGCGGTCGACCGGCCCCAGGGCCAGCACCGGTGCTACACCCAGGCCGACGTCGAGCGCCTGCGCGAGATCGTCCGCCTCAAGGAGCTGCTCGGCCTGACGCTCGAGCAGCTCTCGGAGCTGCTCCACGCCGAGCAATCACGCGCTGAGCTGCGCCGCGAGTATCAGTCGACCGACGACCCGGCGCAGCAGAAGCGGATCCTGCTTCAGGCCGAGGGCCACATCTCCAACCAGCTCCAGCTGGTGCGCAGCCGGCGTCAGGAGCTCGACCAGCTCGAGCACGAACTGGCCAAGAAGCAGCGCAGCGTCCAGCGGCGGATCAAGGAGCTCGGGCCGTGAGGGACGAGGTCGACCGCCGTGCGATGGCGGCGCTGTCGGCCGGGCACCTGTTCACGGACATCGCACAGGGCTCGATTCCGGCGCTCCTGCCGTTCCTGATCTCCCAGGACCATCTGAGCTACGCCGCAGCTTCGGCGCTCGTGCTGGCGGCAACGATCTCGAGCTCCGTGATCCAGCCGCTGTTCGGCCACCTCTCGGACCGGCTGTCGCTGCCGTGGCTGATGCCGCTCGGCCCCGCATTGGGGGGCCTCGGGGTGGCGCTCGCCGGCTTCGCGCCCAACTACGCGTTGACGTTCGCGGCGATCGTGCTGAGCGGGGTCGGGGTGGCCGCCTTCCATCCGGAGGGATCGCGGTTTGCGAACTACGCCTCCGGTTCTCGGCGGGCCAGCGGGATGAGCCTGTTCTCGGTCGGCGGCAACATCGGGTTCGCGCTCGGGCCTGTCCTTGTGACGCCGCTGATGCTCGTCTTCGGGCTGCACGGCACGGCGTTCGTGCTCGTCCCCACGTGGCTGATGGCCGCCGTGCTCGTGCATGAGCTCCCCCGCCTGAAGACCTTCCGCAGTGACGTCGTTTCCGGCCGGGTCAGCCGCGACGATCAGCCCGAGGCATGGGGCCCGTTCACGCTGCTGGCGACGATCATCGCGCTGCGCTCGTTCGTGTACTTCGGCCTGGTCACGTTCATTCCCCTGTACTTCATCCATGATCTCCACGCCAGCAAGGCCCTCGGCAATGCGGCCCTGTCGGCGATGCTGCTCGGGGGCGCCGCCGGCACCCTGGCCGGCGGGCCGCTCGCCGACCGCTTTGGCCGCCGCACCGTGCTGATCGGCTCGATGTCGATCCTGCCGGCGCTGATCGTGGCCTTCCTGATCTCCGGTCCGGCGATCGCGACCGCGATCGCCGCGGTCACGGGAGCCGCCACGATCGCGACGTTCGCGGTGACGATCGTCATGGGCCAGGAATACCTCCCCGGTCGGCTTGGCGTCGCCGCCGGGGTGACGATCGGTCTCTCGATCGGCCTCGGCGGCGCCGGCGCGCCGCTGCTCGGCGTGCTCGCCGACGCCCACGGCCTGCGGGCCGTGTTCGAGACGCTTGCGGTCCTCCCCGTCCTGGCGCTGCCGCTCGCCCTCGCGCTCCCGGCACGGCTGAAGCCCCGATCGCGGGCCGAAGCACCCCGCACCCGGCCGGAAACGGCCTCCCAGCGCGCGGTTTAATCAAACCGTTACGTAACTCCGCCGCTTGTGGCGAATACATAGGGCATCGGTTCCCCACGTTTCATCCGCTGGGCGCCGCGCTTTGCCGCGGCCGCGGCCACGCTCGTCGGCCTGGTCAACATCGCCTCCGCGATAACGCCGAACATCCACTGGCGCGGTCGGCTGCTGCTCAATGTCGAGCCGGTCCAGGCGATCCGCCTGTTCCACGCGCTCGCGCTGCCCGCCGGGACCGCGCTGCTGATGGTCTCCCCGTACCTGCTCAAGCGCCGGCGCCGGGCCTGGCAGGCGGCGATCGTGCTCATGATCACGCTCGGGCTGTTCGACCTGTTCAAGGGCCTCGACTTCGAGGAGACGGTCATCACCTGGGTGACCGCCCTCGCCCTGTTCGCCGCCGGCGGCGCCTTCCGGGTGCGCCACGACTCGATCACACTGCGCTCCGTGGCGTGGCGGGTGCCGCTCCTCGGCGGGGTTGCGCTGGCCGTGACCGCGCTCGTGGCATGGGCCGAAGCGGACAACCCGTCATGGGGGACAGTAGGGCGTGAAACCGCCGATCTGCTGCTGTGGCGCCAGGGTCCGCTGCACTTCGAGCGCCACCTCGCCTTCCACCACTCATTCGCCTGGATCCCCCTCAGCGTTCACCTGATCGAGATCGGCACGCTGCTGGCGATCGCCTACACGATCTTCCGGCCGCTCACCGCCCCGCGGTCGCTGCCGGGCCCCGGCCATCGGGCCGAGGCGACGGAGCTGGTTCGCACCCACGGGACCGACACCCTGTCGTTCTTCAAGCTCCGCGGCGACAAGCACTACTTCTTCAGCACCGACCGCCGGGCGTTCGTGGGCTACCGGATCGAGAACGGGGTGCTGCTGCTCTCCGGCGACCCCGTTGGTCCCGAGGACGCGTTCGCGGGGCTGCTCACCGAACTGCGGGCGTTCACCGAGATCCGTGGCCTCAGGCTCGGTGCGGTCGGCGCCAGCGAGCAGCTCTGTCCGCTCTACGAGCAGCTGGGCCTGCGCACGATCTACCTCGGGGACGAAGCGGTCATCGCAGTCCAGGAGTTCTCGCTTCAGGGCCGCCCGATCCGCAAGGTGCGCCAGTCGGTGCACCGGCTGACCAAGGCGGGATACACGGCCGAGATACACCCGGTCGGCGAGCTTGCGCCGTCCCAGCTCGACGAGATCGAGCAGGTCCTCGAGCGCGGGCGCGAGGGTGCGCCGGAGCGCGGCTTTTCGATGGCGATGGACTCGATCCGGGGCGAGCAGAACGCCGACACGCTGGTCGTCGTCGGCCGCGATGATGACGACGCGATCCGCGGTGTCCTGCATTTCGTTCCTGTCTACGGGCGCTCGGCGATGTCGCTGTCGTTCATGCGGCGGGATCCCGGCACCCCGAATGGAATGACCGAGTTCTTGGTGGTCAAGGCCATCGAGATGCTGCGGGAGCGCGAGCTCGAGGAGGTCTCGCTCAACTTCGCGGCCTTCGCGCGGTGGATGCACAGCCCGGCGAAGCGCTCCGAGCGGGTCCTCGGCAGGCTGATCGCGCTCGGCAACCCGTTCTTCCAGATCGAGAGCCTGTACCGCTTCAACGCGAAGTTCTTCCCGCGCTGGGAGCCCCGATACCTGGTGTACGAGGGTCCGCTCGGCCTCCCGCGGGCCGGGATCGCCGCGCTGTGGGCCGAGGGCCAGCTGTGGAAGCCCAGAATCGGCCTGCTTAACCGGGGTTTATCTTCGGTAGCGCGCCGATCCGGCTAATCAACCGCTAACGTTGTGGTTTCTCCACGGCCGCAGTAGCCGCCGGCAGGCGGCACACGATTGCGGCGTTTTCCAGGAGACGTTCAGTCTGCGGCGTCGGTACCCTACGCGGCCCTCCGACCCGGGGTTCCCCCTTTGAAGAACTTCACTTCACAACTTCCCGATCGCTTCACCGACCTCCGACTCGGAGGGGGACAATGGAGTTGAGCGCGTCCCCTTCGCGCGCGTCCGCTGAGGCGCCCATGACCTTGCTGAACTACCTCGACGTGGTGCTGCTGGTGGTGGCGGCGCCGATCATGCTGTTGATCGGTGTCCCCGCGGGGGGCTACCTCGTCGCGGCCGGGGCATGGATCGCGCTGCGGGCGATCGGCGTCGCGGTCGAGCGCGTGGCGCGCAGCGGCGATCCCCGTCGGGAGGTGGGCCTGCGCCTCGGCTTCATGCTCGGTCGCCTGTTCGCGCTGGCATTGGTGGTGATCCTGGTGCGAAAAGCGGGCAGTAGAGATGACGGTCTCACCGCACTGATCGTGGTCGTCTTCGCATTCACCATCCAGCTGGCCATTTCCGCCGTCACGAGGCCACGCTCACGATGAGCAAGACCCAGAAAATCGTCCTCACCGTCTTCGGCATCTATCTCGCCGGCCTAATCCTCCTGGTCGCGCTGTTCGGGGCCTCCGGGCACAAGAACAACGAGTTCCAGATTCAGAACGAGTTCCAGCTCAAGAACTGGGTCAGCGCCGGACCGCTCAGCATCAACCGTGCAGTCCTTTATCTGTTCATCGCCTCAGTCCTCACCGTCGGGACGATGGTGTGGATCGGGCGCCGGATGCAGGCGCGCCCGAACCGCATTCAGACCGCGGTCGAGGTCATCTACTCGCTGATGCGCGACAACATCACCCGCGGCAACATGACCGACTCGATGGCGGCGAAGTGGTTCCCGTTCCTCGGAACGCTGTTCCTGTTCATCTGGTATTGCAACCTGGTCGGCTACCTGCCGCTCCCCACGAACACCGAGCAGAAGTTCCACCTGTTCGGCGCCCAGATCCCCTCGTTCGCGCTGTACGCCGCCACCGCGAACATCTCCGTGCCGCTCGTGCTCGCCCTGGTGGTGTTCATCTCGTTCATCGTGGTCGGGATCCGCAGCCATGGTCCGCTCGGCTATCTCAAGAGCCTGATCCCCGCCGGTGTGCACGGAGGGATGGTGGCGCTGATCCTCCCGCTGGAGATCATCTCCACGATCATGCGGCTGCTGTCGCTGACGATCCGGTTGTTCGCCAACATCCTCGCCGGGCACATGATCATCCTGTTCATGTCGGGCGGGCTCGCGGTGATCCTCGGCCTGGACTTCCTGGGCTGGTTCACGCTCCCGTTCGGAATCGCCGTTTATCTCTTCGAGCTTGGGCTTGTGGCGACGCTGCAGGCATTCATTTTCGCGACCCTGTCAGCGATTTACATCGGTGGCGCTTCCACCACTCACTAAAACAACGAAGGAGCTTCGCAAGTGGTACTCCTCTCACACCTCCTAACGTTCGCGGCCGGCTCCTCCTCCTCAGGGGTGGGAGCAGGGCTCGGAATCGGAATCGGCGGCGGCCTCGGCGCGGTCGGCGCGGGCGTCGGCATCGGCATCATCTTCGGCAAGGTGATCGAGGCGGTGACCCGCCAGCCGGAGATGCGCGACGAGATCACCTCTATCCAGTGGCTCGGCTTCGCTCTGACCGAGGCCTGCTTCTTCTACGGCCTCGTTGCCGGCCTGCTCTCCTACGTGCTCAAGTAGATGGCGATCAGCGCAAACATGTTGATTCCGGCGGCCTCTTCGAGCGGGTCGTTCCTGATCACGCCCAACGTCGGGCTGATGATCTGGACGCTCTTGCTGTTCGTGATCTCGATGTACGCCCTGTGGAAGCTGGCCTTCCCGCGGATCTCCTCCGCGCTCGACCAGCGCCAGCATGCAATCGAGGAGTCGATTGACCACGCCGAGAAGGTTCGCCACGAGGCCGACGAGCTGCTGTCGGAGTACCGCGAGCGGCTGCGCGAGGCCCGCAACCAGGCCGAGGAGATCATCGAGCGCGCGCGCAAGACCGCGGAGAACCACGAACGCGAGGTCGAGGCGGACGCGAAGGCGCAGCGCGAGAAGCTGATGGAGCAGACGCGCCGCGACATCGAGTCCGAGACCCGGCGAGCGATCCAGGAGATTCGCAACGAGGTCGCCGACCTCACGGTGATGGCGACCGAGAAGGTCACCCGCAAGACGCTCACCGAGGAGGATCAGCGCCGGCTGGTCGAGGAGGCGCTCGGCGAGCTCGACTTCACGTCGCTCAGTCCCGGAGACGGAAGGAACAACTAGACGTGGAAGAGATCGCCGAGGTCTACGCCCGTTCGTTGTACGAGGTCGCCCAGGAGCATGACGTCACCGACCAGGTGCGCGATCAGCTCCGGGAGTTCGTCGACGCGCTGAACGACAACCGCGATCTGGCCGTGTTCTTCTTCTCGCCGTATTTCTCGACGCCAGAGAAGAAGGAGGGGCTGGAGCGCGCGGTCTCTGGCGCCGAGCCGATCTTCCTGAACTTCCTCGAGGCGCTGATCGAGCGCCATCGCATGCCCGCGATCTTCCGGATCCGCACGCGATACGAGGAGCACTGGGACGCCGACCACCACCTGCTGCCCGTGCAGGTGACGAGTGCGGTCGAGCTGCCCAAGTCGACGATCGGGGACATCGGCAAACGGATCGGCGATCAGACCGGCAACGAGATCGAGCTGAGCACGGTCGTCGATCCGGAGATCCTCGGAGGCATCGTCCTGCGGGTCGGCAACTTCATCCTCGACGCGTCGATTCGCAACCGTCTGAACCAACTTCGCAAGCAAGTCGCGCAGGCGTAGCCACCCGCGAGCCGCGCCTGTCAAGGAGCACATTTCATGCAGATCAAGCCTGACGAGATCACTTCAATCCTCAAGAGCCGGATCGAGGGCCTGGACACCGACGGCGCCGACCTGACCGAGGTCGGCACGGTGCTGTCGGTCGCCGACGGCATCTGCCGGATCCATGGGCTCGACAACTGCATGTCGTTCGAGATGCTCGATCTCCCGCACGATGTGACCGGGCTGGCCCTGAACCTCGAGTCCGACAACGTCGGCGCGGTGCTGTTCGGCGAGTGGGAGAAGATCGTCGAGGGCGACACGGTGCGCCGCACGAAACGCCTGCTCGAGATCCCCGTCGGCGAGGATCTGCTCGGCCGGATCGTCGACCCGCTCGGCAACCCGCTCGACGGCAAGGGCGAGATCAACACCTCAGAGACCCGGCCCTCCGAGCACAAGGCTCCCGGCGTGGTCCAGCGCCAGCCCGTGATCGAGCCGATGCTCACCGGTCTGAAGGCGATCGACTCGATGATCCCGATCGGCCGCGGTCAGCGCGAACTGATCATCGGCGACCGCCAGACGGGCAAGACCGCGATCGCGATCGACACGATCATCAACAACCAGGACCGCGACCTGATCTGCGTCTACGTGGCGATCGGGCAGCGCAAGTCGACGGTGGTCGCGCTCGCCAACGAGCTCGAGGAGGCCGGCGCCCTCGACAACACGATCATCGTGATGGCGGCCGCCGACGAGTCGGCGCCGATCAAGTTCCTGGCGCCGTACGCCGGCTGCGCGATGGGCGAGTACTTCCTCTACAAGGGCAAGGCGGCGCTCGCCGTCTACGACGATTTGACGAAGCACGCCTATGCCTACCGGCAGATGTCGCTGCTGCTGCGCCGCCCGCCGGGCCGCGAGGCGTACCCGGGCGACGTCTTCTATCTGCACTCGCGGCTGCTGGAGCGGGCCGTGAAGCTCAACGACGATCTCGGAGCAGGCTCGCTGACGGCGCTGCCGATCATCGAGACCCAGGCCGGCGACGTCTCCGCGTACATCCCCACCAACGTGATCTCGATCACCGACGGGCAGATCTTCCTCGAGCCGAAGCTGTTCTATTCGGGCGTGCGGCCGGCGATCAACGTCGGCATCTCCGTCTCCCGCGTGGGCGGTAACGCGCAGATCACCCCGATGCGCAAGGTCGCCGGGCGCCTCAAGCTCGAGCTCTCGCAGTACCGCGAGCTCGAGGCGTTCGCCCAGTTCGGCTCTGAGCTCGACCCAGAGACCCAGCGCACGCTCGCCCGCGGTGAGCGGCTGGTGAAGACGCTCAACCAGGCCGAGCGCAACCCGCTGGCGGTCGAGGACCAGGTCGTCCAGATCTACGCCGCCACCAACGGCTATCTCGACCGGATCGTCGTCGACAAGGTCGAGCGGTTCCTGGCCGATCTGACCGACAACGTGCACGCCAACGCGTCCGATCTGCTCAAGAAGATCGCCGACGGCGACTGGGGCGACGACACCCAGTCCCAGGTCGAGTCGGCGGTCAGTCAGTTCGCCGAGGACTTCGGGTTCGACCTCGACGAGGAGGGCCATCCGCTCGACGAGGATGGGGACGACGAGCCGCGCTCCGGCCGCAGCGGCGAGCGCGACGACGAGGACAAGAGCGACGACGAAGACTCGGGCGACAGTGAGGAGTCCGAGCGCGAGTCTGAGGAGGAGGAGACGGCGACGCCGGCGTAGCCGGCGGGCGGCGCACCACCATGGCCACCTCACAGCGCGATGTCCGCAACCGGATCGGTTCGGTCAAGAACATCCAGAAGATCACGCGTGCGATGGAGATGGTCGCGGCCGCCCGGCTGCGCCGTGCCGAGCAGCGCATCGAGGTGCTGCGCCCGTACGCCAGTGCGATCCGGCGGATGACGCGGCAGGCTGCCGAAGCGGCCGGCAACGTGCCGTCGCTCCCGATCCTCCAGGAGCACGACAGCATCGACAAGGTGGGGCTGCTGCTCGTGGCCGGTGACCGCGGCCTGGCCGGGGCGTTCAACTCGAACATCATCCGCGCCGGCGCGTCGGCCGGACGCCGGCACGAGTCCGAGGGGCGGCAGGCGATCTACTTCGGCTCGGGGCGGCGGGCGGTGTCGTCGATCACGTTCCGCGGCCTCGAGCTGGCGGAGGGGTTCACCGGGTTTACCGATCGCCCGTCGTACGCCGACGCCCGGCGGATCGCCGAGCGCCTGATGGCCGCCTATATCGACGGCGAGGTCGACCAGGTCGAGGTGTTCTACAACCACTACATCTCGCCGCTCTCGCAGAACGTGAGCCGCGAGACGCTGCTGCCGCTGCAGCAGGCCACGGTGCTCGACGAGGAGGACGACGGCGACGAGGATTCCGACGAGGAGCGCGAGGATCGGGGCCGCGGCGATGGGCCGCGCGCGCTCGTCGAGTACGAGCCCGATCCCGAGGAGATCCTCAAGCGCCTCGTGCCCGACTACGTCGAGATCTCGATCTACCGGGCGCTGCTCGAGTCGACAGCGTCCGAGCACGGCGCGCGGATGACTGCGATGCGCAACGCCTCTGAGAACGCGAGTGGACTGATCGACGACCTCACGCTCGAGATGAACCGCGCCCGCCAGGCGGAGATCACGCAGGAGATCATGGAAGTTGTCGCCGGGGCTGAAGGGCTCAGCGGCTAATGGCCGTCAGAGCGGTCACTGAACCCTAGACTGGAGATAGAGATGTCAGCCACCCAAGAAGAACAGACTTCAGAGAACCAAGAGGAGCGCTCCGAGAACGTCGGCCGGATCGAGGAGATCCAGGGCGTCGTGATCGAGGCCGTGTTCGAGGACAAGCTCCCCGAGATCAACCACGCGATCCGGATCAGACGCCCCGAGGCCGCCGCCGCCGAGGAGGACATCGACATCGCCGGCGGCGAGGAGAGCTGGCTTGTGTGCGAGGTGCAGCAGCACCTCGGCGACAACCGGGTGCGCGCGGTGGCGATGGACATCACCGACGGCCTCTCACGCGGGACCGAGGTGATCGACACCGGCGCGCCGATCACCGTCCCCGTCGGCAACGGCACGCTCGGTCGCATCTTCAACCTGCTGGGCGACCCGATCGATCTCGGCGAGGAGCTCCCCGAGGACACCGAGCGCTGGCCGATCCACCGGCCCGCCCCGACCGTCGAGGCGCTGACCCCGACGACCGAGATGTTCGAGACCGGGATCAAGGTGATCGACCTGCTGGCGCCGTACGCCAAGGGCGGCAAGGTCGGCCTGTTCGGCGGCGCCGGCGTCGGCAAGACCGTGATCATCCAGGAGCTGATCCACAACCTCGCGCAGGAGCATGGCGGGCTGTCGGCGTTCTGCGGGGTCGGCGAGCGCTCCCGCGAGGGCAATGACCTGTGGCTCGAGATGAAGGAGTCCGGGGTCCTCGAGAAGACGATGCTCGTCTTCGGGCAGATGAACGAGCCTCCGGGCGCCCGCATGCGGGTAGCCCTATCCGGCCTGACGATGGCGGAGTACTTCCGCGACGAGGAAGGTCAGGACGTGCTGCTGTTCATCGACAACATCTTCCGCTTCGTGCAGGCCGGATCCGAGGTCTCGGCACTGCTCGGCCGGATGCCGTCCCAGGTCGGCTACCAGCCGACGCTGGAGTCCGAGATGGGACAGCTCCAGGAGCGGATCACCTCGACCCGGAACGGCTCGGTGACCTCGATCCAGGCCATCTACGTTCCTGCGGACGACCTCACCGACCCGGCGCCGGCGTCGGCCTTCGCCCACCTCAACGCCACGACGACGCTGTCGCGGTCGATCGCGGAGAAGGGCATCTACCCGGCCGTCGACCCGCTCGATTCGACCTCCACGATCCTCAAGCGGGAGATCCTGGGCGATGAGCATTTCGAGGTGGCGAACCAGGTCAAGGAGGTCCTGCAGCGCTACCGGGACCTCCAGGACATCATCGCGATCCTCGGGATCGAGGAGCTCTCGGACGAGGACCGGGTCACGGTCAACCGGGCGCGGCGGCTGGAGCGCTTCCTGTCGCAGCCGTTCCACGTCGCCGAGCAGTTCACCGGGACTCCTGGCGTGTTCGTGCCGGTCGCGGAGTCGATCCGCGGCTTCAAGGAGATCCTCGAGGGCAAGCACGACGAGCTTCCCGAGCGGGCGTTCTTCCTCAAGGGGACGATCGACGAGGTGGTCAACGAAGCGCGCGGGTCGAGCGACGACGAGGACTCGGATGACGAGTCGAAGTCTGAGGAGTCGAAGTCTGAGGAGTCGAAGTCCGATGACTCCAAGGACGAGTCCGACAACGGCTCCGAGAACGACGAGTAGACCGCGGAGATGGCGCACGAGAAGTTCCCGGTCGAGGTCCTGACCCCGGACGGGGAGGTCTTCAACGACGAGGTCGAGATGGTCTCGACCCGGACGGCCAGCGGCTCGATTGGCGTGCTGGCCCACCACCAGCCGCTGCTGGCGATGCTCGATCCCGCCGAGCTGCGCCTGTACAAGACCGAGTCCGAGGTGGTCTCGTTCGCGCAGTCCGAGGGCTACATGCAGGTGGCCGAGAACCGGGTGCTGATCCTCGTCGAGGAGGCCCACCAGCACGACGAGCTCGACGTCGGCCAGCTCCGTGACCGTCTTCAGCAGGCCGAGAAGGAGCTCGAGTCCTCCGACGACGACAGCGAGCGCCGGCGCGTCGCCGAGCGCGACAAACGCCGCTGGGAGCAGTTTTTGCGCATCGCCGAGGGGTAACGGCGGAAGTACGGGGGCGACGGTTAAGGTTTCACATCTACGCTTGGTCGCGGCATGAATGATGAGCGCGTCCTGGCCGAAAGGCTGATCGGCTACGACACTTCCCGGCCGGACGCGCTCGTTGCCGCCGCAGGATTCGTGAAGGGTTGGATCGAATCCCGCGATATCGAAGTGCGCGATTACGACCAGAATGGCCTACCCGTGCTCGTGGCCGAGGTCGGCCCACGCGACGAAACCGTCCCGTGCGTCGTGTTCCACGGCCATCTCGACGTGGTCCCGGGCCGGGCGGAGCAGTTTCAGCCGCGCGTCGAGGGCGACCGGCTGATCGGCCGTGGCGCCTATGACATGAAGGGCGCGCTGGCGGCGATGATGTGCGCGCTCAAGGACCTCGACCAGCAGGACCGGATCCGGGTCCGCCTGACCTGCGTGCCCGACGAGGAGTCCGAGGAGCTCGACGAGCGCTCCACCGACGCGGTGGTGGCGCGCGGGCTCGGCGGCAACTTCGCGATCACCGGTGAGCCGACCGACCTTCACATCGGGGTTGAGGCGAAGGGCGTGCTGGTGATGCGGATCGAGGTCCACGGCCGCTCGGCGCACAGCTCGACCCCGTGGCTCGGTGACAACGCGGTGCTCAAGGCGGTCGACGTGTTCCGCGCGATCGAGTCGCTGCCGTTCACGCGCGTCTCCTCGGAGATGTTCGACTCGCCGTCGATCAACCTGGGCCGGATCCACGGCGGCGACGCGCTGAACAAGGTCCCGGACGAGTGCACGATCTTCGTCGACGTCCGCTACCTCCCGGGACAGGATCCCGAGGAGATCCTGGAGCAGGTCCGCACCGTGCCCGGGATCGAGGTCACCCGGACCTTCATCCATCCCCCGGTGACGGTCTCGCGCACCGACCCGTACGTGCGGGCGCTGCGCCAGGCCGTGGCCCGCGCTGCCCCGGACCGGGAGACGATGAGCGTGGGCCGGGACGGCGCCTCGGACGCGGCGGCGTTCATCGGCGCCGGGATCCCGGCGGTCGAGTTCGGTCCCGCCGGCGCCGGCCATCACGGCCCCGAGGAGTGGGTGTCGGTGAGCTCAATGGCGCGCTACCGGCGCGCGCTCGGCGACTTCGTGCGCGGGCTGCCGATGTGGCTCGAGCAGCCGGAGCGGAATGGCAACGCGCCGCGCGGCATGCCCGAGACGCTCGAGGGGGGCCTGGCGTGAGGATCATTCCCGACTCGCGCCGCGGGATGCTGTGGCGCTTCGCGCTGGGCGCGCTGATCGTGGTCGCGTTCACCGCCACGACCACCGCCGTGGCCGGCCTGCTCCAGTTCAAGCAGATCGCCACCGAGATCGGCGTCTCGCCGTCGATCAAGAACGCCCAGGTCACCGTTGCCGATCCCGGCCACCCGCAGACGCTCCTGCTGATCGGCTCCGACCACCGGATCGGCGAGCCCTTCAACGCCTCCCACACCGACACGATGATGCTGGTCCGGATCGACCCGAACTCCTCCACGATCAACGTGCTCTCGATCCCTCGCGATCTCAAGGTGCAGATCCCCGAGCACGGCGTCCCGGTCACCGACAAGATCAACGACGCCTACTCGATCGGCGGCCCGAACCTGCTGATCAAGGTCATCCGCCAGCAGGTGTTCCCGGGACTCCACGTCAACCACATCGTCGACGTCAACTTCTCGGGCTTCTCGGACCTCGTCGACGCGATCGGGTGCGTGTACACCGACGTCGACCACCGCTACTACAACAACACCGCCTACACCGACTACTCGAGCATCGACATCCAGCCCGGCTATCAGAGGCTGTGCGGGGACAATCAGTCGGAGAAGGGCGCGCTGGCGTTCGTGCGCTTCCGCCACAGCGACTCCGACATCGTGCGCAACGCCCGCCAGCAGGATTTCCTGCGCTGGGCCAAGGATCAGTACGGCGCCTCGCAGATGCTCGCCGCTCGCGACAGGCTGCTGAAGATCTTCGGCGCCCACACCCAGACCGACCACAACCTGCACACGGTCGACGGGCTGATCAACATCTTCAACCTGGTCGTGTTCGCCGCCGGGCACCAGATCAAGCAGATCCCGTTCCCGGCGATCATCCTGCCGTGTGGGGGCGGGGCGCCGGTCACCACAGCGGCGGGGACCACCTTCACCACGGCCGTGACCCCGTGCTACGTGACCGCCGACGCCTCGGCCGAGCGCTCCGTCTACGGCCAGTTCATGACCGCGACGCACGCCGCACCGGCGTCGGCACACAAGGACTCGGGTCACCACGTGAACGCCCCGCCGTCGGCGAAGGCGGCCGATCTGATGCCCGACCTCTCAGACGGCCAGAGCCAGGCGGCGCTCCTCCGTCGCTCGAAGCTTCCGGTCTACGTCCCGCGCCTGCTCGCCAACAACTCGCACTACTGCACGAACGCCACCTGCACGATCGGCCCGGTCGCCAACTCGTACCCGCGGGGATACATCATCAACGACCAGAGCGGCAAGCACTACAACGCCTACCGGATGACCGTCGTGATCAACCCGGCACTCGGCCAGTACTACGGCGTGCAGGGGATGGGGTGGCAGAACCCGCCGATCCTGAACAGCCCGACGCAGACCAAGACGGTGAACGGCAAGCAGCTGATGGAGTTCTTCAACGGCCACAAGCTGAGCCTGGTGGCGTGGCGGACCCCCCACGGGGTCTACTGGATCTCGAATACCCTCACCGACGAGCTGAAGCCCCAGCAGATGGTGGGAATCGCAGCGTCGTTCACGCGCGTCCGATAGGCCGCCGCTACCCTAGACCGCCCTATGGCGCGGGAACCAATTGCAGTCATCGGCACCGGATACGTCGGCCTCGTCACGGCGGTCGGCTTCGCCGAGCTCGGCAACGAAGTCTGGTGCGTCGATGTCGATGCTGAGAAGATCGCCGGCCTGGAGCGGGGCGAGATCCCGATCTACGAGCCCGGGTTGGCCGAGGCAGTGGCGCGCAACCGCGAGCGCCTGCACTTCTCGACCGAGCTCGCGCCCGCGCTCGAGCACACCCGGCTGCTGTTCGTGGCCGTGGGCACCCCACCCACGTATTCCGGCGATGCCGACCTGTCTGCGGTCAACGCGGTGGTCGGCGCGATGCCCCCGTCGGATCGCCACGCCCTGGTCATGAAGTCCACGGTCCCCGTCGGGACCGGAGCGTCGATCCGGCGGATCTTCGACGAGCAGGGAAAGTCGGGCTTTGCCTACGTGTCCTGCCCGGAGTTCCTGAAGGAGGGCTCGGCGCTGGAGGACTTCCTCAAGCCTGACCGGGTCGTCGTCGGCGATGAGGGCAACTGGGCCGGGGACGCCGTCGTCGAGCTCTACGAGCCGCTGGACGCACCTCTCGTGCGGACCGACGTTAAGAGCGCCGAGATGATCAAGCTCGCCGCCAACGCCTTCCTGGCGACCAAGATCTCGTTCATCAACGAGATCGCCAACGTGTGCGAGGAGACGGGCGCGAACGTGCTCGAGGTGGCGCGCGGGATGGGCCTCGATCGGCGGATCGGAACCCACTTCCTGAAGCCGGGGATCGGGTTCGGCGGCTCGTGCTTCCCGAAGGACGTCTCCGCGCTCAAGCAGCTCGCCGGCAACTCCGGTTACCACTTCCAGCTCCTGACCTCGGTGATCGAGGTCAACGAGCTCCAGAAGCGGCGCGTGATCGCCAAACTCCAGAAGCACCTGGGCGCGCTGGTCGGCAAGAAGGTGGCGCTCCTCGGCCTCGCCTTCAAGGCCAACACCGACGACATGCGCGAGGCATCCTCGCTGGTGCTCTCGGCGCGCCTGCAGGCCGACGGCGCGATCGTCCAGGCGTACGACCCGATCGCCGAGAACGAAGCGCGCAAGCTGATGGGTGGCGTGAACTTCGCCGACAGCGCCCTGGGCGCGCTTAAGGGGGCCGACGCATGCGTATTGGTGACCGAATGGCCCGAGTTCGCCGAGCTCGACTGGGATGCCGCCGCCGAGGCGATGACCGGCCGCGTCGTGATCGACGGCCGCAACTTCCTGGACCCCGATAAGCCCCGCGCTGCCGGTTTCGCCTACGAGGGCATCGGCCGGGACTAGTGGCCTCTCGCGTGAATGCGCTCGCATTCGAGGCACGCCTGGCGGCGCCAGGCTTTGTCCTCGGACCCTCGTGTAGCGCTGCTACACGTCGGGTCCTGCGTCCGCGCCTGGCATCCACCAGTCGTACCTCTCGGTGCGACCGCACCCACACGAGCGACCACTGGAGTCGCTGACGTGCAGGCGTTGATCCTCGCCGGCGGCGAGGGCACGCGGCTGCGGCCGCTGACCTCGACCGTCCCCAAACCGGTCGTCACGCTGGTCGACCGCCCGCTGATCGTGTACATGCTCGAGTGGCTGTCCCGCCACGGCATCGACGACGTGATCCTGGCCTGCGGCTTCATGGCCGCCGGCGTGCGCGACGTGCTCGGCGACGGCTCCTCGCTCGGGATCCGGCTGCGCTACGTCGAGGAGCCCGAGCCGCTCGGGACGGGTGGGGCGTTGAAGTTCGCCGAGGGCCTGCTCGACGAGCGCTTCTTCATGCTCAACGGCGACGTCCTCACCGACATGGACCTGACCGCGCAGCTCGCCCAGCACGAGGCGACCGGTGCCCGGGCCACGCTGGCGCTCATGGAGGTCGAGGACCCGTCCGCATTCGGCCTGGTGCGACTGGCCGCGGACGGCTCGGTGCGCGAGTTCGTGGAGAAGCCCGAGCCACACGAGATCGACACCAAGCTGGTCAACGCCGGGGCCTACATCCTGCAGCGCGACGTTCTCGACACGATGGGTCCCGCGGGGACGAACATCTCGATCGAGCGCGATGTGTTCCCGCTGCTCGTCGATCACGGCCTGTACGGGTTCCCGACGAGCGGCTACTGGCTCGACATCGGCACGCCCGAGCGCTACCTGCAGGCGACCGCGGACATCCTTGAGGGCCGATTCCGCACCGATGTCGCGCCGCGGGCTCAGGGCGGCGACGCCGTGGTCGCTGACGGGGCGGTGATCCAGGGTCAGACCGTCCTCGGACCCGGCGTCCAGGTCGCCGAGGGCGCGCACGTGGAGTCCTCGGTGCTGCTCGACGGGGTGCGGGTCGGGGCCCGGACCCGGGTCAGCGCATCGATCGTGGCGTCGGGCGTCGAGATCGGCGAGGATTGCCGGATCGAGGATGGAGTGGTCATCGGCGAGCGGGCACAGATCGGACCGGGCAACGTCCTGAGGGCCGGCGCGCGTATCTTCCCGGGCGTGCGGCTTCGCGAGACGGTCATCCGCTCGTGAGCACGGCGACCGATCTGAGCCGCGACGCGATCGCGTCGCTCGACGAGTCCCGCCAGCTCGACGACATCCTCGGCATGCCGGACCAGCTGCGCGACGCCCTGTGGCGCGTCCAGTCCGCGCGGCTCGAGCAGCACGACACGCCAGGCGGCCTGGTCGTGGCCGGAATGGGCGGCTCGGCGATCGGCGGGGCCCTGGCCCGGACTGTGCTCGGCGATCGCGCGTCGCGGCCGATCGTGCTCGCGCGCGGCTACGCCCTGCCGGCCTGGACGACGCCGGACACGACGGTCCTGTGCTCGAGCTATTCCGGCAACACCGAGGAGACGCTCGCGGTCTACGAGGCGGCGGGCGCGCTCGGCGCGCGGCGGGTGGTGGCGACGACGGGCGGCAAGCTCGCGGAGGCCGCGCGAGCCGACGCCGTCCCCGTGATCCCGATCCCCGGCGGCTTCCAGCCGCGGGCGGCGGTGTCCTACGCGCTCGTGGTCTCGCTCGAGATGGCCGCGAGCTGCGGCGCCGGCGAGCCGCTGCACTCGGAGATCGACGTGGCCGCGGCCCGGGCCGAGCGGCTCGTCGCCGAATGGGGCCCGGACGGCGCTGAGGACTCCCTGCCCAAGACGCTCGCCCGCAAGCTGCACGGGACGATTCCCCAGATCGCCGGCGCCGGCCTGACCGCGCCGATCGCGTACCGCTGGAAGACGCAGATCAACGAGAACGCCAAGATCCCGGCGTTCTGGCACGAGCTCCCCGAGCTCGACCACAACGAGATCATGGGGTGGGAGGGAGCGTCAGAGCTCGGCCGCTTCAGCGCGGTGTTCCTCGACGACTCCGACCTGCATCCACGCGTCCGTCAGCGGCTCGAGCTCACGCGCGGCCTGATCGCCGGCGACGCCGCCGGCACCTTCCGGATCGAGAGCGTCGGCGAGACCCCCACCGAGCGGCTGGTGTCGCTGGTCCTGCTCGGGGACCTCGTTTCGCTCTACCTCGCCGTGTTGCGGGGCATCGATCCAAGCCCCGTGCCGGCGATCGAGAACCTCAAGAACGCGCTCGGCTAGCGGCGGGAGCGCCACCGCTCGGCCGGCCAGCGCACCCGGCGGCGGACCAGCTGGATCCCGCGCTGCTCGTAGAGACGACGGTCCGCCGTGGCAAGCAGGCCACTCACCGTGTCGCCGTCGTCCGGGAAGGCCGCGAGGCCGATCGTGAGGTCCCACGTGGTGCTCAGCCCCAGGCGCCGTCGGCGCTCCGAGATCCCGGCGCGGATCCGCCCCACCACGGCGTCGGCCCCCTCGAGCCCCTGCTGCACGAGCAGCAATGCCATCTCGTCGCCGCCGAGGCGACCGACGACGTCGTCGGCCCGCGCCGAGTCGCGCAGCAGCTGGGCCGCCTCCTTGAGCACGGCGTCGCCGGCCAGGTGCCCATGGCTGTCGTTCACCTGCTTGAGGCCGCGCACGTCCGTGTAGGCGAGGATGAACGGGTGCCCATAGCGGCGACTGCGGGACAGCTCACGGTCGAGCGCATCGAGGAACCCGCGCCGGTTGAAGACCCCGGTGAGCGGGTCGGTCATGGCGGCGGCCGTGACCTCGGCGACGTATCCGGCCTGGCGTCTGAGCCGAACGCCGGCGAGGTAGACCGCGATCGCACCGACGGTGCCCACGACGAGCGCTAGTCCCAGTGAGACTCCGAGTACGAGCCATCCCATCGATGACATTCAGTTCCCTACCCAGTCGCGGACGTTTCCCCGGCTCTTCCGGTTCTTCCCGATCGAGCCACGCTCTAGCCCGTGTCAACGAACGTCGTACTGGAGGAGGGCCCCTCCCAAACCTTGACACAATCGTGGTAATGTTTGCCGGAGCAGATGGATGCATTGACGATCCAAGAGGCAGCCGAGACCACGGGCTGGTCGGCGCGGATGCTCCGCTACGTGGAGCGCAGCGGCCTGGTCACCCCGGCGCGGTCGAGCTCGGGATACCGGCTCTACGGAGCCGCTGAGCTGCAGCGCCTGCGCACCCTCAAGGAGCTGTTGGCACGGTTCGACATCGGGCTCTCCGACGTTGCCTTCGCCGCGCGGATGCAGTCCGACGACGACCTTCGCCAGGCCGTCCAGGACTGGCTCGCGGCCCAGCCACGACGCCCCGAGCACGTCGATGCCGAGGAGTGGCTGCGGTTCGAGCAGGACAAGCACGAGAAGCTGCTCGCCGCCGCCTGAGCCCTTGTGAAGCTTTGACCCGACGGATTACGAACACGGAGATTGCATGAGCACCACCGCCGCCAAGACCGACTACAAAGTTGCCGACCTCTCGCTCGCCGCCTTCGGTCGCAAGGAGATCCAGCTCGCTGAGCATGAGATGCCCGGGCTGATGGCGACCCGCCGCGAGTACGCCGAGCGCCAGCCGCTCGCCGGCGCCCGGGTCACCGGCTCGCTGCACATGACGATCCAGACGGCGGTGCTGATCGAGACCCTGACCGCTCTCGGCGCCGAGGTCCGCTGGGCATCGTGCAACATCTTCTCGACCCAGGATCACGCTGCGGCGGCGATCGTCGTCGGCCCCGACGGTACGCCGGATGACCCGCAGGGCGTCCCGGTGTTCGCGTGGAAGGGCGAGACGCTCGAGGAGTACTGGTGGTGCACCGAGCAGGCCCTGACCTGGCCCAGCGAGGACGGACCCACCGGCCCGAACATGATCCTCGACGACGGCGGCGACGCCACGCTGCTCGTCCACAAGGGCGCTGAGTACGAGCTCGACGGCAAGGTCCCCGACCCGTCGACCGCCGACTCCGACGAGTTCCGGATCGTCCTCGAGCTGCTCCAGCGCACGTTCGACGAGGACCCGCAGCGCTGGACCAAGGTCGCCAAGGAGATCCAGGGCGTCACCGAGGAGACGACGACGGGCGTGCACCGGCTCTACCAGTTCGCCGAGGAAGGCCACCTGCTGTTTCCGGCGATCAACGTCAACGACTCGGTGACCAAGTCGAAGTTCGACAACAAGTACGGCTGCCGCCACTCCCTGATCGACGGCATCAACCGCGCCACCGATGTGCTGATCGGCGGCAAGGTCGCGGTCGTGTGCGGATTCGGCGACGTCGGCAAGGGCTGCGCCGAGTCGCTGGCCGGCCAGGGCGCCCGCGTCCTGATCACCGAGATCGACCCGATCTGCGCGCTCCAGGCGGCAATGGAGGGCTATCAGGTCGTGACGCTCGAGGACGTCGTCTCGACCGCTGACATCTTCGTCACCGCCACCGGCAACCGTGACGTGATCACCGCCGAGCACATGGCGCGGATGAAGCATCAGGCGATCGTCGGCAACATCGGCCACTTCGACAACGAGATCGACATCGCCGGCCTGGACCACATCGACGGGATCGAGCGGATCAACATCAAGCCGCAGGTCGACGAGTGGGTGTTCCCCGACGGCCATTCGATCATCGTGCTCTCCGAGGGGCGGCTGCTGAACCTCGGGAACGCGACCGGCCACCCCAGCTTCGTGATGTCGAACTCGTTCACGAACCAGGTGATCGCGCAGATCGAGCTGTTCGGCCACCAGGACGCGTACGAGAAGAAGGTCTACACGCTGCCCAAGCACCTCGACGAGAAGGTGGCGCGGCTGCACCTCGGCGCGCTCGGCGTGAAGCTGACCGAGCTGACCCCGAAGCAGGCCTCCTACCTCGGCATCCCGGTCGAGGGCCCGTACAAGTCCGATCACTACCGCTACTAGCCGTTCAGGTCCGCTCCGGGCCGCACTAGTCTCCGCGGGGCGGATCGGGATGTGACCCGGTCCGCCTCGAACCATGGCTCGCGCCTCGATTCCCCCGCACGACATCGCCGATCTGACGCTCTCCACGGAGGGCGCGGCTCGGATCGCCTGGGCCTCGGAGCAGATGCCGGTGCTGGCGCAGATCCGCGAGCGCCTCGCGGCCGAGCAGCCGCTGGCGGGAATTCGCGTCGCGGCGTGCCTGCACGTGACGGCCGAGACCGCGAACCTGCTGCTGACTCTGATCGCCGGCGGCGCCGACGCGGCGCTGTGCTCGGCGAACCCACTGTCGACGCAGGACGATGTGGCCGCCGCGCTCGTGCTCGAGCACGGCGTCGAGGTGCGGGCGGTCCGGGGTGAGGACCTCGACTCCTACGCCCGCCACGTCCGGGCGCTGCTCGACTCCTCGCCGCAGATCACGCTCGACGACGGCGCCGATCTGCTGATGACCGCGCACGGCCTTGGCGGCGCCCCGCTCGAGGCCCTGATCGGCGGCATCGAAGAGACGACGACCGGCCTCGTGCGGCTCCGCCGGCTGGAAGACGAGGGGCGGCTGCGCTGCCCGGTGCTGGCCGCCAACGAGGCCCGCACCGAGCGCGCGCTGAACGATCGCCACGGCACCGGCCAGTCTGCGCTCGACGGGATCATCCGCGCCAGCCATGTGCTGCTCGCGGGACAGACGCTCGTCGTGGTCGGCTTCGGCTGGGCCGGGCAGGGGATCGCCGAGCGGGCGCGTGGCGCCGGTGCGGCGGTGATCGTGTGCGAGGTCGATCCGCTGCGGGCACTCGAGGCGCGGATGGCCGGCTACGAGGTGATGCCGGCGCTCGACGCGGCGGAGCGCGGCGACATCTTCGTCACCGTGACCGGGTCGCGGCGCGTGCTGCGCGGCGAGCACTTCGAACGGATGAAGGACGGAGCGCTGCTGGCGAACGCCGGCCACTTCGACGTCGAACTCGACCTCGAGGAGCTGCGCGAGCTCGGAACCGGCGAGGTCCGTGCGGTGCGGCCGCTCGTCGAGCAGTACGTGCTCCACAACGGCCGGCGGCTGAACCTGCTCGCCCACGGACGGGTCGTCAACCTGGCCGCCGCCGAGGGCCACCCCGCGGCCGTCATGGACGTCTCGTTCGCGCTCCAGGCGCTGTGCGCCGAGCTGCTGGTGGCGCGGGCGCGCGGCGGCGACGACGCTCTGAAGGCCGGGGTCCACCAGGTGCCCACGGCAATCGACCAAGAGGTGGGGCGCCTGAAGCTCGCCGCGCTCGGTGTGCAGATCGACGAGCCGACCGCCGAGCAGGCCAGTTATCGGGAGTCCTGGGGATAAGATCCGGGCGTGCCTAGCTCCAGCGCACGGGGAGGGATCGATCTCGGGGGGACCAAGATCGAGGCGATCGTCGTCGACGACGGCAACACGGTGCTCGGGTCGGCGCGCCGTCAGACGCCGACGGAGGGCGGTCCCGCCGCGGTCGCGCAGGAGATGCTCACCGCGATTCGCGCCGCGGGCGAGGCCGCCAAGGTCGACCCTGCGGCGTTGCGCGGCGTCGGCGTCGGGTCGCCGGGGATCGTCGACGGCGGCAGCGGCACCGTCTCGAGCGCCCGCAACCTGCCGGACTGGGAGGGGAGCTTCGACCTCGGCCCGACGCTGTCGAAGGACCTCGGCGTGCCGGTGTTCTTGGGCAACGACGTCCAGGTCGCCACCGACGGCGAGTTCGAGCTCGGCGCGGGCAAGCCCTACAGGTCGCTGCTCGGCGTGTTCTGGGGCACCGGCGTCGGCGGCGGGATCATCCTCGACGGCAAGCCGTGGCTGGGCCGCGGTGGCGCGGGGGAGATCGGCCACGTCGTCGTCAAGGAGGGCGGCCGCCGCTGCGGCTGCGGGCGCCTCGGCTGCATGGAGGCCTACGCCGGCCGCGCCTCGATGGAGGCCCGTGCGCGCAGGCTCGAGGAACGGGGCGAGAAGACCGATCTGTTCAAGCTGATGGAGAAGCACGGCCGTACCCGGCTGACGAGCGGGATCTGGGCGCGCGCGCTCGAGCATGAGGACAAGATCGCCACCGAGATCATCGACGAGGCGATCGTGATGCTCGGCGTCGGCATTGCCTCCGCGATCAACCTGCTCGACGTCGAGGCGGTCGTGATCGGCGGCGGTCTCGGCGTCCGCTTCGGCGCGCCGTTCGCCGAGCGGATCTCCGACGCAATGCACCCTCACCTGTTCAACGACACCCGCCCGCCTGCGGTCAAGGTGGCGGCTCTGGGCGACCTCGGGGGCGCGATCGGCGCCGCGCTCCTGGCGCGCCAGGCGCCGAAGTAGCGTTACCCCCGTCGACTTCACATTTGAGTAATTGTGCGATTGGCACTCCACAGCTGATATAAGGGGCGGAGCAGGGGTCGACGCGTGAGGCTTGGAGGCCAAGGTGAGGGTTAGCTGTGTCGTTTTCCGACGCGCTGGGCTGGGCGCTTTCACAGCCGCAGCGTTGTTCCTAGCCGCGCCGGCGATTGCCAGCGCGGCAACAGATTACGTCTGTCAGTCAGGGCAGACCGGCCCGGGCGGGACGCCGTGCGCGTTCAGCACCGTCGGTGCAGTTAACAGCGCGTCGCTCGGCTCAGGCGACACGGTCGAGTTCTACGCCGGGGACACGTTCACGGACGACACCCTGTATCCCGAGAGTGGGGTCACCTACACGAGCTATGTCCCCACCGGCTCGAGTGCGACGATGGGCATCATCAAGCCGCCGGCCGGGTCCTCGGGAGTCGACCTCTACGGAGGGATCTCGAACGCGACCGTTCAGAACCTCGATTTCGAGGGCGGCTCGTACACGACATCGACCGCCGACGGCGCGGCCACGAGCGACTGCTGCGGGAACAACCTCAACGACACGCTCAAGAACAACACGTTCAA
>DASXOS010000170.1:0-11572 GCA_036494115.1 Solirubrobacteraceae bacterium | reverse complement strand
CCGATCGAGAAGAAGACCCGGCCCGCGACGACGACGATCGTGATCTGAATCACGGTATTGGTGATGGCGTTCGCCGCCACGCCGCCGAAATAGGAAATCGTCGGCAGGGGGGTGCCGTGGATCCGCTTGAGGACCCCGCGCTCGCGCAGGAACACGACGTTGTAGGCGAGCGCGGTGAACGTCGTCGACATCACGCTCATACCGGCGATCGAGGGCACGAGCTTGTCCAGCTGATTCTGGTTGCTGCTGAGGATCACGCCGCCGGCCGCCAGGAACAGCAATGGGAGCAGGAAGTTGAAGAACGCCGCGCTCGGGTTGCGCCAGAACAGTCGGCGCTCCAGCCGGTACTGCCGCCAGGCGAGGGACGCGGCGTCAGGCATCGTCGACCTCCGCGGTCAGCTCGAGGTACACGTCCTCGAGCGTCGGTCGCGTCACCGTCAGCGACTCGAGCTTCTCGCCGCGGGCCAGGGCCGCGCTTGTCAGCTCGTGCAGCAACGTCGTCGGATCGTCGGTCTCCCGCTGGACGATCGAGCCGTTCCCATTGCGGTACGCGACCCGGTACGGAGCGGTGCCGCCGCCAGCGCCGAGCTCCTGGGGCGCACCCTCGACGATGATCCGCCCGTCCTTGATGATCGCCACCCGGTCCGCCAGCGCCTGCGCCTCCTCGAGGTAGTGCGTGGTCAAGAGGACCGTCTTGCCGAGCTCCTTGAGCGAGCGGATCGTGTCCCACGCGTTGCGACGGGCCGCCGGGTCGAAACCGGTCGTCGGCTCATCGAGGAAGATCAGCTCCGGATCGCCGATCAGGGCCAGCGCCAGGTCGAGCCGCCGCAGCTGACCGCCGGACAGTGTGCGGACGGTGTTCGATTCCTTACCTTCCAGCCCGGTCAGCGCGATCACCTCACCCACGGATCGCGGGTGGGGATACATTGCCGCAAAATGCGCGACCGCCTCGCGGACCTGGATGTGGCGGTAGAGGCCGGTGCTCTGGAGGACGATGCCCACCCGGGCCCGGAGCTCCCGCGGCCGTTCGCCGGGATCCATCCCGAGCACGCTCAGCTCGCCGTCGCTGCGCCGGCGGTAGCCCTCGAGGATCTCCACGGTCGTGGTCTTCCCCGCGCCGTTCGGCCCGAGCAGCCCGAACACCTCGCCCCGATGCACCTCAAAATCGATTCCGCGCAGCGCCTCGTAGTCGGCATACGACTTGCGCAGGCCGCGGACGTGAATCGCTGCATCAGGCATCCCACGGATGATGGCAGTGAACTTCTCGTAGATACTGGCCGCCTGTGAGAGGAGTGCTACGTCTTCCGGCGTACGGCCGGCTCCTCGCGGCCTACACCCTCAACGACCTGGCGTGGTCGATCGGCTCGCTCGGGCTGGCGGTGCTCGTCTACCACCACACCGGCAGCGCGGTCGGAGCAATGGCCTACTTCCTCTCCAGCCAGTTCGTGCCGGCGCTGATCGCTCCGACGGTGGTGGCCCGGATCGACCGGCGCTCGCCCCGACGGGTGCTGCCGGTCCTCTATGCGCTCGAGGCGGTGGCGTTCCTCGCCCTCGCGTGGGTGGCCTCGCATTTTGTACTGACGGCGGTCCTTGCGCTGACGATCGTCGACGGGGTCCTCGCGCTCACGGCACGGCCGCTGGCCCGCGCGGCGACGGTCGCGGTGACAGCCCCGGCTGGTCTGCTGCGCGAGGGCAACGCGGTCACCAACGCCGCCTTCTCGATCTCGTTCATGGTCGGCCCGGCGCTCGGCGGCCTCGTCGTCGTTGCCGGCGGAATCGTCGCGGCGCTGCTCGTCAACAGCGCCCTGTTCGCGGTGAGTGCGGTGACGCTCGCCACCGCGCGTGGCCTCGCCGTTGCCCCCGCCGCACCCGACACCCCGGCCAAGGGACGGCTGCGGGCGGCGCTGCGGCATGCCCGCAGCTCACCGGCGGTGCGGGCGCTGCTCGGCCTCCAGGTGACGGCGGTGCTGATTTTCACGATCGTCGTGCCGGTCATGGTCGTATTCGCGACGCGAACGCTTGGGACTGGAGCGGGTGGCTACGGCGGACTGCTGTCCGCCTGGGGCGCGGGGGCGGTGGTCGGGAGCCTGGCGTACGCCCGCTGGCGGCGGCTGCCGTCACGGACCCTGATCACGATCGGCGCGGTATCGCTCGGAGTGGGGATGAGCGTGATGGCGATGGCCTCGGGCTTCGTGGTGGCGCTGATCGGGGCGGCGCTCGGCGGGGTCGGCAACGGGATCGAGTCCGTGGCGGCCCGGACCGCCCTCCAGGAGCAGGTCGAGCAGCAGTGGATGGCGCTGATCATGAGCCTCAACGAATCGATCCTGGAGGCGGCGCCGGGCGGCGGGATCCTGATCGGCGGTGCGATCACGGCGCTGTCCGGCCCGCGGGCGGCGCTGAGCGTGGCCGGCGTGGGGGCGCTGCTGATCGCCGCGGTGGCACCGGTGGTGCTGCGGCGCGCGCGCGTGCCCGAGGAGGCGCCGGCCGTGCCGCGGGGGCGCGTGGCCGGGCGGCCATCGCCGGAGGCGGCCGCCAGGAGATAGGTTCTAGTGTCGTGAGGCGGAAATTCGTGAGCAGCGTCGCGAGTGGCTGGGCGTGTCTGACGTGCGGCGATGATCTAAGACGTACTGGTGGTACGGCGAGATCATCGCCGCGCGTCAGGCGCGTCCAGACGCCGCGAGGCTGCCATCGAATTCACGACTCAGGGCACTAGGCTTCAGTGCGCCGCGCCTGCATCGATATCGGCTCGAACACGACGCGGCTGCTGGTCGCCGACTGCGCGGGGGAGGGCCTGGCTGAGGTTCACCAGGAGCGGGCGTTCACGCGGATCGGCCGGGATGTCGTGATCGAGGGTGAGATCTCGGCGGCCAAGATCTCCGAGGTGGTGACGGTGGTCTGTGATCAGCTCGAGCGGGCCCGCGGGCTCGGGGCCGGGCAGGTCCACGCGGTCGCCACCGCGGCGATCCGGCACGCGCCCAACGGGCGGGCGCTGGTCGAGGCCGTCGAGGACGCGTGCGGGTTGGAGATCAACGTGCTCTCCGGGGAGCAGGAGGCCCGGCTGGCCTTCCTCGGGGCCGCCCGGACGCTCGGGCACGTGCCCGGCGGGAGCCTCGCCGTCGTCGACGTGGGGGGCGGCTCCTCCGAGCTCGTCGTGGGCACTGCGCCCGACACGATCGCCTGGTCGACCTCGTTCGCCGTTGGGTCCGGCGAGTTGTCCGACCGCTGCCTGCACTCGGACCCGCCGTCCGAGCAGGAGCTGGCCGACGCCCGCGCGAGCCTGGTCGAGGCGCTCGAGGGCGTCGAGCCCCCGCCTGCGGCGGAGGCCGTGGCCGTCGGCGGCAGCGCGACGTCGCTGCGGGCGGTCGCCGGATCGCGACTCGACGGGGAGGCGTTTCGGCGGGCGCTGGCACTGCTCGGCTCCGACCGCGCCGCTGAGCTGGCGCGCCAATTCGGGCTCGATGCCGAGCGGGTCCGGCTGCTGCCCGCGGGCCTGCTGATCCTCCAGGCCGCGTCGGAACTGCTGCGCGCTCCATTGCAAATCGGGCGGGGTGGCGTGCGCGAGGGAGTGCTGCTCGAGGCGGGATCGTGAGCGCGCGACCCGAGCCGCCGCTGGTCCCGCGCGAGGCGCTCGCCGACGTCCGGGTGCGGGCGCCGACCCGGGGCAACCGGCGCCTCGAGCGGCTGCTCGACGCCGTCAACGCCGACGACCAGGTCAAGGCGTGGTGGCATGTGGCGGGCGTCAATGCGCGGCGCCTGCAGATGAGCGACCACAGCTGGGTCCACATCCAGATCGTGCTCAACATCGGCCTGCGGCTGGCGCGGCTGCTGTTCCGCCGCGGCGTCGTCCCGAGCGTGGTGGCGGACTTCGCGATGGGCGAGCGCGATGCCGAGGTCGTGATCGCCGCCGGCTGCCTGCTGCACTGCGTCGGCATGTCGATCCACCGCGACGACCACGAGCGCTACAGCCTGATGCTGGCCTCGGGCAAGCTCGACGCGCTGCTGGCCGGCGTCTACGACGAGCCCGAGCGTTCCGTGATCGCGTCGGAGACGCTGCACGCGATCATCGGGCATCGCCGCCGGGGCGACCCGTTCACCGTGGAGGCGGGGATCGTGCGCGTCGCCGACGCGCTCGACATGGCCCGGGGCCGGTCCCGGATCCCGTTTGAGGCCGGCCACCAGAACATCCACTCGCTGTCCGCCTACGCGATCGAGGAGGTCAAGATCCTGGCCGGGCGCGAGCGCGCGGTCCGGGTCGAGATCGCCATGTCGAACAGCGCGGGGATCTTCCAGGTCGATGAGCTGCTGGCGACGAAGCTGCGCGGCTCCGGGCTCGAGGAGCACATCGAGGTGATCGCCCGGATCGACGCCGAGCACGAGCAGCGCCTGATCCCGGTGTTCCGGATCTGACCTCGAATGCTTGCGGTCACCCCCGGACGCGTCCGCGAGGCGCTCGTCCGCCGCTGGGAGATGGCGAGGCACCGGGGCGATGCCGTCGTCTGCCCGGTGTGCGGGCATCGTTTCAGCGCGTTCAAGGACGCCTGGAACCGGCCGCGGGCGCTGTGCTGGCGGTGCGGGTCGGCCGAGCGCCACCGCGCGCTGTGGCTGTACCTGGAGCGTCACCCCGACCTGCTCGAGGCCGCGGGATCGCTGCTGCACTTCGCGCCCGAGTGGTGCCTGGAGCAGCGCTTCCGGCGCGTGCCCGATCTCCGCTACGTGACCACCGATCTGGAGCCGGGCAAGGGGGAGCTTCAGCTCGACATCACGCGGCTGGCGCTGCCGGATGGCGCCTTCGACGCGGTGATCTGCAGCCACGTGCTCGAGCACGTCGAGGACGACGCGGCCGCGATCGGCGAGCTCTACCGGGTGGTGGCGCCGGGCGGGTGGGCGATCGTGATGGTCCCGCTCGATCTCTCGTTGAACCGAACATACGAACAACCATTGTTCCGAACACCCGAACAACGGTTGAACGCCTTCTGGCAACACGACCACGTGCGCCTCTACGCCGTCGACATCGTCGACCGGCTGCGCCTGCCGGGTTTCCAGGTTGCGACCGAGCGCCTCGCGGCCGAGCTCGGCCCCGCGCCGGCGGCCCGCTACGGGCTGCTCGAGAGCGACCTGATCTTCGTCTGCCGGCGGACCTGATCCCGGCGATACACAGCGCTCGCGCCAGCGGCCCGCTCGGCATCCAGCCTCGCTGATCGGGCCGGGCGCGAGTCATCCGGCTGGCATCCGCCCCTCGGCGCAGAGCCCCCGAACCGGCTACCAGTGCACGCCGCGCATCAGATGCGCCAGCGCAACCTGCTCGGTGGAGGCCCGTTCCTCGACGTTCTTCTCGCCCTTGGCCGCGGCCGAGTCCGGGAACACCTTGTAGGCGGTCGAGAGGATCTGATCGACGGCCTTCGGGAACAGGGCGTAGGCCACCTCGCCGAACGTCCCCAGCCGGGTGTTGATCTGCTTGGGCTTGGCCCGGATCGCCTCACAGATGAGGTCGGCCGCCTCGTCGGGGGAGATCGTCGGGAAGCTGTCGTAGATCTTCGTGGGGGCGATCATCGGGGTCCGGACCAAAGGCATGTGGATGGTCGTGAAGTGGACGTTGTCGCCGATCGTCTCCGAGCCGACCACGCGGGTCCAGGCATCGAGCGCGGCCTTCGAGGCGACGTACGCCGAGAACCGCGGGGGGTTCGTCTGCACGCCGATCGAGGAAACGTTGACCACGAGGCCGGACTTCCGCTCGCGCATGTGGGGCAGGAAGCCCATGATCAGCCGGATCGTGCCCAGGTAGTTGAGGTTGATCGTGCGCTCGTAATCGTGGAAGCGGTCGTAGCTGAGCGCCACCGAGCGCCGGATCGAGCGGCCGGCGTTGTTGACGAGCACGTCGATCGCCGGGTGATCGGACAGCACCTGCTCGACCAGGCGCTCGACGCTCTCCGGGTCGGAGATGTCGGCCGAGTAGCTGTACGCCGTGCCGCCGTCGTCCTCGATCTGCCGACGCGTCTCCTCGAGCTTGTCGGCGCTGCGCGCGACGAGCAGCGGGATCCCGCCGGCGCGCGCGACCTTGAACGCGGCGGCCTTGCCGATCCCGCTCGAGGCGCCGGTGATCAAGACGGTCTTGCCGTTGACGGCGCCCTCGAAGCTGCGGTCCTTGAACAGGTCGGGGTCGAGGCTCCGCTCCCAGTAGTCCCACAGCTTCGTGGCGTAGCCGTCGAGTGGCGGCACCGTGATCCCGCTCGGCTCGAGCGCACGCTCGGTGTCGCGGGTGTCGAACTCGGGGGTCAGCCCGATGTAGCCGAGCACCTCCTCGGGGATCCCGAAGTCGGCCAGGATCGCGCGGCGGACGCCCTTGGCCGCGGGGAGCTGCATCAGCATCGAGAACGTGCCCTTGGGCAGCGCCTGGAGCAGCTTCATGTCGACCCGCATCGAGAGCTGCGGGGCGTGGGCGGCCTTGGCGAACGCGTTGATCACGTCGCCCGAGCGCTGGCGCCTGGGGTTGCAGAGGTGGAAGGCCTGTCCGTCGAGCCCCGGCTGGTGCGCGATCTCGTCCATCCCCGCGGCCACGAAGTCGACCGGCACGATGTTCGTGTAGCCGACCTCCGGGCCGATCAGCGGGAACCAGCCGGGGAGGTAGTGCCGGGCCAGCTTGATCGCGGTGAAGAAGTAGTAGGGACCGTCGATCTTGTCCATCTCGCCGGTCTGCGAGTTGCCGACGACGATCGCCGGGCGGTAGACCCGCCACGGCCCCTTGGTCTGCGTGCGCGCGATCTTCTCGGCCTCGAACTTGGTCCGGTGGTACGGGTGCTCGAGCTTCTGCCCCTCGTCGAACATGTCCTCGCGGAACAGGCCCTTGTACATGCCGGCTGCGGCGATCGACGACGTGTGGTGAAAGCAGCCAACCTCGAGCGCGTTGGCGAGCTCGACCGCGTGGCGGGTGCCCTCGACGTTGGCGATCCGGTTGCGGTCCTCGTCCGCGGTCATGTCGTAGATCGCGGCCAGGTGGAAGAAGTGCTCGACGTCGCCCCGCAGCTCCTGCGCCTGCTCGTCGGAGACGCCCAGGCGTGACTCCGTCAGGTCGCCGACGAGCGGCTTGATCCGGTCCGCCGCATCGGGCGCGGCCGCCGACCACTGCTCCTCGGTGAGCCGCTCCAGCTTGTCGAGCGAGCCCTCGCGGACGAGCACATAGACGTCCCCCTCACGCTTCAGGAGGCAGGCGACGAGGTGGCGTCCGATGAAGCCCGTCGCGCCGGTGACGAGGTACGCCATCGCCGCGGGAGTGCTACCAGCCGCCGCGCCAGTCGGCGTTGGCGGCCCGGCGCTTGGCCGCATCCATCCGCGCGTGCTTGCGCTTGTCGAGGCGCCACTGGATCACCGTGAACAGCACGATCAGCGCGGGGAAAAAGATGATCGTCAGGAACATCGCGTTCGTGATCACCTTGTCGTTCGTCTCGCCGTACCAGCCCTGGCCGCTGTTGTCGCGCGCGAGCGCGTCCGGGGCGAGGACCAGGAGGGTGGCCGAGAAGCACACGACGGTGGCCATGAAGCGGGTGCGGCGCATCGCAGGCAAGCCTACCTGATGACGCTGCCCGCGTTCTACGCCGCGGCGACCGTGTCCGGCGAGCGCACGGCGGCGATCGCGTCGAGCAGCACCGGGTTGTACTCCCCGGTGCGCCAGCCGACCTCCATGTGGCTGATCGGGGCCTCGAACACGCGGGCGCGCGCGGCCTCGGCCAGGGCCCGCTGCTTGCGCACCGGCACGAGCTCGTCGCGCGTGGTCACGACCACCGCCACCGTCGGCTGGACCGACCCGAGCCAGGGCCGGGAATCGAACCGGGCGAGCTCGCGCCCGGCCTCGGCGATGTCCCGGGCGGAGTGACGCAGCAGCTCCGACTCGAGCCACGCCGTCCGCTCGGTCTCCTCGATCCGGGCGCGCTTGAGGCCCGCGCGGAGCGTCGCGCGCGGGGCCAGCGACATCATCAGCCCGAACGCGCCCATCGTCCGGAACTGCCACTTCGTGCGCGGGTCCTGCCAGTGCTGCGCGGTACCGCTGAGGATCACGCCCCGGGTCACGTCGGGGTGCTCTTTCGCCACCAGCTGGGCGACCGCGCCGCCCATCGAGTAGCCGACGACAGTCGCGGTCAGGCCGAGTTCGCGCAGCACCGCCGCGGCGTCGTCGGCGCAGTCGGTCAGGCGGAAGTCGACGAGTGGGCGCAGCCCGCGCCCATGGCCGCGGTGGTCGATCGCGAGCACCCGGTGGCCGGCGTCGATCAGGTCGCCGTACACGCCCCACCAGTTGAGATCGGCGGTGGCCATCCAGCCGTGGAGCAGCATCACCGCGGGCCCGTCGCCGCCGCTGTCGCGGATGAAGAACTCGCCGCGGCCCTCGACACGCACGGTCCGGGCCGGCGGCATCTCGATCGGGGGCTGCGGTGGCCACGGCGGGATGCGCGAGCGGCGGGGCATCGTGGGAGATCGTACCCAGGGCTTGCCTACCATCATCCACATGGCAGTTGTGATCGCATCCGACCTCGGCAAGGACATCGCCGGCGATCCGCTGCTGCGGGGGATCTCGTTCAAGCTCGAGCGCCGCGACCGGATGACGCTGTCCGGGCGCAACGGCGCCGGCAAGACGACGCTGTTGCGGATGCTGGCGGGCGAGGCGTCGGTGGACGTCGGCGAGCTCGTGTTCTCGAAGGGCGCGAAGGTCGCCCTGCACGACCAGCGGCCTCCGCGCGAGCGCGACATCACGCTGCGCGACTACGTGCTGTCGGGCGCGTCGGAGCTGGTGGCGATCGAGCAGGAGCTCTCGGCGCTCGAGGAGCGGATGGCGGGCGGCGACTACGAGGAGGCGACGCTCACGCGGTACGCCGAGGCCCAGGCCCGGCTCGAGCACGCCGGCGGCTACCGGTGGCGCGATCAGGCGCTGGCCACGCTCCACGGGCTCGGGTTCCGGGACGGCGTCGATCTCGACCGGTCGCTGGCCACGTTCTCCGGCGGGGAGCTGACCCGGGCGTCGCTGGCCCGGGCCCTGGCCGGCGTGCCCGACCTGCTGCTCCTCGACGAGCCCACCAACCATCTCGACATCGAATCGCTCGAGTGGCTCGAGCAGCACCTGACGGCGCTTGACGCGGCGATCGTGCTCGTCGCCCACGACCGCTGGTTCCTCGAGGCGGTGGGAACCTCCGTGCTGGAGCTCGAGGCGGGGCGGGGCAAGTTCTTCCCCGGGCCCTGGCACAAGTGGCGCGAGGAGCGCGCGGCGCGCGAGCTGGCGCTGGGGCGCGCGATCGAGCGCCAGGAGGCCGAGATCGAGCGGCTCGAGCGGTTCGTGACCCGGTTCCGGGCCGGGACGCGGGCGCGCCAAGCTCAGTCGCGGGCGAAGAAGCTGGCCAAGATCGATCGGGTCGGGCGCGATCCCCGCGACGGCGCCGGGCTCCAGTTTGGGTTCAAGCCGCCCGAGCGCAGCGGCCGGGTGGTGTTCGAGCTGGAGGACGGACGGCTTTCGGTGCCGGGGCGGATCCTGCTCGACGGCGCCGAGCTGTGGCTCGAGCGCGGCGAGCACGTGTCGCTGGTCGGCCCCAATGGCACCGGGAAGACGACGCTGATCGAGACGCTGGCCGGGCGGCGGGAGCTCGAGCACGGCAAGCTCCGCACCGGTCACAATGTGAAGATCGGGTACCTCTCCCAGCACGCCGATGAGCTGCACGCCGGGACGGCACGCACGGTGCTCGAGGCCGCGGGTCATCTCACCGGACTGACGCCTCCCAAGGCGCGGGCGCTGCTCGGGCGGTTCCTGTTCTCCGGCGAGGACGCGGAGAAGCCGCTCGATGGGCTGTCCGGTGGAGAGCGCCGGCGGCTGTCGCTGGCGATCCTGGTTCATTCCGGCGCCAATGTCCTGATCCTCGACGAGCCGACCAACCATCTGGACCTGGAGAGCCGCGAGGCGCTGGAGGAGGCGCTGCAGGCATTCGAGGGTTCGCTGCTACTCGTGTCCCACGACCGGGCGCTGCTCGACGCGGTCGGTTCGCGGACGGTGGCGGTCGAGAACGGAACGCTCCATAGCTACGTCGGTGGGTGGCCGGAGTACGTGCGGGTGCGCGAGGAGCGGGCCGCTCGGCCGGCGCCGGCCACCCCCAAGAAGCGCGCGGCGACGTCGAAGCGAAATCCGCCGGCGCCCAAGACGGCCGACACCGGGCAGCTCGAGCGCCGGATCGAGATCGCCGAAGCTGCTCTGCAGGCGATCGAGGACGAGCTCGCCGATCCCGGGGCTTGGTCGACGCCGCAGAAGAGCGCCAGCTCCACCGCCCGCCACGAGGAGGCCAAGAAGGCGGTCGAGGACCTGTACTCGCAGTGGGAGCGCGTCGCGGGCTGAGCCCGTTTTAGCCGGCGGGCGGCGGCGCGGAAGTGACGCAGCGAAAGCCGATGTGGCTCATGCCGGTGTCGACCATCTGCGGACGGCGGGCGGCAGGTCGGTAGCGCAGGCAGTAGCTGTCGGCGCATAGGTACGAGCCACCCTTGATCACCTTGCGCGGGATCCGGAACTGCGGCTGGTTTCTGTCGTAACTCCCTTTCCGGGCTCCGCCGTGGGGATTCACGGGCGTGCAGCAGGAGCCGGGGTCGTGGCGGGCGCCGTACCAGTCGGAGGTCCAGTCCCAGACGTTGCCGGCCATGTCGTGCAGACCGAACCCGTTGGCGGGGAAGGAGCCCACCGGCGAGCGGGAGCCGTAGCCGGGTGCGGCTCGCCACGGGAAGTCGCCGTGCCAGTAGTTGGCCCGGCGCTCGCCGGGCGCCTCGGGTTCGTCGCCCCAGACGTATGCAGCTCCGTCGAGTCCACCGCGCGCGGCGCGCTCCCACTGCGCCTCGGTCGGTAGCTCCTTGCCCGCCCAGTGCGCGTACGCCTCGGCGTCCTCGTACGCGACGTGGACGACCGGGTCCTCGGGATCGCGTGCGGCCGAGCTGTGCGGGCCGTCCGGGTGCTGCCACGACGCGCCGGGCGTCCAGGTCCACCATTGGTTGATGTGGCGCAGGTCGACCGGTCCGGCCGTCATCGTGAACACCAGCGAGCCGGGGACCAGGTTCTCCGCGGGTGCGCCGGGGAAGTCGGCCGGGTCGAGCGGGCGCTCGGCGACCGTGACATACCCGGTCTCGTGTACGAATTGCGCGAACTGCTGGTTCGTCACCTGGCAGCGATCGATCCAGAATCCGTCCACGGTGACCTGGTGAGCCGGGGATTCCTCGGCGTAGTGGTCCTCGGAGCCCATCCGAAACGAGCCGGGTGGGATCCAGGCCGTGCCCTCCTTCGGAGTGTCGAGTGCGCGCGCAGCCGTCGTGGGACGCTACCTGCCGGACGTGAGCGCGGCCTCGAGCTTGGCTACCACCTGGTCGATTGTGAAGCTCGCGGCCTTTTGCGCCGGCGGGAACTCCTTGAACGTCTCCAGGAACTGGTGAACCGCATCCCCTCGTCGGCGATCCGGTCGATGTTGGGCGTCCGGTAGCCCATCAACCCGTCGCTGTAACAGCTCAGGTTGGTGATCCCGATGTCATCGCCCCAGATCACCAGGATGTTGGGCTGCTCGCCGTCGGC
>DASXOS010000169.1:0-12627 GCA_036494115.1 Solirubrobacteraceae bacterium | reverse complement strand
GCGAGATCCTCTCGATCGGCGACACCGTCAGCGTCAAGGTGCTCGACATCGACCGCGACCGCCAGCGCATCTCGCTGGGTCTCAAGCAGACCCAGGAGGACCCGTGGCAGCGCGTGGTCGACACCTACAACATCGGCGATGAGCTCGAGGGCGTGGTCACCAAGGTGGTCACGTTTGGAGCGTTCGTGGAGATCCTCGACGGCGTCGAGGGCCTGGTGCACATCTCCGAGCTGGCCCAGCACCACGTGGAGAACCCGCGGGAGATCATCCAGCCGGGCGATCCTGTCCGGGTCAAGATCCTGGAGATCGACTCCGAGCGGCGGCGGCTGTCGCTGTCCATCAAGAGAGTCGAAGGCCAGGTGCTTCCGGTCCGTCCCATCGTTCCGCCTACGGGTGAGGCCACCGATCTTGATGATGTCCCTGAGCTCGGGCTGTCCGAAGACGTGTTCGCGGCCGACCCGGGGCCCCCTTCCGATTCGGCCGCGCCGCCGGAGCCGAGCGCGGGGGCCGCTTCCGATCCGGCCGCGACGCCGGAGCCGAGCGCGGGGGCCGCTTCCGATCCGGCCGCGACGCTGGAGCCCGAAGGCGAATCGCAGGATGAGACCACGCGAGCGGCCGGCTCGGAAGGACCCGCTGCTTCAGCCACAGACGCGGCTGAGCCGGAAGCGGTCGCGGAGCCGGAGCCTCCTGCTGAGGCAGAGGCCGAGCCGGAAGCTGCCGCTGAGCCGGAAGCTGCCACTGAGCCGGAAGCTGCCGCTGAGCCGGAAGCTGCCGCTGAGGCAGAAGCAGGGCCGGAGCCTGATGCGGCTGCCGAGGACTCGGAGGGCGAGTCGGCCTGAGTGTCGCGTTCGTCGGGCTGACGGGCGGGATCGGGGCCGGGAAGTCGACGGCCCTGGCCGCGCTCGAGCGGCTCGGCGCGGAGGTGCTCTCGACGGACGCGGTCGTGCACGAGCTGTACGGCTCGGACGAGGTGGTCGACGCGGTGCGCGAGCGCTTCGGTGACGATGTCGCCCCTGACGGGACGGTCGATCGGGGCGTGCTGGCCCAGCGAGCCTTCGGCACGCCCGAGGACCGCGAGTGGCTCGAGCAGCTGCTGTGGCCACGGGTGGGGGCGCGGATGGTGGCTTGGCGAGAGGAGCTGGAGGGGCGCGCCCCGCCGCCCCGGGCGGCCATGGTCGAGGTGCCCCTGCTGTTCGAATCGGGGATGGATGGTGCGTTCGACGCCACGATCGTGGTCGTCGCCGACGAGGACGTGCGGGCTGAGCGCGCCGGCGCAAGGGGTCACCAGGCGCTTGCCGAACGTTCTGCACGACAGCTTTCGCAGCAGGAAAAGGCGCTGCGAGCGACATATGTCGTCGAGAACGACGGCACGATCGAGCAACTCGAGTCGAAGTTGTCGGCCGTTCTTGACAAGCTGAACGCCCACGTGACATGAGCCCGTCCACCGCCACCGCCCCTCGTCGTAGCGCGGACAAGCGCCGCAGCGGGTCGACGGCGGCGCGGAGGCGTCAGCGGGCGGTGCGCCGTCGCCGGGGCCTCCTCGTCCTGGCCGTGGCGGCCGCGTGCGCCATCGGGGTCGTGCTCGCGATGCCGCTGTTCCGCAAGGCGGTGAACGAGTTCACGCTGCCCCTGTCCTACTCCGACGTGATCCGTCAGCAGGCGGCGCAGAAGCACCTCGACCCGGCGCTGGTCGCCGGCGTGATCTACGCCGAGACGAAGTTCGATGCGCGGACCTCGGCCGCCGGGGCCGAGGGCCTGATGCAGATCCTGCCCCAGACCGCCGAGTTCTTGGCCCACCGCTCGGGAGCCACCAACTTCCGCACCTCCGACCTCTCGACGCCCGAGGTCAACATCGCATACGGCAGCTACTACCTGCGCTACCTCCTCGACGAGTACGACAACAACAAGGTCGAGGCGCTCGCCGCCTACAACGGCGGCGAGGCGAACGTCACCAGATGGGTGAACGAGCACGGCCACAAGCTGACGGTGGCCCAGATTCCATTCGCAGAGACCCGCGACTACGTCAAGAGGGTCCTGAGCGCGGAGCGGAGCTACCGCCACGCGTACCCGTCCGAGCTCGGCTACCGCTGACGGACAGGCTCAGTAGGCGCGCCGGGGGCGACCGGCGTGCTCGACCGAGGCCACGATCTCGGCGACCTCGTCCGCCTCGCTCACGTCCAGGTTCGCGATCGTGACTCGCAGGCCGGGCGGCGTGGCCAGCCGAAATCGCTCGCCGGCGAGCACCCGCCAGCCGGCGTCGAGGAGCGCGCCGACCACGGGCGCCTCCTCGCGGACCGGCACCCACACGTTCAGCCCGGAGCGGCCATGGGAGCCGACACCGCGGTCCGCCAGCGCCGCCACCAGCGCCCCGCGGCGCGCGGTGTAGACGTCGGCGGCGTGACGTGAGATCGACTCGAACTCCGGATCGCGGAGCAGCTCCGCGACGAGCGCCTGCAGCACGTGACTGACCCACCGCGGACCGAGCGCCTGGAGGCCCTCGACTCGTGCGATCGTGGTGTCATCGCCCGCCATGAGCGCCACCCGCAGGTCGGGGTGGAGGAATTTCGACACCGAGCGGATGACGGCCCAGCGCTGCGTGGCCCGTGTCAGCAGGGTCGAGCACGGCGCCCCGGACACGACGCCCGCGTGGTCGTCCTCGACGAGCAGCACGTCCGGATGGGGCGCGAGCAGCTCACGCAGCTCCGCTTCGCGCTCCCGATCAAACGCTGAACCGAGCGGATTCTGGGCTCGGGGGACGATGACCGCGGCCTCGACCCCGTGTGCCAGCGCCGCGGCGAACTGCGCCGGGAGCAGGCCCGAGTCATCGACCTCGACCGGGACGGCGACGAGCCCCAGGGCGAGCAGCAGATCGCGGATCGAGACGTACGCAGGGTCTTCGATCAGCACCCGGTCCCCGGGCCGCAGATGGGCGCGGAGCACCCGCTCGATCCCGTCGAAGGCGCCGGACACCACGCCCACCGCCTCGGCCGGGATCCCGTCGGCCTCGAACGCCGCGGCCGCCAGCTCGAGCAGCCCCGGGTCGCTCGACTCGAGCCCGGCGATCCGGCTGCTCGCCTCGACGTCGATTCGCGCCAGCGCGGCGCCTAGGTCGGGAAGCAGCTCGGGATCGGGCAGGCCGATCGCTAGGTCGCGCACGCCGCGGGCGGCGTCGTCGGATCGCGGCAGGCGGGCCCGCGGGCGCTGCGGCGCCCGAAGCGCCGGCCGCGGAGCGACACGTGTGCCGCGCCGCCCCTCGCCGATCACCAGTCCGCGCTCGCGCAGGATCCGGTAGGCGGAATTGACCGTGGCCGGGCTGGTCCCGAGCTGACGCGCGAGCGCGCGGACGGTGGGGAGCGTCTCTCCACTGCCGAGCCGCTCGTCGCGGATCGCCGCCTCGGCGCTGGCCGCGATCTCGCGGGCGGTCGAGCCGGTGATGCCCGTTTGATATTGTTCTACTTCAAGCATGAGTTCGTACTATAACAAAACTCCACGTATCAGGGTGCGGCGCCATGCCGGCCGCGGGCAATACGACCGCGAGACGATCGACGCGATCCTCGACGCCGGCTCGGTCGCGCATGTCGGCCTGGTGGCCGACGGCCAGCCGTTCGTCATCCCCATGCTCTACGCCCGGGAGGAGACCGAGATCTACCTCCACGGCTCCTCGCTCAGCCGCCTCCTCGGTTCGGTCGCCGAGGGGGTCTCGATGTGCCTCACGGTGACGCTCGTCGACGGGCTCGTTCTCGCGCGCTCGGCGATGCACCATTCGGTCAACTATCGCTCGGTCGTGGTCCTCGGCGACGGCTACCTGATCGATGATCCCGAGCGCAAGCACGACGCGCTGCGCCGGATCGTGGAGCAGGTTGTGCCGGGCCGCTCCGCAGATGTCCGCGGCCCGAACGCCAAGGAGCTCGCCGCCACGGAGGTCGTGGCGCTCGCGATCCGCGAGGCCTCGGCGAAGATCCGCACCGGGCCACCGGTCGACGCCCGTGCGGACTACGACCTTCCCGTGTGGGCGGGCGTGGTTCCGATCAGCACGACCCCTGGCGAGCCGGTGCCCGACGACCGCTGCTCCGAGCCGCTGCCCGATTACGTTCGGACCTTCGCGATGGCCCATGCGTGAGATCGGCGACGTCACACTGCGCTATGCCTTCCCGGACGATCAGCCCGCGCTGTGGCGGCTGGCCGCGCTCGACAGCTCCGAGCCGCCGGCCGCGCCGGCGCTGATCGCCGAAGTCGACGGCGTACCCTGGGCGGCCCTGTCGCTGGCGGACGGAAGCGTGGTGGCCGATCCCTTCCATCACACCATCCACCTCGTCTCGCTGCTCCGAGCACGGGCGGAGCAGCTGACGGAGACCGGCGAACGCCGTCGGTGGCTCGGCAGGCGGCTGCGACTCCGCGGCGGGGACCCGCTTACCGCCAGGTGAACGTTGCCGTCGTCCCCGGCGCCAGCGCATAGCTGAACATCTTCCCCCGCCAGCGCACGGCGAATTTCCTGCGGCTGGCGGCGTTGTCGTAAACGACCAGGACCCGGGTGCCGTCGGGGTCCAGAAACGCGACGTCGTCGAGCCCGGGCGTCACCCCGTACCAGCCGCGCGCGGTGCGGAAGTCGCTGGCCAGTCGCGTCGCCGCTATCTGCACGGCCCCTGGCTGGATGAACTTGCTGAACTGGCCGAGCTGGTAGAAGTCGAGGTCCCGCGTCGCGCGGTGCGTCTGCTCGGAGATCGTGACCAGCGGGGTGCACCCGGTGCAGGCCGAGTTCGGCATCTCGACCGGGCCGCCCGCGGGGTCGAGCGCGACGTTCCACAGGGCCACCGCCGAGGCCCAGTTGCGCAGCCCTGAGATCAGCACCTCGGCCGGCGGAAAGGGGACGATCCCGGGCGCGCACTCCGAGACGACCTGGTGCACCCGGGGATCGACGGCGTGCAAGGCGCTCATCACCTGCATCCCGCCGTAGCAGTGCCACGCGATCCCAGCCAGGTTCCGGTTCGCGGTGCCCTGCACGAGCGCCTCGGCATAGGCGAAATCGGCGCCGCGATCGAGTCCGTAGATCGCCGTGCGGAGGTGAGCCGCGCGCAGCGCCGGCGCCAGGAACTGGGACACGAACATCGCCTCCTGCGGTTCGCTCAGGTTCAGCCCGGCGTAGAGCGCTCCCGCCTGGGGCTCGTTCTGCGGCGTCACCGCGGCGATCGGCACCCCCCAATCCCGGTAGGCGCGGATGAACTTCACGAAGTACCTCGCCAGCACGGGATATGCCCATCCCCGCAGCGAGCCTTCGTCGTACGGATTCGCGAGGCTGTCGTTGGTCTTCATCCAGGCGGGCGGGCTCCACGGCGCCGCGAGGATCTGCGTATGGCGATTCGCGTTCAGCACGGCTTCGAGCGTGGGGAGGATGTAGGCGTAGTCGTGGACGACCGAGAAGTTGTCGAGCTGCGGGTCGATCACGCCGGCGGGGAGGTCGTCGTAGCTGTACGGCGCTCCAAGGACGGTGAAGTCCGACCCTCCCATCGGTACGCGCAAGTAGCTCAGCCCGATCCCGGACGGACCGAACAGGCTCCGGAGCAACGCTCTCCGTGCCGCGGGCGCCAGCTCGTCGTGGATCAGCCAGGCGGACGTGTCGGTCATCGCCGCTCCGAATCCGGTGACCCGCTGGTAGTGGCGGCGGTCGTTGATGTCGATCACCGGCGCCGAGGTGTGCCGTGGCGTCGTGAACCGCTGGCTCGGCATCGGCGTGAGCGCCTCCGAGAGGTCGGTCGTGCTGAGGACGGCCTGGACCACCGGGCCCTGAGGCTGGTGCGGTGTGTGTGGTGAGCTCCGGACGCCCCCGCCGCTCGCCGGCTGACGCGCCGGCGCCGGGGCCGGCGCAGCGGCCATCGCCACCGCACCCGCGGCGATCGCCCCCACCAGCGTTCCGTTCCTCAGTACTGACACCCCTGCCGTCTCATCCCCTCTTTTCCGTCCGAGCTGCCCGCTACGCTCAGGTGTCCACTCGCCATGCCGAAGTTCGAGCTCGATTCCGCCTACCAACCGACCGCCGACCAGCCGGCGGCCATCGACGGGCTGGCGGAAAGCGTAACCGCCGGCGAGCAATTCTCGACCTTGCTCGGCGCAACCGGCACCGGCAAGACGATGACGATGGCGGCGACGATCGAACGCCTCCAGAAGCCCGCGCTCGTCATCGCCCACAACAAGACGCTGGCCGCTCAGCTGTGCAACGAGTTCCGCACCTACTTCCCGCGCAACGCGGTCGAGTACTTCGTCTCGTACTACGACTACTACCAGCCGGAGGCGTACGTCCCCAGCCGGGACCTGTACATCGAGAAGGACTCGGCGATCAACCAGGAGATCGACAGGCTGCGCCACTCGGCGACCGCGGCGCTGTTCGCCCGGCGCGACGTGCTGATCGTGGCCAGCGTCTCCTGCATCTACGGCCTGGGCTCGCCGCAGACCTACGACGAGAACCTGCAGACGCTGCGCAAGGGCGAGTTCATCGACCGCGACGGGCTGCTGCGCAAGCTCGTCTCGATCCAGTACACCCGCAACGACACCGCCCTCTCGCGCGGGACGTTCCGCGTCAAGGGCGAGACGCTCGAGATCTTCCCCGCCTACGCCGAGACCGCCTACCGGATCGTGCTGTTCGGCGACGAGATCGAGATGCTCCAGGAGTTCGACCCGCTGACGGGCGAGATCCTCCAGGAGGACATCGAGCACGTCGGGATCTGGCCGGCGTCGCACTACAACGTCCGGGAGGGCTATATCGAGGACGCGGTCGCCGAGATTGGACGCGAGCTGAACGCCCGCTGTGCCGAGCTCGAGGCGCAGGGCAAGCTGCTCGAGTCGCATCGCCTGCGACAGCGCACCCAGTACGACATGGAGATGCTGCGCGAGATCGGGTTCTGCTCCGGGATCGAGAACTACTCGCGGATCCTCGACGGACGCCAGCCCGGCGACCGGCCGTACTGTCTGCTCGACTACTTCCCCGAGGACTTCGTCTGCTTCATCGACGAATCGCACCAGACGGTGCCGCAGATCGGGGGCATGTACGAGGGCGATCGCTCACGCAAGCAGACGCTCGTGGAGTATGGGTTCCGGCTGCCGAGCGCGCTCGACAACCGGCCCCAGACGTTCCAGGAGTTCCTGTCGATCACGCCGCAGATGGTGTTCGTGTCCGCCACGCCGGGCGAATACGAGCGCAGTCACTCAGCGCGGATCGTGGAGCAGATCGTGCGGCCGACGGGGATCATCGATCCGGAGGTCGAGGTGCGGGAGACGCGCAACCAGATCGACGACCTGATGAACGAGATCCGCGAGCGGGTCGAGCGCGACGAGCGCACCCTGGTGACGACGCTGACCAAGAAGATGTCCGAGGACCTCACGGACTACCTGCTCGAGATGGGGTTCAAGGTCCGCTACCTGCACTCCGAGGTCGACACGCTCGAGCGCATCCAGATCATCCGCCAGCTGCGCCTCGGCGAGTTCGACGTGCTCGTCGGCGTCAACCTCCTGCGCGAGGGTCTCGACCTGCCGGAGGTGTCGCTGGTCGGGATCCTCGACGCCGATAAGGAGGGCTTCCTCCGCGGCGAGACGTCGCTGATCCAGACGATCGGACGCGCGGCGCGCAACGTCGAGGGCAAGGTGCTGATGTACGCCGACAAGGAGACCGCAGCGATGCGGGCGGCGCTCGGGGAGACCGACCGCCGCAGAGAGATCCAGCGGGCCTATAACGAAGAGCACGGCATCACGCCCGAGACGATCGTCAAGGGCATCTCGGACATCGCCGAGTTCCTGCAGTCCGATTCGAAGGTCCCGCGGTCACGCCGGCGCCGCGTCCGTGACGCGAGCGGGATCCCGCCCGCGGAGCTCGAGAAGACGATCGTCGAGCTCGAAGAGGAGATGCTCGCCGCGGCCGAGGAGTTGCGATTCGAATACGCGGCGAAGCTCCGCGACGAGATCCGCGATCTGCGCCGCCAGCTCGACCGGGCCGTCGCAGCCGGATGACGCGCACGGCGTGCGCTTGAGCGAGGCTGGACGCCCCGCGGGCGCCTGGCGCGCGTGGGCAACGATCAGCTGAAAACCCGCACGGTGCAGTGTGGGCGCCGTGGGTCCGGTACGCTGCGCCTGCTCCTCAGAACCGAGACCCCGGAGGTTGGCTGGCGTGGCGCTGGAACGGCAGAGCATCGAGAAGAAGGACTTCCCCATCGGCCGCCGGGGATATGACCCCGAGGCGGTGGACACGCACCTCACGCAGCTCGCGGACGAGATCGATGAGCTCAAGAGCTCGTCGCGGCGCCGGACCGAGACGCTCGCCTCGACCGCCTCGGAGCAGGTCCGCGCGATTGTCGAGGCCGCCGAGTCGAGCGCGGCCGAGATCCAGCGGCAGGCCGAAGCCGAGGCCCAGGAGATCCGCTCAGAGGCCACCGCGGAGGCCCAGTCCGTCCGCGAGCAGTCCTCGGCCGAGGCCCGCGAGTACGTCGGGAAGGTGTCCGAATCGACGGCATCGATGCTGCAGCGCCTCGACGCGATGGAGAACGAGCTGGGCGCCCTGGTCGAGTCGCTGCGCACCGGGTCGAACCGACTCAACGCTGACCTCGCGCTGCTCGAGACCAACCTTGCCGAGGTGCGCGAGGCGGCGGCGCCGAGCGCCCGCTTCGAGCCCGAGCAGGGCGCCGCGACGTCGGTGACCGAGGCCGAGCTGCCGACCGGCGCCGCCGCCGAGCCGGTAATCGAGGAGGTCGTCGAGGTCGACGTCGAAGAGCTCGAGGAGGCGGTGCCGACGGGCGGCGAGATGCCCACGGGAGACGGCGGAGACGACACGGAGGGGGCGCGGCTCATCGCGCTCAACATGGCCCTCAACGGGACGCCTCGCGACGAGACCGACCGCTACCTGGCCGAGAACTTCGAGCTGGCGGACCGCGACGGCCTGCTCGACGAGGTCTACGCCAGCGTCGAGGGCTGACTCGCCGCCACGGGGGTGCCGAATTCCCGCAGGATGCGGGGAATCAGCGAGGGGAACGTCTGTTCGGTCATCTAGACTCGTCTAGGTGGACGAACTCGTCGTCTCGGGCGCCCGAGAGCACAACCTGAAGGACATAACGGTCGCGATTCCGCGGGGGTCGCTGACCGTGATCACGGGCCTGTCCGGGTCCGGAAAATCGTCCCTGGCCTTCGACACGATCTACGCCGAGGGTCAGCGGCGCTACGTCGAATCGCTGTCCGCGTACGCGCGCCAGTTCCTCGGGCAGATGGACAAGCCCGACGTCGACTCGATCGAGGGCCTGTCGCCGGCGATCTCGATCGATCAGAAGACGACCTCGCGCAATCCGCGGTCGACGGTCGGCACGGTGACCGAGATCTACGACTACCTGCGCCTGCTGTGGGCGCGGGTCGGCCATCCGCACTGCCACATCTGCGGCCGCCCGATCAGCGGCCAGTCCGCCGAGCAGATCATCGATCAGGTGATGGAGCTCGAGGAGGGGACCCGCTTCATGGTGCTCGCCCCGATCGTCCGCGGGCGCAAGGGCGAGTACGGCAAGCAGTTCGAGGAGCTGCGCGGGGAGGGGTTCTCGCGCGTGAAGGTGGACGGCGAGCTGCGGCGGCTCGATGAGGACATCTCGCTCGACAAGAAGTACAAGCACGACATCGCGGTCGTCGTCGACCGGCTGGTCATGAAGGGCGAGCTCCGCAAGCGGCTGGCCGATTCGATCGAGACGGCGGTGGCGCTCGCCGACGGGCTGGTCGAGATCGAGCTGGTCGACTCCGACCGGATCCAGACCTATTCGGAGAAGTTCGCCTGCCCCGTGCATGGACCGAGCCTCGTCGAGCTCGAGCCGCGGATCTTCAGCTTCAATTCCCCCCACGGGGCCTGCCCACGGTGCACGGGCCTGGGCTCGCAGATGGAGATCGATCCCGATCTCGTGGTGCCCGACCCCTCGCTGTCGATCGGGGAGGGGGCGATCGCGCCGTGGGCGGTCAGCGCCTCGGACTACTACGACCAGCTCACGCAGGCGATCGCCGAGCGCTACGAGGTCGACATGGACGAGCCGTGGGAGGACCTGCCGGAGGACATGCAGGACACGTTCCTCTACGGCACCAACGGCGACCGCGTCCAGGTGTCGTACCGCAACCGATTCGGGCGCAAGCGGTCGTACTCGACCCAGTTCGAGGGGATCGTGCCCAACCTCGAGCGGCGCTACCGGGAGACCGAGTCCGACTTCTCGCGGGAGAAGATCGAGGAGTTCATGACCCTGCGGCCCTGCCCCGAGTGCAAGGGCGCGCGGCTGCGGCCCGAGTCACGGGCGGTGCTCGTCGGCGACACCGCCATCCACGAGTTCGTGGCGCTGTCGGCCCGGCGCGCGCTCGAGTGGGTCCGGGAGCTTAAGCTGACCGAGCACGACCGGCGGATCGCCCGGCTGATCCTCCGCGAGATCGAGGAGCGCCTGCAGTTCCTGGAGAACGTGGGTGTCGGCTTCCTGTCGATGGAGCGTGCGGCCTCGACCCTGTCCGGCGGGGAGGCGCAGCGGATCCGGCTCGCCACACAAATCGGCTCCTCGCTCGTCGGAGTCCTCTACATCCTCGACGAGCCCTCGATCGGCCTGCACCAGCGGGACAACGAGAAGCTGATCGCGACCCTCGACCGGCTGCGTTCGCTCGGCAACACCGTGCTCGTGGTCGAGCACGACGAGGGCACGATGCGGGCCGCCGACCATCTCGTCGACATGGGCCCCGGTGCCGGTGAGCACGGGGGATACGTGGTCGCCCAGGGCACCGCCGAGGAGGTCGAGAAGGTGCCCGAGTCGCTCACCGGGCAGTTCCTGGCGGGGACGCGGACGATCGAAACCCCGCGCAAGCGGCGCAAGCCGAGCGGGCACATCGCGATCGAGGGCGCATCCCAGCACAACCTCAAGAAGATCAGCGTCAAGGTGCCGCTCGGCGTGTTCTGCTGCGTGACCGGGGTCTCCGGATCCGGGAAGTCGACGCTGGTCAACGAGGTGCTGCTCAAGGCGGTGGCGAACCGTCTGCACAAGACGCGCCAGCGCGCCGGGGTGCATCGCAAGATCGGTGGTCTCGACCAGCTGGACAAGATCATCTCCGTCGACCAGTCGCCGATCGGCCGCACCCCGCGGTCGAACCCGGCCACCTACATCGGGCTGTTCGACCAGATCCGCGAACTGTTCTCCAAGACCCAGGAGGCCCGGGCGCGCGGCTACAAGCCGGGCCGGTTCTCGTTTAACGTCAAGGGCGGCCGCTGCGAGGTCTGCCGCGGCGACGGCCAGATCAAGATCGAGATGCACTTCCTGCCGGACGTGTACGTCCCCTGCGAGCAGTGCCACGGCAAGCGCTACAACCGGGAGACGCTCGAGGTCCGGTTCAAGGGCAAGACGATCGCCGACGTGCTCGAGATGCCGATCGAGGAGGCGCTCGAGTTCTTCGCCCACATTCCGAAGATCCGGCGCCGGATCCAGACGCTGAACGACGTGGGCCTCGGCTACATGCGCCTGGGCCAGCCGGCGACGACGCTCTCGGGAGGCGAGGCGCAGCGGGTGAAGCTCGCCGCGGAGCTGGCGAAGGTCGCCACCGGACGGACGATGTACATCCTCGACGAGCCCACGACCGGCCTGCACTTCGCCGACATCCAGCGCCTGCTCGTCGTGCTCGAGCGCCTGGTCGATGCCGGCAACTCGGTGGTCGTGATCGAGCACAACCTCGACGTGATCAAGACCGCCGACCGGATCATCGACCTCGGACCCGAGGGAGGGGAGGAGGGCGGCGAGGTGATCGCCACCGGCACCCCGGAGGAGGTGGCGCGCGTCGAGCGCTCCTACACCGGGCGGTTCCTCTCCGAGATCCTGCCGGTGAGGGCCTCGCGCGGGCCCCGGGCCAAGGCCACGACCAAGGCCAAGGCCGATGCGAACGGAAACGGGCGGCCGCGGGCGTCCCGCAAGAAGGCCACCGCCTCGACGCGCTAGCAGGTGTCCGAACCGACGCGACCGAGGGGCGCCCAGCTCAAGCTGTGGGCGCAGAAGTGGCTCTGGTACCAGCAGAACTCACTGCCCTGGAACCGCGCCCGGATCCATTACGAGTTCATGCGGCGCGAGGCGTTCGTGCGCTGGCCGATCCACGGCAACGTGCTCGAGGCTCTGCTCGAGGGGCGGCTCGAGCTCGGGCCGCAGGTGCTGTGCGAGCCCGGGGTGTGGATCACCGCGCCCGGTCAGGCCCGCATCCGGATCGGCGGCGGCACGTTCCTCAACCTTGGGGTGATGGTGGCGTCGATGGAGTTGGTCGAGATCGGCGCGTTCTGCATGCTCGCCAACGGCTGCTTCGTCTCCGACGCCAGCCACCGCTTCGACGATCCCGTCCAGCCGATCACCTGGCAGGGGTTCGCCACCAAGGGCCCGACCCGGATCGAGGACAACGTCTGGTGCGGCGCCAACGTCGTCGTCACCGGCGGCGTGACGATCGGCGAGCGCTCCGTGATCGGCGCCAACTCCGTCGTCACCACCGACATCCCCGCTCACTCAATCGCCGCGGGCGCACCAGCGAGGGTTATCCGCACCATCCAGCCTGGTTAGTGCTGCATGGGGTGGGCGTGGTGGTCCGCCGACGTCACTCGCGTGACCACGCGAGTGACGT
>DASXOS010000168.1:0-1892 GCA_036494115.1 Solirubrobacteraceae bacterium | reverse complement strand
CGCGCGGCCAAGATGGGCAGAATGGCGGTGGACAGCGGGATCGCGAAGATCGGACGCCCCAGCGAGTTCTTCACCCAGCTGGAGCCGGACAAGATCGCGGAGCAGATCATCGTCTCCGCCCGCCAGGAACTGCCGGCGATCGTCGAGGGGATCATGCGCGGCTGTGGCGGGAGCTGCCGCCCCAGATCAAGGAGATGATCGAGGGACGCGTGCTGGCCCAGCTTCCCGAGGTCGTGCACGAGCTGACCGACGAGATCGGTGCGCACATCGAGCAGCTCGTCGACGTCAAGCTGATGGTGATCAAGCGATTCGATCCCGAGCTGGCCAACCGCGTCTTCCTGGACATGGGCGAGCGCGAGCTGACGTTCATCAAGAACTTCGGGTTCGTGTTCGGCTTTGTGCTCGGGATCCCGGTCGCCGTCCTCACCCATTTCGTGACGTTCTGGTGGCTGTTGCCGATCCTCGGCGTCGTCATCGGCTACGTCACCAACTGGCTGGCGCTGTGGATGATCTACGAGCCACCCGAGCCCCGGCGATGGGGACCGCTGCGCGTCCACGGGCTGTTCATCCGCCGCCAGCACGACGTCGCGGAGGTCTACGCCACGATCGTCGCGGACGAGATCCTCACGGTGTCGGAGTTCGGATCAGAGCTCCTCACGGGGCCGCAGTCCGATCGCACCCGGGCGCTGGTGGAGGACGCGTTGCGCCCGGCGATCGACCGTGCCGTCGGGCCCGCTCGTCGCGCGGTGCAGGTCGCGCTCGGCGCCGGCCGCTACGAATCGATCCGGGAGTCGTTCGCCACAGAGCCGATCGATCAGATGATGGAGCCGCTCACCGACCCCGCGTTCAGCCGGGAGCAGTCGGCCACGATGCGCACGCTCATCACCGATCGGATCCGCGAGATGTCGCCGACCGACTTCGGCGAGCTGCTGCGCACGGCCACGCGGGAGGACGAGTGGCTCCTGCTCGTCCACGGCGCCGTGTTGGGGCTCGCCGGCGGCCTGATCCACCTGGCGGTGTTCGGATGAGCCTGGAGCGCCAGCCGCCTCCGCGCGACGCCGAGCTGCTGCACCACGCGCCGGCGCTCGCGCGGGCGGCCGCCGGACTGTGGTGGCAGGCGACCCGGTGGGGCGTCGCCCGGTCGATGGACGCCGGCGGCCGCCTGGCCCGCGCCGCGGCCGATCCGTCTCGGTCGGCCCACATCCTCGACGAGCTGGGCCGCGAGCTGCGGAGCTATGCGCGCGATCTGCTGGGCATCACCGAGCTCGACGAGCGCGTCGTGCGGCTCATGCCGCCCCCCGACGCCGCATCGCGCAACGGCGCTGTCTCAGAGCGGGAGGGTCTGCGCATCCGCGGCGCCCAGCTCCTGCGCCGGGCGGCCCGAATCGACTCCGACGACGGCGCCCATCCCGCGTACGCCCGGATCCTCACCGAGCTGGCCCCCGACGAGGGCCGGATCCTGCGGTTGCTCGCCACCAAGGGCTCGCAGCCATCCGTCGACGTGCGCGCCTCCAACCTCATCGGGATGGACTCCGAGCTCGTGGCCGGCGGGATCAACATGATCGGCGCGCAGGCCGGATGCCAGCACCGGAGCCGTGTGCCCGCCTACCTCAACAACCTCGAGCGGCTGGGGCTGGCCTGGTTCTCGCGCGAGCCCGTCGGCGACCCCGTCGCCTATCAGGTGCTCGAGGCCCAGCCCGAGGTGCTCGACGCGATGCGCAGCGTGGCGCGGGCCAAGACCGTGCAGCGCAGCATCCACCTCACGCCCTTCGGCGAGGACTTCTGCGCGGTGTGCCTGCCACTGGACATCGCCGAGACCAACGCGCTCAGCGATCCGGAGTGACGCCGCCGATCCGCAGCGCCACCTCCAGCTCGAACCGCCCCTCGCCGGT
>DASXOS010000167.1:0-26511 GCA_036494115.1 Solirubrobacteraceae bacterium | reverse complement strand
GTACAGGTAGCCGTCCTCGTCGAGGTAGCCGATGTCGCCGGTGTGGAGCATGCCGTCCCTCAGCGCCTCGCCGGTGACGTCCGGCGACTTCCAGTAGCCGAGCATCACGCCGGGGGACCGCACGCACACCTCTCCGGGCTCTCCGGTGGGGAGGGCATTGCCGGCGTCGTCGAGGATCGCGACGTCACAGTCAGGCACCGGAAGGCCGACCGATCCGGGGCGTTCGCGGCCCGCCGGATTCGTCGAGATCAGCGCCGCTGTCTCGGTCAAACCGTAGCCCTGCCGGATCGAGACCGAGGGCACCCGGCGGCGGAACTCGGCCTCCACCTCGGGTGCCAGGGGCGCCCCGCCGCTGCTCAGATAGCGAAGCGAGGAGAGGTCGTACTGCTCGAGCGGCTGACCCAGCAGCAGCTGAAGCATCGACGGGACGACCGCGGAGACCTGAAGGCCGTGTTCCGCGGTCAGCCCGAGAAAGCTGGTGGGATCGAACCAGCGCAGCAGCACGGCGACGCCCGGCTCGGGGTTGTGCATGCCGGCGAGCGTGACCAGGATTCCGTACGAGTGCGACAGGGGGAGCGTGGCCAGGGCGCGGTTCACCCCCGGGACGTACGCGGCGTGGTGGGCCGAGCGGCCCGAGAAGTGGAGGTTGGCGTGGGAGAGCATCACGCCCTTGCTGCGCCCGGTCGTGCCGCCGGTGTAGAGCAGCGCGGCGAGCTCATCGTCGCCCCGCTCGACGATCGATCCCGGGTCGGCGGCTTCGAGCGCATCGAGTGATGTGCCCTCACCCTCGAACGGCCCGTTGCAGATCACCGCACGCACGCTGTCGACGCTGGCCGCCGCGTCCCGGACCTTGTCGAGGAACTCCGGCGTGGTGATCACGGCACTGGCGCCGGAGTCGGAGACCACGTGACGCAGCTCCTCGGGGGAGAGCAGGAACGTCGCCGGCGCCACCACCGCGCCCGCCCGCCAAAGCGCGTTGTAGACGATGCCCACCTCGGGGCAGTTGGCCATCGAGACCACGACGCGATCGCCGGGCCGGATGCCGAGCTCGGTCAGGCCGGCGGCGATCCGGCAGGCGCGCTCGAACAGCCCGCCGGAGCTGTGCCAGCGGCCCTCGAACAGCAGCGCCGGATAGTCGCCGCGCCGCTCGAAGGAGCTCTCGGCGAGACGCGCCAGGTTGTGCTCTGAGCTGGTCATCGTCGCGGAACGTTAGCCTCATCGAGGTGAGTTCTGTCTGGCGCGCTTCCGCTGACGAGGCCGAGCAGGTCGCCGCCCTCCTCGTCGAGTTTCGTGACCACCTCGGACATTCGACGCCCTCTCAGGAGTCGTTCCTGGACTCGGTCCAGAAGCTGATCGATCGCTCGGACACCGAGTTCTGGCTCGCTGCGCCCGAAGGCGATCCGAGGCCCGCCGCGGTCTGTCAGCTGCGGTTTCGCCACAGCGTGTGGACGGCCGCCGAGGACTGCTGGCTCGAGGACCTGTTCGTGCGCGACTCCGTCCGCGGACAGGGCCTGGGCCGGGCACTCGTCCTGCGCGCGCTCGAGCGGGCTGCGGAGCGCGGCTGCCGACGGGTCGAGCTCGACACCAACGAGGACAACCACGCGGCGCTCGGGTTGTACACCAGTCTGGGGTTCTCGACCGTGAGCAAGGGAGACAGCCGCAGCCTGTTCCTCGGGGCGAGCGTCGACGGCGGCCGCTGACGCTCGGCAGCACCCCGAGTTCGTTCCTGCGATCCTGCGGGCGTGAACAGCTCCCACCCAGACATCCCCACCGCCGATGGCGTCGCCGACGCCTACCTGACCCGCCCCGACGACGACGCGCTCCATCCCGGCGTCCTCTTCATCATGGACGCGTTCGGCGTGCGGCCGCGGATCGAGGAGATGGCCGACCGAATCGCAGAGCGCGGCTTCGTGGTGCTCGCGCCGAACGTCCTCTACCGCGACGGGCGCGCGCCGATCGTGCCGATGCCCGACCCGAGCGATCCCGACAGCCGCGGGACGTTCATGAAGAAGATCGGGCCGCTGATCCGGGGGCTGACCCCGGAGAAGATCGTTTCCGATGGCAGGTACTACCTCGACTTCCTGAGCGAGGTCGCGCCGGGGCCGGTCGCGATCACGGGCTATTGCATGGGAGCTCGCGTCGGCTGGCGGATCGCCACCGCGTATCCGGATCGCGTCGCCGCGCTCGGCGGCTTCCACGCCGGCGGGCTCGTCACCGACGATCCCGACAGTCCCCATCGCAGCGCCGGTGAAATCGACGCGGAGCTCTACTTCGGCTTTGCCGACAACGATCGCAGCGCCACGCCGGAGCAGATCGCTGAGCTCGAGCGGGCGCTCCGGGACGCGGACGTGATCTACCGCTCAGAGGTCTACGAGGGCGCGGCCCACGGGTACACGATGGCGGACACGGCGGCCTACGACGAACAGGCCGCGGAGCGGCACTTCAGGGAGTTGTTCGCGCTGCTCGACCGGACGGTGGCGCCTGCCTGAGCAGGCCCTTCACGCTGACTAAGCCGGCTCCTCGAACGACACCCGCCGCCGACGGCGCCGACAGGCCACGGGGATCGTCGCTCCGTTGCGGGATTGCCCGGCTGTGCACCGCCAGCCAAGGACCGTGCACGTCTTGTGCGGCTGCTCATCCTGGGGCGGCACGCAGCGGTCGGTCGGATCGTTCTTGTGATGCCACGCCTTGATCACCCGGCGAGCCGAACGGCAGGAGACACGCCGAGTGTGAATCGGCAACGGGGCCCGCAGCCCATGGTGGGCCGTCTGCCCGCAGTACCGCGCTGCGCTCGCGGCGGGTGCTGCCGCAGTGCCCGCGGCGCTTGCTCGCGCGGCCTTGCGCGTCGGGAAGTCGACCAGGGCTCCCGACTTCGCGTAGCAGACGATGAAGTGGTCGTTGGCGGCGATCTCACATCCGAAGCGCTGCAGCTTGGAGTGGCGAGCGCCCCGGGCTCGCACCCAACCGGGCGGGTGGCCGAGCACGTGCGCACCACGGGCGAACACGGCGAACACATGCCGGGCCAGCGCGCAGCTCGTTCGCGGTCCCCCGTAAATGCGGTGACCGCACACCACCGAGCCCGAGTCCGTCGGCGTCCCGATCCCGTAGCTCTTGGCGTGCCCGCCGAACGGCGACGCGTGGGCGAACGCGGCGATGGCCAACGTTGCTACGAAGGTTCCGGCGAGCGCGATCGATGCGAGGCGTACGGGACGGCGCATCGCCGACTGAGTGCCCCGCGCGCGGCTCCGCCAAACGCGGCGCTACTCGGTGAGCCAGGCCCGGGCCTGATCGAGCTCGGCAAGCGCGAACAATTTGACCTCGGCGGGGATCATCCAGCCGAATCCGTGCAGCAGGCGTCTGACCCACTCGATGTCACTGACGACTGCGACCCGTTCCCAATCGCGAAAGTGCGAGATGCCGAGCTTCGTGTCCTGCCACGCGGCGCCGGCGCTATAGCCGGTGAACTCCGGTCCCATCAGGTACAGCATCCGGATCTTCCCGCCGTGCACCGCTTCGCGCGCGGATTCGAAGGCGGGAACCAGGACCTGCTCGTAGTCCGCGGCGGTGATCTCGCCCGTGGCCTTGATCCCGACGGAGCCCGGCGGAAAACCGGACATCACGGTGAGCATGAAACGGATCGTACCGCCGCCTGAAGCCTCGGACCACCTCCAGCCAAGCGCGGGGCGTAGGCTCTGCTGATGCCTTTCGGCCCGGCCCGGCGCGCCGTCCTCCTTGGCCTCCTCGTCACGTCCGCGGTGGCGCTGTCGCTCGGCGCGCAGGCGATCGGCGCCAGTGGCCGAGCGGTGCGGCTGCCGCCCGTCCACGCGCCGTTCAGCTACCAGATCGGTGGCGCATTCACGCCTGAGGCCGGCGTGCGGATCGTCGACCGCGACCGTCACGCCAAGCCGGTACCCGGCCTCTACAACGTCTGCTACGTCAACGCCTTCCAGTCCCAGACCGACGAGCACAAGTGGTGGCGTGCCAAGCATCCGGACCTGCTGCTGACGAAGGACGGTCGTCCAGTGATCGACTCGGGCTGGGGCGAGCAGCTCCTCGACACCTCGACCTCCGCCAAGCGCGCGGCGCTCGCGAAGATCGTCGGCGGCTGGATCGCGGGATGCGCGCGCCACGGGTTCCAGGCGGTCGAGCCCGACAACCTGGACTCGTGGTCGCGGTCGAAGCACACGCTGACGATCGCCGACAACCTGGCGTTTGCCAAGCTGCTCGCCGAGGCCGCCCACCGCGCGGGCGTGGCCATCGCCCAGAAGAACGCCGCTGGCATCTCACTGCGCGGCAAGAAGGCCGGGTTCGACTTCGCGATCGCAGAGGAGTGTCAGGCCTACACCGAGTGCGACGACTACATGAAGGCGTACGGCGACCACATGATCGAGATCGAGTACCCCGACAACGGCGGCGAGAAGGGGTTCGCCGCCGCATGCCGTGCCCGGGGCGCGAAGATCTCGGTCGTCTACCGCGATCGCGACGTGTTGCCGGCGGGAAAGCGCGGGTTCCTCGAAGAGCATTGCGATCAGCTCTCCGGCTGATTCAGGCCCGCGTCCGCGTCAGTCGTAGGAGATGAACTCGAGCAGGCTTCCGTCCGGGTCCCGGAAGTAGACGCTCGTGCCCTCGTCGCGCGCTCCGCGGCGAGGCACCGGACCGAGTTCCACCTCCACCTCGTGCGCACGGAGGTGCTCGATTGCGCCTTCAATCGCGCCTGGCCAGATGAAGCACAGGTCGCTGTTGCCGGGCTGCACCGGCTGCCGCGCCACCGGATGGGGATCCGCGCCCGGGCCGTGAACGTTGAGCTGCCGGTCGCCGAACCGGTACATGGCGACGCCGTCCGGGTCGCCGATCAGCTCCGCGCCGAGTACCGCGCGGTAGAACGCGTTCGAGCGCGACCGATTCGACACATGGATCACGCAGTGGTCAAGCTGGATGTTCATGCGAGCATTGTCAACATGGGGCATGTCGGAGTCTCGCGTCTCGCGTACGCCCACCCGGGCGGGGAGCTGCTGTTCTCGGACGTCTCGTTTCGTATTTCTCCGGGCGCGCACGTCGGTCTCGTCGGCGCCAATGGTGTGGGCAAGAGCACTCTTCTGAGGATCCTCGCCGGCGCGCTCACCGCGGACGACGGTGAGACATCGAACGGCGGGATCGTCGGCTACATGCCGCAGGATGTCGGCGTCAGCGACGAGGACCGCAGCGTGCGCCAGCTGCTGTTGTCGCTGGCGCCGCTCGCGGTCCGCCTTGCCGGGGAGCGAATGCTGGCCTGCGAAGCCGAGCTCGAGGCCGGCGACGGCGCGGCGGGGGTCAGGCTCGGTGCGGCGATTGCCGACTTCTCAGCGCTCGGCGGCTATGAGCTCGAGGGCCAGTGGGACGTTTCCTGCCGCCGGATCGTGCGCGCATCGTTCGCGGAGGTCGCGGACCGTCCTGCGATCACCTTGTCGGGAGGGGAGCGCAAGCAGCTCGTCCTCGACGTGCTGTTCGCCTCCGACGCCGACGTCCTCCTGCTCGATGAGCCCGACAACTTTCTCGACGTGCCCGCGAAGCTCGGGCTCGAGCGCCGCATCCGCGAGACGAAGAAGACCGTGCTGATGATCTCCCATGATCGAGAGGTCCTGTCCGGCGCGGTCGCCTCGATCGTGACCCTCGAGGGCAATGGCGCCTGGGTCCACGGTGGGTCCTACACCAGTTACCCACAGGCTCGGGAGGACCGCCAGCGCCGCCTCGGCGACGCCGTCAAGCGCTGGCACGACGAGGAACGCCGCCTCTTCCGGCTGATGAAGACCTTCAAGGAGCGCGCCAAATACTCGAGCGACTGGGCGAAGAAGGCCGACGCCGCCGAAACGCGGTGGCGCCGCTTCAGCGACGCGGGCCCGCCGCCCGCGCCGGTGCTCGACGTGGCGATCGCGGTGCGCATGCGCGGCGGCGACTCCGCGCGCCGCGTGCTCGACCTCCGCCGGGTCGGCATCGACGGCCTCGTTGTGCCCTTCTCCGACGAGGTCCACTTCGGAGAGCGCGTCGGAGTGATCGGCCCCAACGGGTCGGGCAAGAGCGAGCTGATGCGGACGCTGGCGGGCGTGCGCGATCCGGACGAGGGCGAGCTCGTGGTCGGCCCCCGGGTCTCCATCGGCTTCTTCACGCAGCTCCAGACGCGCGCCGACCTCACCGGCCATGGCGTGCTCGACGTCGTCCTGTCCCGCGTCCGGGGTGGCGGGGTGCAGGCGGCGATGGCCGCACTCGCCCGGTATGGCCTCGCCGACGCGTCGCGGCGTTCCTACGACGTGCTCAGCGGCGGCGAGAAGGCGCGGCTCGAGGTGCTCGTGCTCGAGCTCGAGGGCCACAACCTGCTTTTGCTCGACGAGCCGACCGACAACCTCGACATCGACTCCTCCGAAGCGCTCGAGCAGGCGCTCACCACGTTCGAGGGCACGGTTGTCGCGGTGTCGCACGACCGTGCCTTCCTGCGCACACTCGACCGGTTCCTGATGGTGCTTCACGACGGCAGTGTGCTGTCTCTCCCGTCCTACGACGCGGCGCTCGAGGCGCTTCTCGATCCCGAGGGTGCGCCCGAGGTTCGTCTGGCAAAGGTTCTTTAGGGGCGTTCGAAGCGCTCGCGCGCCGCGTCGACCTTCGGCTTGGCGTCGCACCCGTCGAGGTGGTCGTTGACGAGGCCCATCGCCTGCATGAACGCGTACACGGTGGTGGGCCCGACGAACCGCCAGCCGCGGCGCTTGAGGTCCTTGGCCAGCGCCTTCGAGTCCTCGGTGCTGGCCAGCGCGGCGAGCTGGGCGCGGTCGAGGCCGCCGTGGCGCGCGGCGGGCTCGTACCCCCACACGTAGTGCGCGATCGAGTCCTCCTCCGCCACGAGCTCGAGAGCGCGATTCGCGTTGTTGATCACCGCCTCGATCTTGCCGCGGTGACGGATGATCGCGGCATCGTCGAGGAGCCGGGCGACGTCGTCCTCATCGAACCGCGCGACCCGCGTGTAGTCGAAGCCGCGGAACGCGCTGCGGAACGCCTCGCGCTTGCGCAGGATCGTCAGCCACGACAGCCCGGCCTGGAACCCCTCGAGGCTCAGTTTCTCGAACAGGCGGACATCATCGGCGACCGGGAAGCCCCACTCGGTGTCGTGGTAGACCTGGTACTCCGGGCTCGTTCCGGCCCACCAGCATCGGGCCACGCCGTCGTCTCCCACGATGATTCCGTCCGCCGGCCGTTGCTCGTCCATGTTCCCTCTCCGCCGGCCGCTCGCGGGCCGGTCAAGCGCCTAGGTAAAGTTGACTGGACAATGACTGACCCGTCACGATACGGAAGGATGGAGGGCGACAGGCGATGATCGACTCTGCGGTGGTGGACGCCACCCAGAACGTGGCGGTGGAGTGGCTCCGCGACGGGAGGCGATTGGCTCAGGCGCTGCTGGTGGAGGTCGAGGGCTCGGCGCCCCTGCCCGTCGGCGCGATGCTCGTCGTCGACGACCACGGGAATATCGAGGGCTCGATCACCGGTGGCTGCGTCGAAGGCGCCGTGGTGCAGGAGGCCGAGGCGCTGATGGCGGCGCCCGCCCCCGGCAAGATGCTCCGCTACGGCATCTCCGATGAGCTCGCCGGGACGGTCGGCCTGATGTGCGGCGGGATCGTGCACGTGTTCGTCCACGACCTGAGCGGCGAATCGGGCGAGGTCGAGCGCCGCGCCCTCGAGGCGCATGACGACGGCCAGCCGGTGGCGGTCGCGACGCTGCTCGACGGACCGAGCGCCGGGGCCCGGCTCGCGGTGATCGGCGACGAGATCGTCGGGGCACTCGGCGTGACCGAGCTGCTCGATCGCAACGTCGCTCGCGAGGCGCGCGGCCTGCTCGAGGAGGGCAAGACCACGGTGCGCCGCTTCGGCGAGGACGGCGCCACGCTCGGTGACGAGCTGCGGGTCCACATCCGCTCCTATGCGTCACCGCCGCGCATGTTCATCATCGGCGCGATCGACTTCTCCGCCGCCCTCGCGCCGTTCGCCAGCCAGATCGGCTACGAGGTGACGATCTGCGATGCGCGTGATCGCTTCATCCGCTCGCCGCGGTTCTCGTCGGTGGCGAAGGTCGAGGTGGGGTGGCCGCAGGAGGTGCTGCGTGACGTCGACCTCGGTCCGCGCGACGCCGTGCTCGTGTTCACTCACGACCCCAAGTTCGACGAGCCCGCCCTGATGTCAGCGCTGCGGACGAACGTGGGGTACATCGGTGCGTTGGGCAGTCGCCAGACGACGAACGACCGCGAGGGCCGGCTGCGCCAAGGCGGCGCCTCCGACGAGGACATCGCCCGGATCCACGCCCCCTGCGGGCTCGACATCGGCAGCCGAACCGCGGAGGAGACGGCGGTGTCGGTGCTGGCGGAGATCATCGCCGACCGTGCCCGTCGCGGCGCCGCGCCACTGCGCCAGACCACCGGGCCGATCCACGGCCGCGAGGAGTGACCTCGATCGGCGACGGGCGATCCCATTTGCCCGCCCGCGGGTAGCACCTTCCGCATGGCATCGAACAATCCCTCATACGAAGAGTCCAAGCAGGTCGCGGAGGAGAGCCGTGAGTCCGAGTGGAAGCTCCCGAGCTTCGGCCGGGGCATGTACCTCGGCGACTTTCAGCTCGACCTGATCCATCCCCAGCCCGAGGTCGACCCGGCGCGCGTCCAGGAGGGCGAGGAATTTCTGAAGCGGCTGCGCGCGTTCCTGACCGAGCGAGTCGATCCACTTGCGATCGAGGAGAATGCCAGGCTCGGCGACGACGTGATCCAGGGCCTGAAGGACCTCGGTGCCCTGGGCATGAAGATCCCCAAGGAGTACGGCGGCCTCGGCCTGAGTCAGGTCTACTACAACCGGGCGCTGGCGCTGGCCGGAACGTGGCACGCTGCGATCTCGACGCTGCTCTCGGCGCACCAGTCGATCGGGCTGCCCGAGCCGCTCAAGCGCTACGGGTCCGAGGAGCAGAAGCGCGAGTGGCTCCCGAAGGTGGCCAAGGATCACGTCTCGGCCTTCCTGCTCACCGAGCCCGACGTCGGCTCCGATCCGGCCCGGATGTCGGCGACGGCCGTGCCGACCGAGGACGGCGACGGCTACCGGATCAGCGGGACGAAGCTATGGGCGACCAACGGCGTGATCGCGGACGTCGTCGTGGTGATGGCGGTCGTGCCCAAGACCGAAGACTCGAAGGGCGGCATCACCGCGTTCATCTGTCGGATGGACGCCGACGGGGTCAGCGTGACCCATCGCAACGAGTTCATGGGCCTGAAGGGGATCGAGAACGCGGTCGTCGAGTTCAGCGATGTGTTCGTGCCCAAGGAGAACGTGATCGCCGGCGTGGGGAGGGGTCTGAAGATCGCGCTCGGAACGCTCAATACCGGGCGGCTGTCGCTCCCGGCCATCTGCGTCGGGGTCAGCAAGTACTCACTGAAGATCGTCCGCGAGTGGGCGAACGAGCGCAAGCAGTGGGGCGAGCCGATCGGGCGCCACGACCCGGTGGCGCAGAAGATCGCGTTGATCGCGGGCACCGCGTTCGGCGTGGAGGCGATGGTCGACGTGTCCTCCCGGATGGCCGACGACAAGCGCCGCGACTTCCGGATCGAGGCCGCAATCGCCAAGCTGTACGGCTCCGAGCGCGCATGGGAGGCGGTCGACACGATGATCCAGGTGCGCGGCGGCCGCGGCTACGAGACGGCCAAGTCGCTGGCGGCGCGCGGCGAGAAGCCGGTGCCCGCCGAGCAGCTCCTGCGCGACATGCGGATCAATCGCATCTTCGAGGGCTCGACCGAGATCATGCACCTGATGATCGCCCGCGAGGCGGTCGATCAGCACCTTCAGATCGCCGGCGAGATCATGCTCGGCGACGGCAGTCTCGCCGAGAAGGCAAAGCTCGGCGCGAAGGCCGGAGCGTTCTACGCCAAGTGGTTCCCGTCGCTGACCGTGGGACCGGGCCAGGACCCGCGGTCCTTCGACGAGTTCGGTCCGCTCGCCAAGCATCTGCGGTGGGCCGAGCGCTCCTCGCGCAAGCTTGCGCGGCGCACGTTCTACGCGATGGGCCGCTACCAGGCCAGGCTCGAGCAGAAGGGTGCGCTGCTCGGCCGGATCGTCGATATCGGGGCCGAGCTCTACGCGATCGCGTGCGCCTGCACGTACGCATCGACGCTCATCCGGGAGAACCCGGACCGCGCCGATGCCGTCAATGAGCTGGCCGACCTGTTCTGCAACCAGGCGCGTCGCCGCGCCGAGCGGTTGTTCGCGGAGCTGTTCGACAACGACGACGACGCCCAGTACCGCCGGGCCCAGTCCGTGCTCGAGGGTCGCTACGAGTTCTTCGAGCACGACGTCGTCGACCCCGCCGGCGACGGCCCGATGATCCCGGAGCATGAGCCGACCGCCAAGGAGAAGCTCGCCGACGAGCCGCAGGCGCAGCCGGTGAGCTGACGGGCACACCTCGCCCGAGTCCGGACGTCAGGCGGAGGCGGCGGCGAGTTGCGGGGCCAGGTCGCCGTTGGCCGCGATCACCACGTCGCTGAGTCCGATCCAATCGGCAACCAGGCGCAGCTCGGCGGCCAGTTCGTCGGCGACCTGGTCGGTGTCGACGCCGTCCTCGGCGAACGCCCCCTGGACGAGGAGTGCGCCCTGTTTGCGGTCCGACTTCAGGTCGACACGGGCGACCAGCTCATCCCCGAGCAGGAATGGGAGCACGTAGTAGCCGTAGACCCGCTTCGGCGCCGGCGTGTAGATCTCGATCCGGTAGCGGAAGCCGAACAGCCGCTCGGTCCGCTGCCGAAACCAGATCAAGGAGTCAAACGGCGAGAGCAGTGCGCGCGCCTCGACGCGCCGCGGCCGCCTGGCCTCGGGCCACAGGTACGCGGGCACGCCCCAGCCTTCGACCTCGATCGGCACGAGCTCTCCGGCCTCGACCAGCTCGGCGACGCGGGCCTTCGAGGCGGCGCGGGGGAGGCGGAAGTAGTCGCCAATATCCGGTTCGGCGGCCACGCCGAGCGCCCGGGCGGCAATCCGCACCAGCTCGCGCTGGGCGTCGGCCGGATCGGGTGTGGGCTGGCCCACGATCTCCGCGGGCAGGACCCGCTCGGTCACGTCGTACAGTCGCTCGAAGTTGACGCGGCGCGCGGCGGCCACCCTGCCCGTGAAGAACAGGTGCTCGAGCGCCCGCTTGCCCTCGTGCCAGTTCCACATGTGCCCCGGCCGCGGCGGCGCGCGAACGGCGCCGGTGTCGCGTGCGCGGATCGGTCCCTGCTCGTCGACGAGCGCCAGCGTCTGCGCCACCAGCTCCGGCTCTTCCTTGGCGATTCGCGATATCGACCCCCACGCCTCGCGGTCGACGTCGGCCATGCGCCACCGGAACAGCGGGTGCAGCTCGACCGGGAACAGCGACGCCTCGTGTGCCCAGTACTCCACCAGGCGGCGGTCGATCTTCCCGGTGCCGTGCCCGGCGATGCGGTCGAGCCGGGCCCGGTCATAGGGCCCGAGCCGCGAGAACACCGGCATGTAGTGGGCACGACTGAAGACGTTCACCGAGTCGAGCTGCAGCAGCCCGAGCTCCCGCACCAGCTGGGCGATCCGGTTGACGCTCGGCGGCCGCGCGGGCCGCTTGCGGCCGAACCCCTGCGCGGCGAGGGCGATCCGGCGGGCGGCGGGCAGGCTCAGTCGGCTCGGCGCCCGCGAGCGGGTGGCCGGGCTCTCGACGGCGGTGGCTACTCGGTGAGGCGCGCCTGGCGCTCTTGATTCTGCTTACGCTCGCCGAGCACCTGGGCGATGACGTAGACCACGAGCAGGTTCACGATGACGCCGATCCCGATAAACGTCGCCACCAGCGCGAGGGTCTGGCCAAGCGAGTTGGATGAGCTCGCGATCATCAACATCATCGTCTCTGCAGCGTACCTGAGCGCGCCGACGAGCGCCCCCGGGCATCCACATCCGCTGCTAGCTTCGCACCCGGTCGGCCCGGTAGCTCAGTGGTCAGAGCAGCGGACTCATAATCCGTCGCGCGCAGGTTCGAGTCCTGCCCGGGCCACATGGCCAGCGGTTGCGAACTCCTATGCGGCGTCGCTCGCTGGGGTCGCGACCGCGGGCAGGCCGCCGCGGCGGGCCTGCGCGAAGGTCACGAGCCGGCCCGAGCGCTGATCCCAGAGCTTCAGGCGCACCGCACGAAGGCCATCCCACAGCGTCAGGGTCGGAACGCTCTCGAACAGTGGGCTCGACTTGTGCGCCTGCTGGAGGTGGTAGTTGGGGATGCGCGCGTTGAGGTGATGGACGTGGTGCAGCCCGATGTTCCCGGTGAAGAACTGCAGCACGGGCGGAAGCTTCAGGTACGAGCTCCCGCGCAGGGCGGCATCGGCATACGTCCACTCGCCGTTGTTCTGCCAGTAGGTGTCCTCGAACTGGTGCTGGACGTAGAACAGCCAGATGCCGACTGAGCCGGCGAGCAACGCCGCCGGCGCCCAGACAATCAGGAAGTCCTGCCAGCCGATCAGCCAGCACAAGCCGCCCACGAGCAGGACGAGCGCGGCGTCGGTGGCCAGCACGCTGTTGCGCATGCGGGGCCGTGCGCCGCGAGCGGCGATTCGCGGGCCGATCACCATCGCGATGATCGGGCCGAGACCAAACATGACGACCGGGTTGCGGAGCAGCCGATAGCCCAACCGGCCTCGCCATGAGCGCGCGGCGTACTCGTCCACGGTCAGCGTGATGATGTCGCCGACGCCTCGGCGGTCAAGGTCACCGGCGGTGGCGTGATGCACCGCATGGTCGTGCCGCCAGCGCACGAATGGGGAGAGCACCAACAGCCCGAGCGACGTACCCACCATGTTGTTGGCGCGACGGGACGGGAGCAGAGAGCCGTGCGCGCAATCGTGGAAGACCACGAAGACCCGGACCAAGAAGCCCGCGGCGAGGATCGTCAGCGCGATGGTGAGCGGGAGGGACACGCCAAGCGTCCCGTAGATCGCGCCGGTCAGCGCGAGGTAGGGAACGACGGAGGTAGCAACGGCGAGCAGGCCGCGGCGCGGACACGGCGTCGCGAAGGGCGCGAGTGCGCTGCGCCACTGCGGTTTGGATGGCCGAGAGGTCATGTGCGCTCCAGGTGGTCGTGTTAGATAGGAGGTCGACTACCGATCGCACACGTGAAACGCGCCCGCGGTGATCGGTTTCATCAACCCACTGCCGCCGGTCAGGCTCGGAGCCGCCAGCAAGCCTAACGGCGGTAGATAAGTGATGTATGAGAAAAGGTTCGGCCGTGGCATCGGAGAGGTAGCTTTGTACCCGGACCGGTAGATTTTTTATCCCGGCCAGTTGCTGTCGACGAAATCGGCGCGCTGTCGGAGTTTCGGCGGGCCCGTAACCGGACTCGGCGGTCCGCTACGATGTCTGGGTGACCGAGGCGCAAGCATCCGCATCCCAGCCCGAGGGGCTCGACCGTGAAACCCTGATCGTCGCCGGCGTCGTCCTGCTGGGGGCGATCATGTCGATCCTCGACACGACGGTGGTCAACGTGGCGATCGACCACCTGGCGGTCGCGTTCCACTCGTCGCTGACCACGATCCAATGGGTCATCACCGGATATACGCTGGCCCTCGCGGCTGTCATCCCGGTCACCGGCTGGGCTGCCGACCGCTTTGGGACCAAGCGCATCTACATGTGGTCGCTGGTGCTGTTCACGCTCGGTTCGGTGCTCTCGGGGCTGGCGTGGAGCGCCGGCTCCCTGATCTTCTTCAGGGTCCTGCAGGGCATCGGCGGCGGGATGATCATGCCCTCGGTCATGACGATCATGACCAAGAAGGCAGGGCCTCATCGCATGGGGCGGGTGATGGGCGTGCTCGGCGTCCCGATGCTCCTGGCGCCGATCCTCGGTCCGATCCTGGGCGGCTGGCTCGTCGACGACGCCTCTTGGCGCTGGATCTTCTTCATCAACGTGCCGATCGGGATCGTGGCGTTCATCCTCGCGCTGATCGTGCTCGAGCGCGACCAGCCCCAGCCGGCCCACCGCCTGGATTGGCTCGGGATGCTGTTGCTCTCACCGGGCCTGGCGATCTTCATCTACGGCTTGGCCGAGTCCTCGACCTATGGGTTCGGCTCGTTTCGCTCCTGGGGGCCGACGCTGGTGGGCGTGATCCTCATCGCCTCCTGGTTCGTTCACAGCTGGCGCTCGCCGAATCCGCTCATCGATCTGCGGACGTTCGCGCACACGCGCGCCGGAGCGGCGGCAGGAACGTTCCTGTTGTTTGCCATCTCGGTGTTCGGGTCGATGCTGCTCGTTCCCCTGTACTACCAGTCGGTCCGCGGCGCGTCGGCGCTTGAGGCCGGGCTGCTGCTCGCGCCCGGGGGTCTGGGGGCGATGCTGATGATGCCCCTCGCAGGACAGCTGACCGACCGCTACGGGCCCACCTGGCTCCCGGCCACCGGGCTGCCCCTGGTCGCGATCGGGCTGATCCCGTTTGTGTTCATCGGCCCGCACACCTCCTACGTCCTGCTGTCTTGTGCCAACTTCGTCCAGGGCCTTGGGATGGGCCTCGCGATGATGCCGAACATGACGGCCGCCATGCAGGCGGTTCCGCCCTCGGCAATCGCGCGGACGAGCACGGCGATGAACATCATCCGTCAGGCGGGTGCCTCGATCGGTACCGCGGTGCTGTCGGTCATCCTCGCCTCGGCGATCACCAGCAATCTCAGCGCGATCGTCGGCAGTCGGGCCACCGGCTCGGGGTCGGGTGGCATCGCGGTGCTCCAGCACCTGCCGGCGAAGGCCCACGCCGCCGTTGTCGGGCCGCTCGCCGATGCCTTCGGCTCGACGTTCGTGTGGGCGCTGGCGCTCATCCTCGTCGCGCTGATCCCCGCGGTCGGCATGGCCCTCTCCGGCTGGCGCCGGCCGCTGCGCGCGCCGGTCACCGACCAGCCGGTCGTGCCGAGTGGCGTGCCGGTCACCGAGCAGTCGATCAGGTGACGGCTGGCCCTAGGCCAGTACCGCCACACCTTCGGCGAGAGCGAACTCCAGGCATCGGCGGCGTCCGCTCACGCCGAGCGCCGAGTACATGAGCTTGCCCTCGGTGGTGACGAGCGACCAGCCGTCGCCACTTGGCAGGAGCCGGAGGCGAGGTGCGGCGCCCGTCGGGGTCGACTGCAGGCGCGTGGGCCGTGCGTGGTTGATGCTATGGGTGGAGGTCATGGACACACCGTTGCGCCGCTCTCTAAGCCGAGCGCTACAGGAGGCGCTGCGTTGGATAAGACCGCCTCGTAGGTCCTCGCCCGGCACGTCGTTTTCGAGCCCGGGCCTGGGGTAGCCGCGCCGTATGAGCGATCGCTCAGGATCGACCGGTTCGCGTCCTTCACTCGGGATGCTCGCCGTGCGCTATGGAATCGGCGTCGTGATGGTCCTCGCCGGACTCGTCGTGGTCGCTGTCAACCCGGGCGGTTTCGGCGTAGACGGGTTCGCGATGGCGGTCGGCGGCGGCCTCTCGGTGCTCCTCATCAACTTCCTGTTTCGTCTGGGCGTTGACGGCGATCGCGAGCGTGAGCAGGAGGAGGAGGCGCGGCGGTTCTTCGACGAGCACGGCCATTGGCCTGACGAGGAGCCACGACAACCCCGCGCCCGTCGCACCCCGCCGCCCCGCACCTGATGCGCCGTTGGCGTGTGGCGGCTCAGGCGGGCGGCGGCGTTCCGCCCGAGTTCAACGTCCTTCGGTCGAGGGAAACGGGACGAGATTGCGTGGCGCGGACCGCGATCCGCTGGGGAACACCCAGGTGGCGAAGGCCGAGTAGCGGGTCACGGTGGCGCCGAGCGACGCGATCACCAGGACCGCCGCCTCGAGCAGCCGGGCCGGATGCGGATCGAGCGCGTGCAGCACGGCGAGCGCGCCACTCGTCAGTCCGAGTGCGATCACGAACACGGCCAGCCCAGCGAGGTGCTGGCGGGCGAGTCCCGTGCGACCGGTGACCCCAAACGTGAGCCGCCGGTTGGCGGCGGTGTTGGCGAGCGCTGTCACGACGAGCGCCAGCGCGCTGCCCGCGGCCGAGCCGATCAGCGCCGCGAACACCAGGAACAACAGGGCGTAGCCGAGGGTCGAGACGCCGCCGATGGCGACAAACCGAGCCAGTGGCGCGGCCGCGGCGAGGCGGGCCACACCGCGCAGGTCATCGGCGGCGGTAGACACGATGTCCACGCGGGAGTCGGCATCCTCGACCCAGTCGACGGGCACCTCGTGGATCCGCATGCCGTCGCGCTGCGCGAGCACGAGCAGCTCCGTGTCGAAGAACCAGCCGTCGTCGCGCACCCGGGGCAGCAGCGATGGGAGCACGTCGGCCCGGACCGCCTTGAACCCACATTGTGCGTCGCTGAACTTCGCGCGCAGGCCCGTGCGCAAGAGCCGGTTGTACGAACGCGATATGAACTCGCGCTTGGGGCTGCGGGTCACTCGTGAGCCTGACGCCAGGCGCGAGCCGATCGCGACGTGGCTGTGCCCCGATAGCAGAGGGGCGACCAGCGGGAGGAGTGCGCGCAGATCGGTCGAGAGGTCGACGTCCATGTAGGCCACAACGCGAGCGGAGCTGGCCGACCAGGCCGCGCGCAGGGCCCGGCCGCGGCCCTTCTGCTCGAGCCGCAGCGTCGAGACCCGGTCGAACGCGCTGGCCAGCGCGGCGGCGATCTGCGCGGTGCGGTCGGTGCTGGCGTTGTCGGCGATCGTGATCTGCCACGAGAACGGGAACGCGGTGGAGAGGAACTCGTGCAGGCCGTGGATCGAGGCGGCCAGGACGCGCTCCTCGTTGTAGACGGGGACCACGATCTCGACGTCGGGTGTCTCAGGTGGCCGGCACGCTGCGGTGTCCAGACCAGGCTCCGCGATCAGTGTGTACATGGCAAGGCTCGCTGTCGTTGACCGAATGGTTCGGGAGATCAGCTTCGGGGGGGAGTGTCGGAGCGCCGTTAGAGAGCGCGAAGGGTTTCGAAAGTCGACTTATGACCCCGCGGCGCAGGCTTATGGAGCCCCGCGAGGCGGCATGCCCCGATTCGTGAAGGAAGGGCGGGCAGCAGGTCGAAACAGAGGCCTGCCAATGAAGCCAGCCACCACCCCGACCGCACCCCCCACAGAGCCCAACGGCCATCAGGCGCTGTCGGCCTACATCCGGGCCCGGTTCGACGAGTTCTCGCGCTCGCAGAAGGACGTGGCGCAGTACATCGTCGATCATCTGGACGAGGCCGCCTTCCAGACGGCGGAGGAGCTTGCCCGGCGCGCGTCGACCTCCTCGAGCACCGTCGTGCGCTTTTCCCAGGCCCTCGGGTTCGAGGGCTTTCCCGAACTCCAGCAGGCCGCCCGTGACGAGTACCGCCGCCGGGCGCCCGGCGCCACCAATGGTCTCGGCGCCGCCGCACCGCTGTTCTCGCTCGACCACACCGAGTTCGAGGCGGCCCTGGCCGCTGACCATGTCAACGTCGAGGACACCGCTCACAAGCTGTCGCGCTCGAACGTGGAGGCCGCGATCGACGCGATCGTGTCCGCCGAGAAGGTCCTGATCGCGGGTACCGACCAGATGGCGTTCTTCGCCAGCTACCTGCGGCACCTGCTGATGCTGCTCGACCTGCGGGCCGAGATCGTGGCCAGCCCGAGTCAGGAGGCGCTGGGACGGCTCAGCCGGATCGACGAGCAGACACTGGTGATCGGGCTCTCGGCCGGCCGGCCGCATCCGCTGATCACACGGACGATGAAGCTCGCGCGGCATCGCAAGGCGCCGACGCTGGCGATCACCGACGCCACATTGTCCGAGGTCGCGCGACTCGCTCGGATCCGGCTCTACTACTCGTCGAACACGCCTGCGTTCGTGCGCTCGCACACGGCGCTGCTGTCGCTCATCCAGGCACTCGCCTACGGGGTGTACGCCCGGGACGCGCAGCAGTACGACGTGCGGATCAAGGCCTTCCGGCTGAAGTAATCGGACGGCCGGATGCCGCCGCTCGTACACGACGAGCTGTGCTTCGGGTGTGGGCGGGCGAACCTGTTCGGGCTGATGCTCGAGTGCAGCGAGACCGGTCCCGGCGTCGTCAATGGCCGCGGCTTCATCAAGCAGGACCACCGCGGCCCGGAGCGCGGCTCTGCCCATTCCGGCATCGTCGCCGCGGCGCTGACCGAGGCGATGGCTCTGGCGGGCGGGCTCAACACGGTGCCGCTCGCCGTCACCGTCGGATTCATCGACAGCGCCGCGGTCGGCGAGTTCCTCGAGCTCTCGGCGGCAGTTGAGGAGCACACGGAGGACGGCATCCAAGTGACCGCCAGCGCGCGCTCGGAGGGGCGGCTCGTGGCCCGGGCGCGCGGTACATACGCCGACCGCGCTGGTTAGCGCTTCGGTACGGCCGGGTACGGAACTGGCGATGGCCGACAACCTGACGCGCCAGATCCTCCGCGAGCACCTGGTCGACGGAGACCTCAAGCCCGGTTCCCCGGTCTCGCTGCGGATCGACCAGGCGCTGCTCCAGGACGCCACTGGGACGATGGCGCTGATGCAGTTCGAGGAGCTCGGCGTCCCGCGGGCGAAGGTGGAGCGCGCGGTCCAGTACGTCGACCACAACGTCGTCCAACTCGACTTCAAGAACCCCGACGACCATCGGATGCTCCAGGCGCTGGCCCGCAAGTACGGGCTGCACTTCTCGCGCCCGGGCAACGGGATCAGCCACTACATCCACATGGAGCGCTTCGGCAAGCCGGGCCAGACGATGCTCGGCGCCGACTCCCACACCACGCAGGCGGGATGCATGGGGATGATCGCGATCGGCGCCGGCGGCCTCGACGTGGCCGTCGTGCTCGGAGGCCACCCGTATGAGATCGCGTGCCCGGAGGTCGTCGAGGTGTGGCTCGACGGCGCGCTGAACCGGCCGTGGGTACAGGCCAAGGACATCATCCTCGAGCTGCTGCGCCAGCTCACCGCCAGCGGCGGCAAGAACAAGGTGCTCGAGTTCACCGGACCCGGGACGGCTGACCTGAGCATCCCCGAACGGGCCACGATCGCGAACATGATCGCCGACCTTGGCGGCACCGCGGGCGTGTTCCCGCCCGACGACAACACCCGTGACTGGCTGAAGCGCCAGGACCGCGAGGACGACTTCGCCGACGTCGGTCCCGACGAGGGCGCCGAGTACGACGACCGGATCGAGATCGATCTCGACGAGCTCGGGCCGCTCGTGGCCAAGCCCCACAACCCGGACAACGTGGTGCCGGTCGAGGAGGTCGCGGGCACCGAGATCGCCCAGGTGTGCATCGGCTCGTCGGTCAACTCCGGCTACAACGACCTGGCGCTGCCTGGCGCGATCCTGGCCGACAAGGACGGCCAGATCGTCCACCCGTCGCTGTCGTCGACGGCCACTCCGGGATCCCGGCAGATCCTGATGGCGATCGCGGAGTCCGGCGTCTACCGCCAGCTGTCCGAGGGCGGGGTCCGGATGCTCGAGCCGGTATGCGGCCCGTGCGTGGGGATGGGCCAGGCGCCGCCGTCCGACGCGAACTCCCTGCGCACGTTCAACCGCAACTTTCCGGGGCGGTCGGGGACGCCCGAGGATTCCGTGTTCCTGTGCTCGCCCGCGGTGGCCGCGGTGTCCATCTTGAGCGGCAAGATCGAGGATCCGCGCGAATACGGCGACGCGCCCGAGCTCCTCCCGATGCCCGACCTTCGCCCCTACGTCGAGGACGTCCACATCTTCGCCCCGGCCTCGGAGGACGAGGCCGAGAAGATCGAGATTCCGCGCGGCCCGAACATCAAGCGCCCGCCCGAGCACACGCCCCTCCCGGACTCGCTACAGGCGCAGGTCGCGACCGTCCAGCCCGACGACATCTCCACTGGTGACCTCGCCCCCGACGGCGTCGAGGTCATGGCGTACCGCTCGAACGTCCCCGCCATCGCTGAGTTCACGCTGCGCCACCGCGACCCCGAGTTCCGTAAGCGGCTCAAGGAGTGGGGGAGTGGCTTCATCGTCGCCGGCGACAACTATGGCCAGGGCTCCTCGAGCGAGCACGCCGCGCTCGCGCCGCTGCACCTGGGGGTCAAGGCGGTGATCGCCAAGTCGTTCGCTCGGATCCATCGTCGCAACCTGATCGCCCAGGGGATCGTGGCCCTGACGTTCGCGGACGCCGACGACTACGACAAGGCCGAGGTGGGTCAGTGCTGGACGCTGGCCGACATCCGCCAGGCACTGCAGGACGGCGCCGAGGAGATCACCGCCAAGATCGACGACGACGCCGAGATCACGCTGACCCACGACTTCTCCGAGCACGAGCGCGAGATCCTGGTTGCCGGCGGGCTGCTGTCGTATCTGCGCGACCAGGACGACCGCGGCGAGCAGGGCGACGGAGCCGGCGAGGCGGAGTCAGGCGGGGGCCGCGCCGAGCAGGAGGACGCCGGCGAGCGCGCCGAGGGCGACGAGTCAGACGAGGAGGACGCAATCCGCGAGTCCGGCCAGGGGGTCGGCGGCCACCACGAGTAGGGAGATCGGGGTCCAATATGAACCCCGATCTACCAACAGCTTTCAACGCGGGGCCACCAGCAGCGACTGCGTGGCCCGGCCAACCCGGCCGCGCGAGTCGTACAGGACGCTCTCGGCCGTCCCGACCCCGTCGGCGGGGATGAAGGTCCGTGCCTCCAACGCGATCCACTCACCGACCGGCTCGCGGTCGATGTAGAGGGTCAGGTCCGGGTTGATGAACACGTACTCGTCCCAGGAGATGGTCGAGCTGATCCCGTTGCCGAAGTCGCCGGCGGCGGCCAGGCGCTGAAGCTGGGAGGGCTCCTCGCCGAGCACGATCGGCACCCGGAGCCGGAACCAGCCCGTCGCCGGCCCGGGGCCGCGAAACGTTCCGTCGACGAAGCGGATCTCGATCGCGTCGGGGGCGAACATCGGCCGGTGGGGCGCGCCGAACTCGTTCTCCCGTCCTTGATCGGGTCCCAGGGCCGGCGGGGGATCCGACTCCCGGGGCACCGATGGGTCGGCCCGGCGGATCTGGAGTGCCCGGGCGCGAGCGACCTCGAGGCCGCTCGGGCCCGCGATCGACGCCTCGAGCAGCTGCACCCGGCGCCCCGGGCGGACGACCTCGGCGTCGACGGTGAGCTCGCCGAGCGGGACCGGCCGCAGGAACTCGTAGGTGACGCGGCTGATCGCGAGGCCGTCGGCGGCCGGCAGCTGCTCGAACGCGCGCATTAGCAGCGCGGCCGGGGCGCCCCCGTGCAGCGCCTGCGGGTCCCAGGGGCCGCGGCCGACCTCGGTGGCGACGAATCGTCCATCGCGCCGCTCGAATACCGCCGTTTCAGTCATCGCCGGGAAAGCTACACTGGGCCGTGATGAGCGCTCACAACGGAGCCCCGCGCGACGAGGCCACCTTCACCGTCAAAGCCGGCCTGGCCGAGATGCTCAAGGGCGGCGTGATCATGGACGTGGTCACCCCCGAGCAGGCCAAGATCGCCGAGGACGCCGGCGCCGCTGCCGTGATGGCGCTCGAGCGCGTGCCCGCCGACATCCGCCGCGACGGCGGGGTGGCCCGGATGAGCGATCCCGAGATGATCACGGGCATCCAGGACGCGGTCACGATCCCGGTGATGGCGAAGGCTCGGATCGGCCACTTTGCCGAGGCGCAGGTGCTCGAGGCTCTCGAGGTCGATTACGTGGACGAGTCAGAAGTGCTCACCCCCGCTGACGAGGCCAACCACATAGATAAGTGGGCATACAACGTCCCGTTCGTGTGTGGCGCCACCAACCTCGGCGAGGCGCTGCGCCGGATCGGCGAGGGGGCGGCGATGATCCGCTCCACGGGCGAGGCGGGCACCGGCGACATCGTCGAGGCCGTCCGCCACCTGCGCCTGATCCGTTCTGAGATTCGCCGGCTGACCATGCTCGACCACACCGAGCTCGCCACCGCCGCCAAGGAACTGCAAGCGCCGCTCGACCTGGTTCGTCAGGTCGCGGCCGAGGGCCGCCTACCGGTGGTGCTGTTCTGCGCCGGCGGGATCGCCACCCCCGCGGACGCCTCGCTGGTGATGCAGCTCGGCGCCGAGGGTGTCTTCGTTGGTTCCGGCATCTTCAAGTCAGAGGACCCCGAGCGCCGTGCTCTGGCGATCGTGGAGGCGACCACGCATTACGCCGACCCCGCAAGGGTCGCGGCCGCCTCCCACGGCCTCGGCCAGCCGATGGTCGGCCTCGAGACCTCGAAGCTCGAGGCCGAGCAGCTGCTCTCGCCGCGCGGCTGGTAGGTGCCCGCGCCCGGAGCGGAGCCGATGAGCGTCGGGATCGTCGCCCTCCAGGGCGGCTTCGAGGCGCATGCCAGGATCGTCAAGTCGCTCGGCGCGATCCCCCGAGAGGTGCGTGTCCCCGAAGACCTCGAGGGGCTCGACGCCTTGATCATCCCCGGGGGTGAATCGACCGTGATGACGCTCGGGATCGAGCGGGAAAAGCTCGCCGAGCCGCTGCGCGAGCTGATCGGCGCCGGGACCCCCGTGCTCGGCACCTGCGCCGGCATGATCATGCTCGACCGGAAGCATCTCGGGGTCCTCGACATCATCGCCGAGCGCAACGCGTTCGGCCGCCAGCTGCGCTCGTTCGAGGCCGATCTCGACCTGGATGGGGTCGGCCCGGTCCGCGCGGTGTTCATCCGGGCGCCGTGGGTCTCCGAGCGCGGCGACGACGTCGAGGTGCTGGCCGAGGTCGACGGGCACCCGGTCGCGGTTCGCCAGGGGAACGTGATCGCGGTGGCGTTCCATCCGGAACTGGCCGGCGAAACCGCCCTGCACCGCCTGCTGCTGGCGCCCAACGGCGCCTCCGCCTAGCTTCGGCGGGCCGTCTCGCGCTCGCTGTAGGTCCGGAACTCGCGCTCGAACCGGTCCCAGTCGAAGCGGGGGAGACCGTCAGGCTCGGGCGGCGGCTGCTCGTCGACCGGGTCCTCGCCGCCCGGCGGATCCTCGGAATCGCTCCCGCGGGAAAGCCAGGCGGCGAGCGCGCACACCACGATCCCGGCGGAATAGACCATCGCCGCGAGCAGCCTGTGGTGGGTGAGCGAGGCCAGCCCGCCAACCGCGTACAGCGCCAGCGCCGAGACCACCAGCCGGCGCAGGTCCGAGCCGGGCACGGCGTGTTGGGGCGCCCGCGCGTAAAGGCTCACGAAGATCGCAGCCATGAGGGCGAGCGCGAGCACCAGCTTCCACGCGACTGACGGCGGCATCACCATTCCCTGGCCTCGATGATCGAACCATCGGCGTCAGAAATCAAGGGTTTTTGGGCCATTCCGGCCCGCGCGCGGCCTACACCACGAGTCCGTGGCGCATCGTGTTCTCGGTCACGGCCCGGGGCTCGACGAAGTGCAGCAGGTAGTCAGGTCCGCCGGCCTTGGTCCCGTTACCGGACAGGCGATTGCCCCCGAACGGCTGACGACCCACCATCGCTCCGGTGATCCCCCGGTTCACGTACAGATTCCCGACCGGGCTGCGCGAGCTGACGTAGCGGACGGTGGCGGGATCGCGCGCGAACAGTCCCCCGGTGAGCGCGAACGGCAGGTTGTCGATCACGTCGCAGGCGTGCTCGACGTCGCGGACGCGCTCGAGCGCCAGCAGTGGACCGAAGATCTCCTCGTTCAGCACCGGTGAGTCCGGCGGCAGGTCGGCGACGACCGTCGGTGGGCAGAACCAGCCGCGGTCGGGAACCGGCTCGTTCCGGGCGACGATCCGGCCGTCGCGTGCGGCGAGCACCCCATATCCGAGCACGCGCTCCTGCGCGGAGTGCTCGATCACCGGCGGCACCTCGGTGGCCAGCTCGCCCGCTTGTCCCACCAGCAGGGCCGACGTCGCTCCGGCGACGCGCTCGATCAGGTGGTCGGCGATCGCCTCATGGACCAGGACGCGGGCCGCCGCCGAGCACTTCTGGCCGGCGTAGATGAACGCGGAGGAGACGATCGCAGGGACCGCTTCGTCGAGGTCTGCGTCGGCGTCGACGATCACGCAGTTCTTGCCGCCGAGCTCGGCCACCACCCGCTTGATGTGCTTCTGTCCCGGGACGGTGTCGGCGGCGGCGCGGATGATCTCGAGCCCGACCGGCAGCGAGCCGGTGAACGCGATCGTACTCACCCCGGGATGGCGGACGAGCGCGGCACCGGCATCGCCCTCGCCCGGGAGCAGCGACACCGCCTCCGGCGGGACGCCGGCCGCCCGGAGGGCCTGGACGAGGCGCAGCGCGCAGCCGGGCGACTGCTCGGCCGGCTTGAGCACGACGGCGTTCCCCGCGGCCAGCGCCCCGGCGGTCATCCCGCACGGGATCGCCAGCGGGAAGTTCCACGGGGAGATGACGGCGGTCACGCCGCGCGGGACGTACCGGTAGCCGTTGCGCTCCCCGGGAACCTGGAGCAGCGGTCGGCCCTTCTCCAGCTCGAGCGCACCGCGCGCGTAGTACTCGAGGAAGTCGATCGCCTCGCACACGTCGCCGTCCGCCTCCGGCCACGGCTTCGCGCACTCGCGGACCTCGAGCGCCGCGAGTTCGAGACGGCGCTCGCGCAGCCAGGCGGCGGCGCGGATGAGTGCCCCGGCGCGGTCGGCCGCGCTGCGTGACCCCCAGTCGCGAAACCCCTTCGCGGCGGTGGCCACGGCCGCGGCGACGTCGTCGACGCCGGCGGGTGTGGCAGCGGCGACGACGCGCTCCGGATCGCCGGGATCGGTCGAGTCGATCCGGTCCGCCGAAGGACCGCGGCTGTCAGTGCCGATCATCACCGGCACCTGAAGCGGCAGCGCCCGGTCCACCGCGGCGAGCGCGTCGGCGAGCCCGGCGCGGACAAGGGAGCGGCGGAGCTCGAGGATCGGCTCATTCGCAAAGTCAGGAAGCGACGTCGGCATCGCGTTCGACCTTAACATCGACGGCATGCCCGCCACCGCGACCTGCTCGGCGTGCGGTGGCGTCGGGCTCGAGCCGCACCTGCGGGTCGCCGGCACCGCCGGCTCCGAGGGGCTCATTCCGAGCACCAACCGCTTCGGAACGGCGCTCGCCGACATCGTCCGCTGCCCGCGCTGCGGCCACATGCAGCTTGACCCGATGCCCGACGAGGCCGTACTCGCCACCGCCTATGCCGACGCGGCCTCGGAGGACTACGTGATCGAGGAGGCGGGTCAGCGCGCCACCGCCCGCGGCGCGCTCGAGCGGATCGAGGCGCACGTGGCGCGGCGCGGCGCGCTGCTCGATCTCGGCTGCTGGGTCGGCTACCTGCTTGCCGAGGCACGAGAGCGCGGATGGCGGACCGTGGGCGTTGAGCCGAGTGCCTTCGCGTCCGACAGGGCCCGGGGGCTCGGCCTCGAGCTGATCAACGCGGAGCTGATGGAGGCTGAGCTGCCCGCCGGCGCGTTCGATGCGGTGGTGATGGGGGATGTGATCGAGCACCTGGCCGACCCAGCGGTGGCGCTTCGGCGGATCGCCTCGCTGACCGCACCCGGCGGGGTGCTGTGGCTGGCGCTGCCCGATGCCGGAAGTCGTCTCGCGCGGGCGATGGGCCGGCGCTGGTGGTCGGTGCTGCCCACCCACGTCCAGTACTTCACGCGGCGCTCGATCGCCACGCTGCTCGAACGCAGCGGCTACGAAGTGCTGGAGATCTCGACTGCGCCCAAGGTGTTCACCGTCCGCTACTACCTGGAGCGGATCGGGGGCTACGCGCCCGCGGTCAGTCGCGCGCTGGTGCGCGTCGCCACCGCCGCAGGCGTGGCCGACCGGATGTGGGGGCCCGACTTCCGTGACCGGATGGCGGTCATCGCTCGCATAAAGCCTCCCGTCTGAGAGGATCCGCTCAGGTCTGCCGGTAGAACGCGAGAGGAGAGCCCTGATGGACGAGAACACGACCCGCAGCTGCATCCAGGCCCACGCCGACGCCGTCGTCCGCGGCGACATGGACCACGTCGTTTCGGACTTCAAGGAGGAGCTGCGCCCGCAGGTGCCCGAGATCGGCAAGCAGCTGCCCCAGCCCGTCACATCCGCCGAGGTGCTCGGCGTGGAGATGGGGGATGACAGCAGCTATGCCACGATCAAGTACACGGGCCCAGACAAGGAGCTCACGATCCGCACGCAATGGCAGGACGTGAGTGGGCAGCCGCAGATCGCCGGCGCGGAACCGCTCGGGTAGTCACCCGCGCAACCCACCGACCGCTTCGACCGTCAACTCATCCAACGACTCGACCACCAGGTCGGCCAGCTCCAGCGCGTCGTGATCGGGCGGGAACCGATGGTTCGGCACCGCGATCACCGCCATCCCCGCCGCCGACGCCGAGCGCAGGCCGTTGCTCGAGTCCTCGACCGCGGCGCACCCGGTGGCATCGACGCCGAGCGCCGCCGCCGCCGCGAGGTAGACGTCGGGAGCCGGCTTCCCGCGATCAACCTCCTCGCTCGAGACCGTGGCCCGGAAGCACTGTGACAGCCCAGCCTCCGAGAGCACGGCGTCGATCACCGGACGGTTCGCCGACGAGGCCAGCCCGAGCGGCCAAGAAGCCGCCAGGCGCTTG
>DASXOS010000166.1:0-16385 GCA_036494115.1 Solirubrobacteraceae bacterium | reverse complement strand
ATCCTCGACATCGACGGCACGCTCGTCGACACCAACTACCAACACGCGCTCGCCTGGTACCGCGCATTTCACCAGGCGGACATCATTCTGCCGGTGTGGCGGATCCACCGCCACATCGGGATGGGCGGCGACCAGCTGGTGGCGGCGCTGACCGACGACGAGACCGAGGAGGAGCACGGCGACGAGATCCGCACAGCGGAGAAGGTCCTCTACATGGAGCTGATCGGCGAGGTCGAGCCGATGGAGAAGTCGCGCGAGTTCATCGAGCAGCTCAAGGCTCGCGGCCACACGGTCGTTTTGGCGAGCTCGGCCAAGCAGGACGAGCTCGACCACTACCTCGACGTGCTCGACGCTCGCGAGCTGGCCGACGAGTGGACGAGCTCGGCCGACGTCGAGGAGACCAAGCCCCAGCCCGACCTCGTCCAGTCAGCGCTCAAGAAGGTCGGTGGCGACGCTGACGACGCGGTGATGGTCGGCGACACCCCCTGGGACGTCGAGGCCGCCAAGCGTGTCGGCGTGGGCACGATCGCGGTGCGGACCGGCGGGTTCGGCGCCGACGAGCTGCGTGAAGCCGGGGCGGTGGCGCTGTTCGAGTCGGTGGCGGAGCTCGTCGAGAAGCTCGGCGAGACCGACCTGCGGTAAGCGTGGGCACCCCGTAATCGCGATTACCTTGCAATAGCGACCCGCTGGCCATAGCTTCGGCGGATGGCGCGCCTCGGTCACATTCGCAACGCGCTCGAGCCAGGTCAGTGGCGGACGGTGGGGCTGATGGCGGCCATCGTCCTCGGGCTGCACGCGGTCGGCTTCTTCCTGCTGATCGCGGTGGTGGCGCGGAGCCACCACCAGCTCGGGGCCGCGGGCGGGTTCGCGGTCGGCACCGGCATCACTGCCTACACCCTCGGCCTGCGCCACGCATTCGACGCCGATCACATCGCCGCGATCGACAACACCACGCGCAAGCTGATGGCCGACGGCAAGCGGCCGATGAGCGTCGGCCTGTTCTTCTCGCTCGGACATTCGACGATCGTGTTCACGCTCGCGTTCCTGTTCGCGGTCGGGATCCGGTCGCTGGGCGGCCAGGTGACGAGCGGTGGCTCCGCGCTGCACAGCGTCGCCGGCTGGGTCGGGACCGGCGTCTCGGGGACGTTTCTCTACGTGATCGCCGCCATCAACCTGGTGATCCTGTGGGGGATCGTGCGGGTGTTCGTGGCGATGCGCCGGGGCACCTACGACGAGCACGAGCTGGAGCAGCAGCTCGACGCGCGCGGACTGATGAACCGGCTGCTCGGACGGCGCATGCGGTCGGTGTCGCGGCCGTGGCACATGTATCCGATCGGGATCCTGTTCGGGCTCGGCTTCGACACCGCGAGCGAGGTGGCGCTGTTGTTCCTGGCCGCAGGCGCGGCCGGGGCCGGACTCCCCTTCTACGCGATCCTGTGCCTCCCGATCCTGTTCGCCGCCGGGATGTCGCTGCTCGACACGATCGACGGCTCGTTCATGAACTTCGCCTACGGGTGGGCGTTCTCGCAGCCGGTGCGCAAGGTCTTCTACAACCTCACGATCACCGGGCTGTCGGTGGCGGTGGCGCTGGTGATCGGGACGATCGAGCTCGTCGGCCTCGCCGCGTCGAAGCTGAACGCGCAGGGCGCGTTCTGGGCCTGGTGGGAGAACATCGACATGGGCACGCTCGGCTTCATCATCGCCGGGGTGTTCGTGCTCACGTGGGCGCTGGCGCTCGCGGTCTGGCGGTTCGGGCGGATCGAGGAGCGGTGGGGCGCGTGCGTCGCCGACCAGGAGCCCGGAGGGTCGAGATGACGCAGGCGGCCGATGCCCCGCCGGTCAGCTTCGCCGATCTCCCTGAGGCGTTCGATGCCCTGCGCCAGCGCGGCCTGCGCCTGTCCGCGGCGCGGCGGCTCGTGCTCGAGGCGCTGTTCGCCGCGCCGGCGCCCGCCTCCGCCGAGCAGATCGCCACCCGCGCGGGTCTCGACCTCGCGTCCACATACCGCAATCTCGAGACGCTCGAGCGGCACGGCCTGGCCCGCCACGTCCACTTCGGGCACGGCGCCGGCCTGTACGTGCTGGTGGGCCGCGGCGAGCGGGAGTACCTGTTCTGCGAGCGGTGTCGCGAGGTCCGGGCGCTCGACCCGTCCGAGCTCGATCCGGTCCGCGACTGCATTCGCGAGGAGTTTGGCTACGAGGCCAGGTTCACCCACTTCGCGATTGTCGGCACCTGCCCGCGCTGCGCCGCCACGGCGTTGTCTACGGCCACCCAAGCGCGGTAGCCTCGGGCCGGTCATGCCCGTCAGGGTCGTGTTCAGATGCGAGGTGTGCGGGTCCCATCCGGACCCCGAGACCCAGGCGGCACTCGAGCGCCAGCTGCTCGACCTGCGCCACGGCGAGTACGTCGACGCCGAGCCCGGGCGCTGGCTGACGTGGCACGGCCGCGGCGTCTACGGGCCCCACCGCTACGCGTGTGGGGAGCACCGCGGGGAGCTCAAGGCGCTGCTGCGCGAGCACTACGGCAACCTCGGCTGGCACCCGTGGGCGAAGGGACCGCATCCCTGGGCCGGGCGGCGCGGCACCGACAAGGCCCGGCGCTATGCGCGGTCGCTGCGCTCGACGTTCGGCGCCCCCGGATCCTGAGCCGGGCTCCCGCGTTCTAGAGCAGGCTGCCGCCGGGCGGCACGACCCACAGCTTCGGCGCCAGCTCCAGCACCGCCGCCGGGTCGAGCCCGGCGACGGTGGCGGCCCCGGCGCGCTCCATGGTCGCGACGAGCTCGCGCCAGGCCATCGCCACCCCCGCCACGCGCACCATCGGCCCCCATCCGACGGAGGCCTGGAGTTCCTGCGCCCGGGCGCGCGCAGCGTCGATCGTCAGCTCACCGAACGGAACGTTCGCGCCGTCGCTGAACACGGTCTGGGCGAGCACGGCGTCGAGACGGACGTCGCTCATCACGCTCCCTCCAGCGCGAGCCGCCGGGCGGCGATCGCGGCCTGCCCGTAGGAGATTCCGCCGTCGTTTGGCGGCAGCCGCCGAGGGATCAGCACCCGCAGCCCTCGAGCGGCGAGCCCGTCGGCGGCCGCCGTGAGCAGCGTGCGGTTCTGGAACACGCCTCCGGACAGGACCACGATCTCGGTCCCACACATCTCGGCGGCGCGGGCGCAGGCCTCGACGGTGGCTCGCGCGACCGCGCTGTGGAACCGGGCCGCGATGACGCCCGTCGGCACGCCGCCGCGGACGTCGTGCAGGACCTCCCGGATCGCCTCGCGCGGATCGATCACCAGATCGGCGCCGACCGCAATCGGGTAGCGGCTGCGCTCGTGCGGGTCGCAGGCCCGCTCGAGCTCGATCGCCGCCTGACCCTCGTAGTTGACCGTGGCCCGCACCCCGGTGAGCGCCGCCACCGCGTCGAACAGCCGGCCCATGCTGCTCGTGATCGGCGAGGCCGGCCCGGACCGGGCCAGCCGGGCGACCTGATCCCAGGCCCGCTCCGGGACGCGTCGGGTGAGCGACGGAGGGATGACCGGAACGGACTGTCCGAGCCCGGCGACCAGCCAGGCGCAGGCCATCCGCCACGGCTCGCGGATCGCCCGCTCGCCGCCCGGCATCCGCACCCTCGTCAGAAACCCGACCCGCTGAAAGCCGGCCAGGTCGCCATGCAGCACCTCACCGCCCCACACGGTTCGGTCGCTCCCGTAGCCGGTCCCGTCGAAGATCGCGCCCACCGCCGGGGCGGTGACGCCGTGCTCGGCCAGACACGCGGCGAGATGGGCGTGGTGGTGCTGGACGCCGATCAGCTCGTGCTCATCGGCCCGGTCGTGCGCGTATTGCGTCGACAGATACTCGGGGTGCAGGTCGTGGGCGATCACCGCCGGCTTCACGGCGAACAGGCGCTCGAAGTGCTCGATGCCGCGCTCGAACGAGGACAGCGTCTCGTAGTTCTGAAGGTCGCCGATGTGGTGAGAAACCCAGGCCCGCTCGCCCTTGGCCACGCAGAACGTGTTCTTGAGCTCGGCGCCGCAGGCGAGCAGCGGCGCGGCTGCGCCGCCGGGCAGCGGGAGGCTTGCCGGCACGTACCCCCGCGACCGGCGCAGAAGGGTCGCGCGCGAGTCCCCGGCGAGTGGCACGACCCGGGCCACCGAGTCGTCGGTGCGGGTCTCGATCGGCCGGTCGTGGAGGAGGAAGAGGTCGGCGATCGCTCCCAGGCGCTCGAGCGCATCCGCGTCGGTGAAGGCGATCGGCTCGTCGGAGACGTTGCCGCTCGTCATGACCAGGGTCAGGCCGGCGTCCGCCAGAAGCAGATGGTGAAGCGGCGAATAGGGCAGCATCACGCCCAGCTCGGCCGTCCCCGGGGCGACTGCATCGGCCACCGAGGCACCCGTGACCCGTGGTGCGAGCACGACCGGCCGGGCCGGCGAGCGCAACAGCCCGAGCGCGGGATCGCTGAGCGTCACCAGCGCGCGTGCGGCCTCGCCGCTCGCGACCATCAGCGCGAACGGCTTGTCCTCCCGATGCTTGCGCGCGCGGAGCCTCGCCACGGCCTGCTCGTCGTCCGCCCGGCAGGTCAGGTGAAAGCCGCCGATCCCCTTGACCGCCACGATCGCGCCGGCGCGCAGAGCGACGGCCGCCGCGAAGATCGGATCGGGGGCATCGTCTCCCACGAGCCGGACCCGGGGCCCGCACGCCGGACACGCGTTCGGCTGGGCGTGGAAGCGCCGGTCGACAGGGTCCTCGTACTCGCGCCGGCAGTCCGGGCACATCTGGAAAGCGGCCATCGTCGTATACGGCCGGTCGTAGGGGATCCCGCGCACGATCGTGAACCGAGGCCCGCAGTTCGTGCAGTTCGTGAACGGGTAGCGAAAGCGCCGGTCGTGTGGGTCGAACAGCTCACGCAGGCAGTCCTCGCAGGTGGCGCTGTCGGCGGTCACGGGCGCGTCCGGAACCTCGCCGCGCGGGCTCGGGCGGATCTCGAACGCCGGCCGAGCCTCTCGGGCCCGCCTGGGGTCGAGCTCCTCGACCGTCACGCGCTCGAGCACCGCGAGCGCCGGCGCCTCGGCCGGGAGCCGCGCGAGAAAGCGCTCCACGGTACGCGTCGGCCCGTCGACCTCGATCAGCACCCCATGGGCATCGTTGAGCACGTAGCCGCTGAGCCCGAGCTCGCCGGCCAGCCGGTAGACGTAGGGCCGAAAGCCCACTCCCTGAACGGTCCCCGTGGCCCGGACCCGGGCGCGCCGGTGGAGCGCTGCCGGGGCGCCCACCGTCATCCCACCAGCTCCCGCAGCGCGTGGTATGCGCTCGCCTGGGCCTCCTGGATCCGCGGGATGTGCTCGGAGCGCGTCACCACGACGTGGTCGGCGAGCTGCTCGGCCGCGACCCGCCCGCCGTCGTAGCCGACCATCGCGAGCGTGTGCAACCCGCGCCGCCGCGCCTCGCCGAGCGCCGCGATCACGTTGGCGGAGTTGCCGGACGTGGAGAGCGCCAGCAGCGCGTCGCCGCTCCGCCCGTAGGCGATCACCTGCCGGGAGAAGATCGCCTCGGTGCCGATGTCGTTGGCGATCGCGGTCAGGATCGCCGGGTCCTCGGTGAGGTCGAGCGCCGGCCGTCCCAGCCCGCCCCCAACCCCGGTGTGGAAGTCGGCGACCACGTCCATGGCATCCGTGGCGGAGCCGCCGTTCCCGAGCGCCAGCAGCTTGCCGCCGGCCGCGAACGCCGCCCGCAGCCTTGCGGCGGCCGCAGCCAGCACGTCGGCGTTCTCGCGCAGCGTCTGGGTACGAAGCTCGCCGATCTCCGCGGACTTCATCAGCACAGACCGGCGCACGTCGTCGATCACCGGCTCGAGTTCGTCCTCCTGCTCGGCCAGGAACGGATACAGGAAGCTCGAGGCGCCGGCGTCGTGGACGCGGCGCTCGTGGCGCCCCTGCAGCAGCCCGCGGTGCTCGAAGAACACGTGGACGAGCTCCCACAGCACGTGGTAGAGGGTCTCGACGAGTTCCTGGCGGATGTACGGGTCGTCCGAGGGCGGCAGGAACACTTCTGCCCCGTCGACGGGCGCGAACGCGATCGTCAGACACTTCCGCTCGGCGGCCGTACGCAGCGCTGCGGCCGCGTCGCCCTCGTCCTCGTCGGCACCGAAGGCCATAACGATGTCCTCGGGCGCGGCCACCAGCCGAAGCTGCGTGCGCAGATCGCCCCCCTCGCCAGCCAGGCCGAGGGCCGGTAGCGCCCGCTTGCCGACGATCACCGGATGCACGAACTCGACGGCCACGTGCCGCGCGTCGGAGCGCGCTGCCGGCGAGCGTCCCAGCGCGATCAGCCGCCCTCCGCGAGCAAAGCGCTCCGCCATCTGATGGCAGACGCGCGCCAGTCGCTCGGCCTCGCGCGTGAAGAACGTCTCGCCGGCGGATAGGCGATCCTGCAAGAGCTCCCCGAGGCGCGGGGTCCCCGTGGCGGCCGGCGCGTGGGTCAAACGGCCACCTCCTGGCGCGCGGCGGCCCGCGCCAGCCAGGCCCGCCAGGCCTCGACCCCCTCCCCCGTGCGCGCGCTGACGACGATCGTCTCCACGTCCGGGTGGACCTGGTCGATGTTGTAGAGCAGCTGCTCGAGGTCGAACTCGAGGTGCGGCAGCAGGTCGATCTTGTTGATCAGCACCAGCTCACAGGTGCGGAACATGAGCGGGTACTTGAGCGGCTTGTCCTCCCCCTCGGTGACTGAGCACACCATCACCCGCGCGTCCTCCCCCACCTTGAATTCCGCCGGGCACACCAGGTTGCCGACGTTCTCGATGATCAGCAGGTCGATCTCCTCAAGCGGCAGCGACGGAATCGCCGAGCGGACCATGTTCGCATCGAGATGGCATTCCCCGCCGAAGCTCGGGTCGGTATTGAGCTGCGTCACCGGGATGTGGAGGTGGGCCAGCCGGTCGGCGTCCATCGATCCCTGCACGTCACCCTCGAGCACGCCCACACGAACCCCGGGCAGCTCGGTCACCGCCCGCTCGAGCAGCATCGTCTTGCCCGCCCCCGGCGCGCTCATGAAGTTGAGCACCCTCACCCCGGCCCGATCGAAATCGGCCCGGTTGGCGCTCGCGATCGTGTTGTTGGCGTCGAGAGCCTCCTCGACGACCGTCACCTTGGTGCGATGCATTCGACCTCCTCGACCTCGATCGACTCGACCTCGAACTCGTTCCCACTGGCGATCTCGACGTCGCTGCCGCCACACGTGGGGCAGCGGAACGCCGGGATCTCGATCTCCCACTCCCGCCGGCACGGCCGGCAGCGCAGCCGGGCTTCGGTGAGCTCCTGCTCGAGCCGGGCGCCCTCGCACACAGTGTCGCGGGCCACGAACTCGAAGTAGAACTCGAGTGAGTCGGGGATCACCTGGCGCAGCCGCCCGACCCGCAGGTTCACCGCCGTCACCGTCCGTCCCGCGGCGTGCTTGACCACCGTGTTCACGACCGCACCGGAGAGCGATAGCTCGTGCATCTGCCTAGCCGTCCACCACGGGCGCCGCCCTCAGCTCCTCGACGGTCTCGACGACGAGATCGACCGCCGCGTCCACCGCGTGGGCTACCTCGTCGGAGAGCCCCCATCCCATCTGCTCGACGTCGGCCGGTTCGCAGGCGATGACCACGACCTTGCCCGGCCAGGCCCCGATCGACTTCACAAACCGCAGCACGGTCTGCGGGTCCATCGCGTGCGGGTTGATCGTCTCGCCGTCCTCGATGCCCGCCTGCACCTCCTCCTCGGCGGGCTCCATCACGTACAGCGTCCCGGGCTCGCCTCCCTGGCGGCTGACGTCGAGGATGACGAGAGCGTCGTAACCGCGCATGACCTCGTAGGCGAGATCGAGGCCGCCGGTGCCGGCGTCCATGACCGCGACGCCGGACGGGAGCTCGCGCTCGGACAACCGCCGCGCCACCGCGCTGCCGAAGCCGTCATCGCGCAGCCAGGCATTGCCGACGCCGGCAACTAGGATGCTGTGCAGAGCGCTCATGTGTCGATCACCTCGAGTTCGTCGGCGAAGAAATAGACGTAGCGACCGGTGTCACGCATGATGTCCTGGCCAGGGTCGTCGTCGATCGTGAGACCAAGATGGGTCCTGCCGTCGTAGGCGGTGAAGATCCGCTCGATCGTGGCCGTGCGGCCGTCGAGCATCCGGGCGTGGAGATCGGCACCGGCCCCCGGCCTGACCAGGACCTTGCCCCCACGCCGGAAGGACTTGGCGCCGACGTCGGCCCGCTCCTCGCCGGCGCGCGGGTCCGCCAGCCCCTCGGGCTCGCGCGGTGGCTCGGTCGTCTCCGGGTCGCGGATCGTCACCCGCCCGTGCAGGGCAACGATGTCCCGGGGCGTGGCCGCGGCCGCACGATCGATCATCTCCCGCACCGCCGGGTCCTGCTGCTCGATCTGAGCGCGCTCGTCGTCGCTGAGCGCTTGGACGTGGAGCAACAACGCCTCTTCGATCTCGGTGGCGTCGAACAGCGAGCCGCGGCTCTCGGGCGCGATCTGCGGGTGGTCGGGGAGCACGATTGCCGCACCGAGCACGGCGTCGTCGGCCTCAGTGGCGAGCACTGGGAACGTGTTGACGCTCAGGCACGGCAGGTCGAGCGGCGAGACGAACCGGCCGCCGCTGACGCGCACCAGAGGGTGCGTCGAGATCAGCGAGCGGGCGAGCGCGCCGGCCCGGTCGAGGCCGCTCGAGGCGACCGTGCGGTTCTCGACCCGCAGGCACACCTCGTAGATCCCGTCCGCGACGGCCGCGGTGCTCAGCGACACCCCGACGCCCAGCGGCGGCCCGGCCGGGGTGTCGACCCGGGCTTCTTTCGTCGCCGGCGCCGACGCGAGCGCGCCCACCATGGCACCGGCGATCGGCACCGCGTGCGGGGTGGCCTGGTGGCGAATCCCGCCTGAGGCGAGGAATCGCACCTCGCCGCTGAGAACGGCGTCGGCCGGCGCCTGGAGCGCGCAGCGGAGCTCGAGATGGTCGAACGTGGTGGCCAGCGTCTCCGCGTACGCCGGCGGGTAGACGATCCCGAACGGCGTGGGGGTGGCGTTCTTGACCGCATCGGGCGTGTACGGATACAGCGCGTACCCCTCGTACAGGAGCGAATCGACGAGTGCTTCGAGCTGCTCAGCCATCGCCCGCCTCCGTGAGCAGTGCCGCCACGGTGGCGTCGAACGTGGCCAGCCCCCGGCGGAGCTTCGCACCCTGCAGCCGATGCAGCGTCTCGGTGCCGAGCGCCGCCCACCCGGTGTTCGGGTAGTAGTGCGCGATCGTGTCGTGCCACACCGAGACCGGCATCCGGAAGTCGATCGACTTCGTCCACGGCACGAGCACCATCTGCAGAGCCCCGTCGCCGTCCTGGTAATAGATCATCCCGTTGAAGTGCAGGGCGAGTGGCGCCTCGCCGTCGGGGAGCGCGTGGAGGTACTTGGTGGCCGCGAGCTCGAGATCGTAGGTGGCGACGATCGGGACCGCCACGGTCGTGATCCCGGTGAACGCCGGCACGACCACGTCGAGCTGGGACCACACCAGGCTGCGGGTCGTCACCGCCCACCGCTCGGGGGGCCCGAACAGCTCGAGCAGCCGCTCGCGCGTCTCGTCGTCGTAGCGGCGCCGGGCCGGCTCGATCATCAGCTGGATCGTCAGCGCGATCATGTACACGGGCCGGCCGCTCGGCTCTGAGATCTGGAGGTCGACGTACAGCATCGGCGCCGCCGCGTACTTGACCGGACGGGCGCCGAGGACCTCGAAGTCGGGCTCGGGCACGAGGGGCTCCTGCGACGTCGTCGACACGTCCGCCTCGAAGCTCACGCCGGCACCGCCTCGCCCCGGAGCCGGTCGAAGAACGCCGCCACCGCGGTCTCCACGCCCCGCCCCCCGGAGATCCCCTCCCAGTGAGCCTTGATCGTCCCGGTGAGCTCGTAGCAGCGATCGATCGGCGCGATCACGTACTGGGGCGGGTCGGTGAGCCGGTTGACGATCAGCCCCTCGATGTCGGCCTCCATCCTCCCCACCGCCGAGTTGAGCGCGACCATTCTGTTCCACGATTCGAAGTGGAGCTCGGACTCGGTGGCGCCGGCGGGGCTGGGATACATGGCGATCACGCATTCCGTGACCGTCGAGCGCATGAAGAAGGCGAGGCCGATCGGGATCTGGAAGCTCGCCCAGAGGTCGTCGGGGACGTCGAGGCCGTCCAGCCACAGCGTCCGCTGCCCGGTGGGGCGAAAGTCGCCCTCGCCACCGCGCATGCCCCAGCAGGCCTCGCAGGTGCAGACGATCCGCCGCTCGACCAGGTGCAGGAGATGACGGTGGTCTGGCGGGATCGTGGTGCCGCACAGATCGCACAGCTCGAGCTCACCGGTGGACGGGCGCTCGTCTGACGGGGTGCCCGCTGCCGGCACGCGGGCTGGCCCGCGAGGCGCGCGGGCCAGCGTCCGCAGCCCGGTCACGGCCTGCGCCCTCCGGCGGGTTCCGACCGCGTCGGCGAGCCGCTCGCTCATCCGGCGAGGGCCACCTTGACCCGGCCGTGCTCGCGCAGCAGCGGCACGGGCTCGAGCTGGAGGTGGTCGTCGTCCATTGAGCGTCCCGCGCGCGGCAGGAAGAACGATCGGCCGCAGTGGCCGCAGGAGAGCGCTCCGGCGCTCAGCTCGCCGTCGTGCAGGGGCCCGCCGCACCCCGCGCACGTGTCGCGGTAGGAGAGCAACGTGCCGTCGACGTTCGCGATGACGAGCTCCGAGCCCGCGACAGCGAACGCGGCCAGCGCGCCGTCCCGGAGCTCGCCGATCGCGTCGACCGTGACCCACGACGGGGGGGCTGGCGGCGAGGACGTCACGACCGGGAGCTCCATCCCGGTCGGCGCCGAGTTCGTCACCATCGGCAAGCCCGCCCCATTCACGGTCTGCGGCGCCACTCCTTCGACCTCCAGCCCCTCGAGATCGGGCGCCCCCTCCTCGAGCGCCTGCTTGATCGCCAGCTCGAGCGTGACCGACGACGCCGAGCAGTCCGAGCAACTGCCGCGCAGGTGGATCCGCGCGACACCGTCGGTCAGCGAGAGAAGCTCGACATTTCCGCCGTGCGACTCCATGTAGGGACGCACCGAGTCGAGCGCCTGCTGGACCCGGGTCTCGAGCGCCACCGGGTGCAGGTCATGGATCAACAGCAGCGTCGAGAGGAACTGATCCTCGGTCAGGCCGACGGCGAGCTCCTCGCCGGATGGGCCCTCCGCCGCGAGGCGCTCGAGGATGCGTTCGAGTCCGGTCCCGTACATCTGCACGATCGCCGACACCAGGTCCTCGGCGAGCACGCGGGTGGCGCTGGCCTCGCTGGAGTCGAGCCGCTCCTGGAGCTCCTGGACGAGCTCCAGGAGCTCCTCGGGGCGAGCCTCCGCTCCTGTCGCAGCGGTCGCCTGCATCGGCCTACGCCATCGCGGTCGGCGTGTGCACGACCTTGCGGACCTTGCCCGCGCCGGTGTACATGTGCACACCGCACGGCAGGCAGGGATCGAACGAGCGCACCGCCCGCATGATGTCGACACCCTTGAAGTTCTCGGGCCCGTTCTCTTCGAAGATCGGCGTGTTCTGCACCGCGTCCTCGTAGGGTCCCGGCGTCCCGAAACTGTCGCGCGGACTCGCGTTCCACGGCGTCGGCGGGTACGGCTGGTAGTTGGCGATCTTGCCGTCGCGGATCACCATGTGGTGGGAGAGGACGCCGCGCGCGGCCTCGTGGAATCCGCAGCTGACCGCGCTGTCAGGGACCTTGAAGCTGTTCCAGCTCTTGGTCCGCCCAGCCTGGACCTCCTTCATCGCCCGCTCCAGGCAGTGCAGGGCGATCAGCGCGCTGTACGCCTGGTGGTAGGTCCGTGCGCGGTCGCGCTCGATCGCGTTCGATTTCTCGGGGACCTTCCACTCGAGCTCCATCTCGGGCAGGTTCGGCGAGCGCGGCAGCACCATCTGGATCGAGCTGCCGGTGGCCTTGGCGTAGCCGAAGTCGACCAGTCCGGCCTTGGCCGTGCACCACTGGCGCGCGAACGGGCCGCCGCCGGTGTCGCAGCACACGTGCGTGTCGGTGCGCTTGTCGTAGATCCGCGGCGAGACCACCCACGTGTACTTGTCGGTGAAGTCGCGCTTCTGTGGCCGCGGGAGCGTGACCTTGTTCCACGGATGGTTCTTGTCGACGGGGTTCCCGAGCGGATCCTGGGTCACGAGCGTCGGCTCGTTCTCCCAGGAGTCGAAGTACGAGGAGCCGAGCAGGATCCGGATCATCAGGTTGATCTCGACGAGGTCGGTCGAGATCAGCTCGCCGCCGATCGCCACACCCGGCGTGATGTAGCGCTTTCGGCCCCACTCGGTCATGTTGCGGTAGTCGTAGTCGACGTAGTCGGGATCGTCGAACGAGCCCCAGTTGACCAGGTTCGTCTCGCGGTAGCCGACCATGTCGTAGCCGGGCAGCTCCTGCAGGAAGAAGTCGTACAGGTCGTCGTGCATCGGCACGCTGCGCTTGACGTAGTCGAAGTAGCGCATCAGGCGCACGTAGTAGTCCGTGCAGGTCTGGTGGGTGATGTCCGCGCTGCAGCCGCCCGGCATGATCGTCGAGGGGTGGGTGTGCCGCCCGCCGAACAGGCAGTACATCTCCCGCGTGTAGCGGGCCACGTGCAGGGTCTCGAGATAGAACTCGCCGGTGAACGGGTTGAGCGCCCGCATGATGTCGGCGATCGTCTTGTAGCCGTGGATGTCCTGGCCCGGGGCCGGTGTCTGCTCGGCCTTGGCCAGTAGCGACGGGTTGGTCTCCTTGACCATCTGCTCGCAGAAGTCCACGTTGGCCATGCAGTCGTTGAAGATGGCGTGGTCGAAGATGTAGTCGGCGGTCTCCGCGAGATTGAACGCCAGGTCACCCAGCGGCGGCGGCTTGACGCCGTAGGCCATGTTCTGGTTCAGGCACGAGCAGGTGCAGTGGTTGTCGCCGCAGATGCCGCAGATCCGGCTGGTGATGAAATGCGCGTCGCGGGGGTCGATGCCCTTCATGAAGATGTCGAACCCGCGGAAGATCATCGAGGTGCTGTAGCACTTGTTGACCTTCTGGTTGGAGAAGTCGATCTCGGTGTGGATCCCGAGACTCCCGACGATCCGCGTGATCGGATCCCAGGACATCTCCTTGACCATCACCTTCTGCTGTGAAGCGGTCTCTGTCGCCATCTGGCCCTCCTGTTAGTCGAAGACGGGGTGCTTTTCGAGTGCCCTGATGGCGATCACCAGCGCTTGTCGTAACCGGTGGTGAGCTGCCTCCCGCGGCGGCGCCATTCCGGTTCCTTGTCGTACTCGTTCTTGATGTGCCGGTGGCGGAAGTAGCGGACGATCGGGCCGTAACTGAACTTCATGATGTCTGCGGCGACACCGCCCCACTTGTCCTCGTCCATGAACGGCATGTACTTGTCGGGGAAGCCGGGCATCGTGCAGGCCATGCAGATGCCGCCCACGTTGGGGCAGCCGCCGACGCCGTTGACCCAGCCGCGGATCGGCACGTTGCACTTGACCACCGGCCCCTTGCAGCCGAGCTTGACCAGGCAGCGGTGGTCGGAGCCGTACTCGGTGGCGAAGTCCCCCTGCTCCGAGAACCCAGCCCGGTTGCAGCCCTCGCGCACGGTGCGCCCGAACAGCCACTTCGGCCGGAGCGCCTCGTCGAGCTCGGGCGCCGGCGCCAGCCCCGCCAGGTGAAGCGCCAGGTAGAGCAGCGTCTCGGTCATGTTGTCGGGCTGGGCGGGGCAGCCGGGGATGCAGACGATCGGCAGCCCCGCCTTCGAGCGCCAGCTCCAGCCGAGGTAGTCGGGGACACCCATCGCGCCCGTGGGGTTGTTCTTCATCGCCGGGATCCCGCCATACGTGGCGCAGGTCCCGACCGCGACCACGGCGGCTGCCTTCGGCGCCAGCCGGTCGATCCATTCGTTCATCGTGATCGGCTGGCCTGTGGACGGGTTCACGGCGAACCCGGTCCAGTGCCCCTCGCCGTTGATCTCCTCGTTGCCGAGCGAGCCCTCGATCACGAGCACGAACGGATCCAGTTTGCCGTCCTCCGCGTCGAACCACGCCTGGGCGTACTCCTGTCCGACCTCGTACGCGACCACCTGGTTGTGGACCACGACCTTCGGCATCCCCGGGATCGCCTGGAGGATGATGTCCTCGAGGCTCGGGTTGGTGGCGGAGGTCATCGCGACGGAGTCGCCCTCGCAGCTGAGACCCGTGGTCATCCACAGGACGTGGGCGGTGACCGCCTCGGTCTCCCGCTGCTTCGCGTACGGATTCGCCATCGTCGCCATGCCTGCTCCTCTCGCTCTCAACAGATCCGCGGTAGCGGGTCCCCGACCAACTGGTCCATCACGCGGCGGCCCCCGAAGCTCGTCTGCACGAGCACCATCCCGGGCGGCTCCGTCCGCACCTCGCCGATCTCCGTCGCCTGCTCGCAGCCTTCGACGCCTCGCAGTGCCTCGAGCGCCCGCTCGGCGGCCTCCGCGGCCACGAACACGACCATCTTGCCCTCGTTGGCCACGTACATCGGGTCGATGCCGAGGATCTCCGCCGCTCCCGCCACGACCGGCGAGACCGGGATTTCCGATTCGCGCACGATCATCGCCACCGACGAGGCTCGGGCCAGCTCGTTCAGCACCGAGGCCACCCCACCCCGGGTGGCGTCGCGCAGGCAGCGCAGCTCTGGCCCGACCGCGTCGAGCAGCGCATCCACGGCCGGCCACAGCGACCGGGTGTCGGAATCGACCTCCGCGTCGAGCTCGAAGTCGCTGCGGGCCAGCATGATCGCGGTGCCGTGCTCGCCGATGCTCCCGGACAGGAGGACCCGGTCGCCGGGACGCAGCGCGCGCGGCGATAGCTGCGCCCGGGGGTCGCGCACGCCGATGCCGGCGGTCGTGATGTACATCCCATCGGCATGGCCTCGCTCGACGACCTTGGTGTCGCCGGTCACGATCTCGACGCCAGCCTCGCGGGCGGCGCCCGCGATCGCCTCGACCTCGCGCTTCAGATCCTCGGCCGGCAGGCCCTCCTCGAGGATCAGCGACACCGACAGCGCGAGCGGACGCGCGCCGGACACGGCGAGGTCGTTGACGGTGCCGTTGACGGCCAGGTCACCGATCGAGCCGCCGGGGAAGCGCAGCGGCGTGACCACGTAGGAGTCCGTGGTCAGGGCCAGGCAGCTGGCGCCGGCGGTGACGGCCCCGGCGTCTCCGAGCTCCCCGAGCGCCTCGCCGCCGAACGCCGGCACCAGGAGCCCCTCGATCAGACCTTGCGTCGCCTTGCCGCCCGCGCCGTGGGCCATGTTGATCTGCGTGTCGCGGAACTTCGCGCGCTTGCCCCGGGCGGTCTCGATGATCCCGAGGATCTTCTGCTCGCGCTCGGAGACGACGGTCGGCTCGGGGGCCGCCACGGCTAGACGACCTCCCGCTCTCGTGCGAAGCGGCCGAAGTTGTAATACGCGGCGCAGGCGCCCTCGGAGGACACCATGCAGGTTCCGATCGGCCGCTCGGGCGTGCACGCGGTGCCGAACACCTTGCACTCCCAGGGCTTGATCACGCCCTTGAGCACCTCGCCGCACTGGCACGCCTTGGGATCGGCTACCCGCACGCCGGGCACGCTGAAGCGGCGCTCGGCATCGAGATCCGCGTAGGCGTCGGACAGCTTCAGCCCGCTGTGGGAGATGAACCCCAGGCCCCGCCACTCGAAGTGCGGGCGCAGCTCGAAGACCTCGGCCATGACCTCCAGCGCGCGCAGGTTGCCCTCGTAGGGGACGACCCGCTTGTACTGGTTCTCGACCTCGCACTCACCGTCGCGGAGCTGGCGCAGGATCATCGCGATCGCCTGCAGGATGTCGAGCGGCTCGAAGCCCGCGATCACCACCGGCTTGCCGTAGTCGACGGGGATGAACTCGAACGGCCGGGCGCCGACTACGGTCGAGACGTGACCGGGGCCGATGAATCCGTCGAGCCGCAGGTCAGGCGATTCGAGCAGCGCGCGCAGCGGCGGCACGATCGTCACGTGGCTGCACATGCAGGAGAAGTTCTGGACGCCCTCGATCCGCGCCCGCTTGAGCGTCAGCGCCGTCGACGGCGCGGTCGTCTCGAACCCGATCGCGAAGAAGATGACCTCGCGATCGGGGTTCTGCTTGGCGATCCGCAGCGCGTCGAGCGGCGAGTACACCATCCGGATGTCCGCGCCCCGGGCCTTGGCGTCGAGCAGGCTGCCGTCTGAGCCCGGCACCCGCATCATGTCGCCGAAGCAGGTGAAGATGACGCCGTCCTGATGAGCCAGGGCGATGCCGTCGTCGACGCGGCCCATGGGGATCACGCACACCGGGCACCCCGGACCGTGCACCAGCTCGACGTTTG